>NZ_AKJZ01000036.1 GCF_000282055.1 Flavobacterium sp. CF136
TGCAGCTTTTTTTAAATCTACAACAAATGCAGTACCAGTAAGCATAATTAATGACGGAACTTCAGTTTCGACAATTGGTTTTAAGGGATCTACATCTTTAAATGAATATAATGTAAGAGTTGGAGCAGATGGAAATGACTTTATTTCCTATACAAATAATATTGAAAGAATGAGGATCAATTCAAATGGTAATGTTGGTATTGGAACTAGTAATCCAATAGGTTTACTCGATGTGCAAAAGAGTGCTTCAAATGCAGGTGGGCAGTCGGTCGTTAATATTACCGGTTCAACGTGGACTGGTGATGGAGCCAGCGTTATATTAAATCAAGTTTGGAACGATAATTATTATAAAACAATAATTGATAACAATGGAGGTAATTATGCACAAACTGGGTCTGGTTTGAAAATTCAGACCTCTTATTGGGATGGCAGTAAGGTTAATTCTATTACATCATTAGTATTGTCACCTGTAGGTAATTTAGGTCTTGGGACAGCAATACCTGACGAAAAGCTAACTGTAAATGGTAAAATTCATGCGCAAGAAGTCAGAATTGATTTGTCTTCTCCAATGACGGTTCCCGATTATGTTTTTGCAAATGATTACAAGTTAAAATCTTTACAGCAAGTGGAGGATTACATTAAAGAAAATAGTCATTTACCTGAAATTCCTTCAGCAAAAGAAATTGAAAAAAATGGTTTAATGCTGGCTGAAATGAATATGGCCTTGTTAAAGAAAATTGAGGAACTGACTTTGTATACAATAGAGCAACAGAAAAATACAGAAAAACTTATTCAGCTTCTTGATGAACAAAATAAAAGGTTGAAAATTTTGGAAGAAGGGAGAAAATAGAGGCTATTGTTTGGAATGTAATTTTTTAACCAGCCTCTTTTGATAACCAAATTATATTGCTCGGCAAAGTAGCCGAAATGCCAAATTTCATGATTAAATTTAAACCAATGATAAAACATCATATTAACTCTTCAAGTTTGCTTTCTATGTCAAAAATATTTCTATTCTTAATATTCTTCATAAATATTGAAGTGCAAGCACAAGTACAAAACAAAGAATACATTAAAGAGGCTATACAAAAAATAATTCCTCCTTCACCAAGTGCTTATGAATTTTCTAAGTTTGGCAATATCCCTTTAAACGGAAGCACAGGTGGTTTTAGTTATAGTGTACCCATTTATACAGTTCAGTCGGGTGATATAACATTACCAATTTCTATAGGATATTATAGCAATGGAGTCCGTATTGATGATTTATCAGGTACTGTCGGAACTAATTGGACACTGAATGCTGGAGGAGTAATTTCCAGAACAGTAAGGGATTATCCAGATGAGTCGGCTGGATCAGTCGGTAGATTATATCCTTCATCAGATGAACCTTTTTCTTCTTTAGAACGAGCGGAAGATATTAAAAATATAGCCAGAGATTTAGATAGCGCTTCTTTTTATGATGGAGAACAGGATTGGTTTTCTTTTAATGCAAATGGTGTCTCTGGTAGTTTTTATTTTGATAAAGATTTAGTACCACATATATTAAGTGAGCAAAGCCTTAAAATAACTTACGAAATAATTAATAATGGTATTAGGAAATTTACCATCATTGATGAAAATGGTTATAAATATGTATTTGGAGGTAGTGATGCCTCTATTGAAACTAAACTTAATTATAATCAGTGTGATCGTATCGAAAATACCTCTTATATAACAGCTTGGTTTTTAACAGAAATTATATCCCCAAAGAACAATTCCATAACTTTTGATTATGCGCTAAATGAACTTTATTATAGTGATGGTTGTTCTACAACAAAGTCACGTCAGGACACTTGCCCTAGTGAGCCATCTTTAACTGACTCGCAATTAAAAACATGTCTAAATGCCAATTCGATATGGTCAAAGGTCTTATCAACAATTCATTTTCAGAACAATTCGGTTGTATTTAATTATAATTCCCAGAGACAGGATGCAGGAGGAAAATCGCTAAAGGAAATAAAAGTGTTGAAAAATACGGAACTAATCAAGCAAATAGATTTTAATTATGACATAGTACAGGCAAATGCATCAACTATAAATAGCATGATTACTGCAGTAAATGAAGTAGGAACTGATTTTAGGTTATTTTTAAAAGAGGTTAGCTTTAAAGGAAATCTGAACGCTGTTAATTATGAAAAATATTCATTTGAGTATTATAATATGAATGAATTACCTGCCAGATTAACTTATTCAAAAGATAAATTTGGTTATACTAACGGTTCAATTAACGACAGTCCGTTTAGTAATAAACTGGTAGATTATCAAGCAACCAACACTCAATGGTTAGGATTTACAGGTACCGCCAATATGGAGGTAAACCCCAATAAAGTATATTATGGCATGTTGAAAAAAATAACCTATCCTACTGGAGGTTACACTGAGGTTCTATACGAAGCCAACAAAGATGCTAAAATGTCTGAAACTAAAATTCCTATAAATCAAACTATAGCTGCTATTAAATATTGCGACACGAATACTACACCTGTTACTGCTTCTTTTGAGTTTATATCTAATGGTCTTCCTTTAAATTTTGAAGCAATTGCAAATATTCAGGGATCTAATTGTACTACAGGATCTACTAATAATAAATATAATGTTAGGGTATATAAAAACAACCAAATAATATTAGATCTTTTTACTACTTATGGAATTGCAGTAAACTCTAATCCTGATAAGCAATGTTTAAGTACCTGGTCATCTGTTTACGCAAATGAACCTATATGTACGGTTGCCGGAAGTACTTATAAAATTACAATGACACTAGAAAAAGGGGGAGTATATGGAACAGTAAAAGTTAAATACAATGGTGATTTTGCGGAAGAGACTATTTATGGAGCAGGAGCAAGAGTTAAGGAAATTACTGATTATACAAATAATTTGAGTTATAACAAAAGAAAGATATATTATAACAAACTAAGCGATTATTTATCCAATAATACCACTATGCAGCATGCATTCGAACCTTACTACAATAAAACAAATTCGGTTATAATATGGTGTCCAATTACTTTATATCCAACATGCTTTCAATATACTGCAAGACCTATATACGTCTATACAGTATCTTCAAACCCTGTAAATTCCGGGTATTTAACCAGAGAGTCAATCAATTATTCAGCTATAACGGAAATATTGGAAAATAATGGTGTAAAAAATGGAATGATTGAAAAAATATTTAGGCCCAGTATGGATTCCCCGGCCCGTCTATATGAAGGATCTGATATTTATGGCAGTTCTCCGGATAATTATGGAGAATTGATGAAAGATAAAATTGAAGAGGAAACAATATATGATAGTAATAGTGTAGTAAAAACAAAGAAAATTTATAGCTACTCTTTATTTGGTAATAATTTTTTAACAGCAATTACAGCTAGAAAAAATTTTATATTCCCTTGGGAACCAGACTGGGACCCTGTCTTGAATGTTTGCGCAGACCCAACACGATTCTCTCCGCTTGAGAACTATTCTGTTTGGACTTATAAAAACTATTATGGGATTGTCAAATTGGCCAATACAACCGAAACAAATTATTTTCCAAATCAAAATGTAGAAACAATTACTACAAATACTTATGGGAATCAGCCATATTATCAATTAACTTCTACCTTGACAACAAATTCAAAAGGGGAAAACGTTAAAACAGAATACAAATATCCTTTTGATTTAATTGGGATAGAACAAACACCTTATATGCAGGAATTAGTAGATTTACATAGAATAGATGAATCTATTTCTGTAAAAACTTTTAATGGCTATTCAAAATTATCCGAACGACATATTAAATATGATAAATCCGTTGCTACAGGAAATCTTTTATTATCAAAAGAAGTTCATACAAATAAGGGAATTACAGATATCAATATAACAACTGCATCGGACAGAAAACTAATATTTGACCAGTACGATGACAAAGGTAATATTCAGCAATATACACTTGAAAATGGCGCTTCTGTATCTATTATCTGGGGCTACAACAAAACACTGCCAATTGCTAAAATAGAAAATGTGACTTACAGTCAGGTGTCTTCCTATATTCCTAATCTACAAACCCTTTCAGATACAGGAACAGAAGCAAACTTAATTTTAGCTCTAAATACACTGAGAACTTCATTACCCAATGCAGTAGTTACCACTTATACCCATATTCCACTGGTAGGGATTAGCACCATTACTGATCCTAAAGGAGATAAAATTACCTATATCTATGACCGTTTTGGAAGACTCCAATTTGCAAAAGACAAAGACGATAAAATCTTATCTGAAAACCAATATAATTACAAACAATAAACCAAAAGCATCATGAAAAAAAGAATAAAACTCCTTTTGGTTTTGTTTCCTGTTATGGCAATTGGACAGACACAAACTGAAAATTATATTAAAAATGTTATTTACAAAGTTCCAAGTCTTGTTGCAATTCCTGCTCCTACTGTGGCTCAGGCAACCCAAAAAACAACCTATTTTGATGGACTGGGAAGACCTGTTCAACAAATTAGCGGACAGCAGTCTGCATCAGGAAATGACATTATTACGCATATCAAATATGATGGGTTTGGAAGACAGGTGGAAGAATACCTGCCTTTTAAATCTTCCAATACCAATATGGCTTTTGATCTCGCTGCAGAGACAAATGTATTGTCCTATTACGGGAGTCCCAATCCTGCCATCAACGGAAATCCTGCTCAGGAAGCTACAACAAATCCTTTTAGCAGAAAAGAGCTGGAAGCTTCTCCGCTTAACCGTATCCTGAAACAGGCAGCTCCCGGAAATGACTGGAAATCCGGATTAGGACATGAAATAAAAATGGACTATCAGGCCAATATTGACAGTGACGAGGTAAGATTGTATAATGCCAATGCCACCTGGAATTCTACTCTCGGATTATATGACATTACTTTAAGCAGAGCGTCCGGAACAGGTTTTTATCCGGCAGGTCAGCTTTACAAAACAATTACCTATGATGAGAATACTGCTGCTGTGCCAACAGAAACAAACGGCTCAACCGTAGAATTTAAAAACAAGGAAGGGCAGGTCATCCTAAAAAGAACTTATGGCACTGTCGGAACCGGAACAGCCAATGAAAAACATGACACCTATTATGTCTATGATATATACGGAAACCTGACCTATGTTATCCCGCCAAAAGCCGTAGACCTTATAGGCAGCACAACAGCCGTACAGGCCAATGTAACATCTACTGCTGTTGTAACTTCTGGAAATTATTCACAGATAACCGCTACCAATTCAATCATCTTATTGCCCGGATTCAATGCGCAGTCCGGAAGTACCTTCAGTGCCATCATTGACACCGGCAATCTGACTATATTGGATAATTTGTGTTATCAATACAAATACGATAATCAAAACCGCTTAGTTGAGAAAAAACTTCCCGGCAAGCAGTGGGAATTTATCATTTATGATAAACTTGATAGACCGGTAGCAACGGGTCCTGCTAATTCTCCTTTTTCTGACATAACTACAGCCGGATGGTCTGTAACCAAATACGATGTTTTTAATCGTCCGGTAATAACAGCCTGGTTGTCCGGACAGGTAACAGCAGCTACCAGAAAAACATTGCAGGAAACACTCAATGGCTTCACTGATTTGAGCGAAACCAAAATTGCCACAGCTACCAATACTACCGTAAATGGGGTTTCTTTTCGTTACAGCTCCGTAGCCTGGCCAACAGCAGGTTATCATGTATTGACCGTAAGCTATTTTGATGACTACAATTATCCCGATACCCCTTCTATTCCGGCTACCGTGGCAAATAACGACCAGCCTGTTTATTACAATACCACTATAAAGCCCAAAGGATTGGCAACAGGAAGCTGGACACGTGTTTTAGAAGCCAGTACTGCCTATAGAAACGAATTGACTTATATGCTGTATGATGCCAAGGTAAGACCCGTGCGTTCCTTTACACAAAACTTCCTGGGGGGTTATACCTATACAGACAGCAGATTGGATGATTTTTCGGGTAAACTGCAATACAGTATCACCAAACATAAAAGATTGGCTGCTGATACTGAACTTACCACAAAAGATGTCTTTACCTATTCGGATCAGGATCGTCTGCTAACGCAGACCCATCAGATAAACAGTGGAACTATTGAGCTTATCGCCAGCAATACCTATGATGAACTGGGACAGTTAATCTCTAAAAAGGTAGGAAACACAACGCAGACTCCTGTACAAAATATACACTACAACTACAACATCCGTGGATGGCTAACTGCAATTAATGATATAGCCGCCCTAACAAAAAGTGGTGATCCTAAAGATTTATTTGCTTTTAAAATTAATTATAATACTTCGAATACTGCTGGGGTAAATGCCTTATATAATGGAAATATTGCAGAGACGTATTGGACAAGCAATTCTGAAGCGACCCCGTTAATACGAGGGTATGGATACACTTACGACAATCTAAACCGTTTAAAAACAAGTATTTTTAAACGAAATAACAGTGTCAATAATGCTTATGATGAAAACCTGACTTATGATAAAAACGGTAATATCATGACTCTTTTACGCAAAGGAGGAAGTGATGTTACCGCAACTTCTATAGATGACCTGGTCTACAGTTACAGCAACAACAATATTACCAATCAACTTGTTAAAGTCGCTGACACAAGTAATAAAACTGTAGGATTCGTAGACAGCGCTGCCAATGTAAATGATGATTATAGTTATGATGCCAATGGCAATATGACCAAAGACAATAACAAAAACATCATAGAAATAAAGTATAATCATTTAAATCTGCCAA
>NZ_AKJZ01000037.1 GCF_000282055.1 Flavobacterium sp. CF136
TTTTTCATCGGTGCAGAATTTCGCTTGTAGATAATTTTCCCGGTGTTTGTTGCATTATTATTTATTTGTACCAAACTCGCGTTGTTCTCGAAAATCAAATTATAATCGGTAGCAACTGTAATTCCGTTTGTTATTGTCAAAGTTATTCCTGAAGGTACCGTAGCCACCCCACTACTATTGTTGATAGTCAAGGCACAGGCACTCAAATCTGCCGTAAAAGGAGAATTAGGTGTTACTGATACGATTATAGCATTCTTCGTTGCATCGGGTGTACCATTGCTCCATGCAATTCCATTCCAGGTAGTACTGGAAGCATCTGTTATAGGTACTGCTGCTGTTGCTGAAGATGGACATCCACTGGCATTGGTTACGGTAAAAGTATAACTGCCCACAGCTAACCCAAGAACTGTATAACTACTGGTATTACTGCTGTAACTTGTTATTGCCGTTCCCGATTGATTAATCGTCCAGCTGCCACTTGGCAAACCATTTAAAACTATACTGCCTCCCGCAGAACAACTAACATTTGTTATCGTACCAACTGTAGGAACCGAAGGGGTTTGATTTATTGTTATCGCTACTGCATTACTATTTGTCGTACCACAACCGTTGGTAGCGTAATATC
>NZ_AKJZ01000038.1 GCF_000282055.1 Flavobacterium sp. CF136
CCATCAGCTGCTTTATCGATTACGAGCGTTGTTGGAACGAATGTAAACTGTAACAATGACAATTCACAGATTACGGTAACCGCAGCAGGCGGAACACCGAATTACACCTATGCCTTTGCAAAAAGCCCATCAACAGTTCCAAGCTCTACTTATGGAAGCAGTGCTGTATTAACAGTAGATACTAATTCATCAGCTGATTTAGTTTGGGATGTTTATGTAAAAGATGCCAATGGATGTACAGCGAAAAGCACCGTAACAGTTGTTAGTGATCCTACACCATCAGTAACAGCATCGGTAACGAACCAATGTACGGCTTCAGGCAGTACATTTACTATAACAGCTGCAGGAACAGGCGGAACAGGAACATTAACATATGGAATCAATGGAGCCACTGGTTCATTCCAGGCAGGAAATACATTTACTGTTGCCTCAGGAACCTATACAGTTTGGGTAAAAGACGGCAATGGATGTACAGCATCGGCAACACCAGTTATTGTTTATCCACAATTGACAGCTTCATCAGCAGTAACCAAAACATTAGATTGTTCAGCCAGTGCAAATGCGGTAATAACTACTACCATAACAGGAGGAAAATCACCTTATACTTATACAGTTAAAAAAGGATCAGGAGCAGCAAGTGCTTCGAGTGCAGCCAGTGCGGCTTTAACTTTTACTTATAGTGTAAGCAATGTTAATGCAGACACTTATACTTTTGAAATTACTGATGCTAATGGTTGTAAATCTACATCCACGGCTACAGTAAGTCCAATTACTAATCCAACAGTAAGTGAGACACACGTAAATCCATTATGTAACGGAAATGCAAACGGTTCAGTACAATTAACAGGAGCAGGAGGTTCAGGAGGTTACACCTATAGTGCTGACAATGTTACTTTTACAGCAAGCAGTTCATTTACAGGATTAGCAGCAGGAACATACACTTTTTATGTAAAAGACAGTAAAGGCTGTTCAGGAACAGTTACCGCTACATTGGTTAACCCAACAACAGTTGGAGTTTCAGCAGTAGTAACAACACCATTTAGCTGTAGTGCCACAAACACAAAAGTTGCAGCACTTATTACAGTAACAGGTTCTGGCGGAAATGGAACTTACACTTACAGTTTCAATAACGGAACATCATATGGTACAAGCAATACATTATCGGTAAATGATAATGGAAGCGCTCAATCATTTAATATCATTGTAAAAGATGGAAATGGATGTTTATCGTCTGTTCAGAATATTAATTTAGCACCATTAAACCCGCCAACAATTTCGGGAATAACAAGTTCACCGATTTATTGTGCACCGGTTGCCAGTACAACAAGTACAGTAACAGTTGCTACAACATCAGGAACAGGAGTTGCCCCATTGGCTTATACCATTACCTCAGGTCCGGTTATCAATACAACAGGAGCTTCATCAGGTATTTTCACAGGATTGACAGCAGGTACTTATACTTTTAAAGTAACGGATGCCAATGGCTGTTTTGCGATTCAGTCTTATACTGTTAATCCGGTTACTCCAATTGCTGTTTCTGCTACCAAATTAACTGATGTAGATTGTTTTGGAGGAAATACAGGGTCGATTCGTTATAATGTAAGCAACTTTACTACTTATAGTTATGCTATAAATTCAGGAGCTGCAGTTACCGGACAAACTGCAAGTACATTTACTTTGCCAAACTTGGGTCAAGGGACTTATAATGTAGTTTTCACTGACCAAACTACGGGTTGTACTGCTTCAACATCAATTACTATTTCACAACCGGCAGCAACTTTATCTGCTACTTTTACTACGGTAAATGCAAATTGTAATGTTGCTACTTCTACAGTTACAGTTACTCCGGCAGGAGGAACGCCAAATTATACTTATTCTTTTGTAGCTGATAACGCAGCAGCAGGAACATATGTTGCTTCTAACACTGCTAATCTTGATCCTGCTTTGGCATGGGACGTTTGGATTAAAGATACAAAAGGATGTACTTTTAAATTAGATCTTGTAATTGCTAAAGACTCAGCACCAACAACAGTTACTGCCACTGGTGCAGGTTGTTTGGGGACAGTGGGTGGTTATTCTATTACTGCTGCAGCTAGTGGTGGTACAGGAACTTTGTCTTATAGTATTAATGCAGGAGCTTCTTATCAGGCGTCTAATACTTTCGCAATAACAACAGTGGGCACTTACACTATTCGTGTAAAAGATGCTAACGGCTGTATTGCTGATAGTAATCCGGTTATTGTAGCGCCTCAATTAACTTTGAGTGCAGTTTTAAACAAAGATATTACTTGTAATCCAGCACCAACGGCTGCACAAATTACTTTAACTCCAACAGGGGGAGCCGGACCATTTACATATACAAGTTCTCCAAATACAGGATCTTTTGTCGGAAATGTATTTACTACAAGTACAGTGGGTAACTACACTTTCACAGTTACAGATAATAATTCCTGTTCAGCTTCAACAACAACAGGAATTGTTGTTACACCAACTGTTAACCCTGATATTACAGGGGTAACCCAAACACAATCTATTAATTGTAATGGAGATGATACAGCAGCGATAACTATAGCAATCGATAATACTAAAGGATTAGCTCCTTTTGTATTTAATGTATTGAATACTACGACTGGAATTAATTATGGAACACAGACCTCTGGTTTAGCAGCCGGTAACTATACTATTACTGTAACTGATGCGAAAGGTTGTACAGATACACAAATATTTAATATTGCTCAGCCTTTAGCTATTATTGTGAATCACCATGCTGTTCCAATTACTTGTAATGGTTCAGGTATCTCAAAAGGTTCTGTAATAGTTGATAGTGTTACAGGAGGAGTTGGACCTTATGATTACATCGTAACGGGTGTTAATGGATATAATAATTCTGAATTAAATAATGCAGGTACTACATCAGTTAGTTTTAACGTAGTTGATTTTGGACTATATCAAATTAATGTAGTTGATGCTAATGGTTGTTCTAAGTTAGTTCAAAATGTACTGGTAGCTTCACCACCAGATGATTTAGATATTACGGTTTCAGCAGCACCAGCTGTTTGTTCAGGACCAGGATCAGCTGTTGTTGCCGTAGGTTCTTCACCTACGAGCACTATTGGTACAGGTCCGTTTTACTTCAGTTTATATACAGGTTCTGCACCTTCTTACCCAGCAGGTACCTGGTTAGCGGAAGATGCTGTAGGCAGTAAACAAACTACATTCACTAATTTGATACCAGGAGTAACTTATACCTTTGTAGTATATGATGCCGATGCGGCTCATGGTGGAACAGGAACAGGATGTTACTATTATGAAACTTCTCAATTTCCAATTGGAACAAGTTCTACCATTACAGTTAATCCTATAGTGGCAAATAATATTACATGTAAAGGTGCCGCAAACGGTAATGTAACGTTTACTATTAATCATACTTATGGAGTAGCTACACCGGTTACGTATCAAATTTATAATTCACAAACTGTTATGCCGGTTGGAAGTTCAGTGAGTACAACTGTACCTGCTGGTGGATCATTAGCAGTGAATAATTTTGGTTCGTTGCCTTTTGGTAATTATTTTGTATTGATTACAGAAGATGCAGGTGCAACAAATGCAGGCTGTAGTGCAACTTCAGCTCCATTTGCTATTACAGAATCAGCTATTGATTTATCAATTACTGCAACTAAGATTAAAAATGTTAATTGTAATGAAGATGGTGTAATTGCTGCTCAGGCCAAAGATGGTACAGCACCTTATACTTATCAATATTTGTTAGCGTCAGCTACTGCACCAACGGCTGCAACAGCAGGTTGGATTAGTAATACTACTTTTGCAACAAGTACAACAGGAAATTATATTGTTTACGTTAAAGATGCTTACGGTTGTATTAAAAATGCTCCTGTAACTTTAGATGCAGATGATGCTCCTGTAATTAATGCACCGGCAGCTCCAATTTGTTATGACGGAAATGCATTTACAATTACTTTCTCTGGTACAGTAGATCCGGATATAATTGGCGGAGCTACTTATAGTGTAAACGGAAGTACTTTCCAGACTTCACCAAGTTTTACTTTTAATGCTGCAGGAACTTATAATTTGGTAATTAAAGATGGAAATGGCTGTACAGAAAATGTTGATTATGAAGTATATCCTAAACTAAATTTATCTGCATCATTAACTAAAGAATTAGATTGTACAGTAACTCCTGATGCAGAAATTACTTTGACAACAACGGGTGGAAATACAACTCCAGCCGCTAATTATACTTATGAAGTATCTTTCAATAGTGGTGCATTTGCAGCTGCGGCTAATCCATATACAGCAACAACTGCTGGAAATTATGTGTTTAGAGTTACTGATGCGAATAATGCAACAGTGTGTCAAACGACAACCAGCTTCGATTTAGACCCAATTACGCCAACAGTATTTACAACAACAGAAACGAATGTAAGTTGTAATGGCGGTACTGATGGTACTATAACAGTAAATGTAAGTTCCGGAGTTGGTCCTTACGAATATCAATTGGATGCTGGAGCTTTCCAAACATCTAATGTATTTACAGGCTTAGCAGCAGGAACTACTTATACTATTACGGTTAAAGATGCAAAATCATGTCTTTACCCAAAAACTCCAATTACGATAACTGAGCCGGTTCTTTTGGCTGCGAC
>NZ_AKJZ01000039.1 GCF_000282055.1 Flavobacterium sp. CF136
CAGGAATTTATACAGGTTTAATTGCAGGATCTTATTCAATTGTAGTGACTGACGCTAAAGGATGTCCTTCTGCTGCAATTCCGGTAACGATAACTGAGCCAGCTGTAGTGACAGCATCTGCTGTCGTAACACCATTTGGTTGTGATGTTACAAATGCACCGCAAGATGCAATAGTAACTATTACTGCTGGTGGAGGAACTCCAGGTTATACTTATAGTTTTGATAATGGAGCTACTTTCCAAACTTCAGCTTCATTCTCAGTAAATACGGCACAAACGATCAATTTTGTGGTTCATGATGCTAATGGTTGTAGTATATCAGGACAAGCGATAGTTAATCCGTATTTACCACCAACAGATATGGATTTAACTTCCACACCAATTTACTGTAATACGCCGGGAACTGTTGCAACAGTAACAGTAAATGGAGTAGCAGGAGGTGCAGCGCCATATACTTATGAAATTATTTCACCAGCTGCAGCAGTTACTGCTCCAAGCGCAACAAATAGTTTTAATAATTTAGCTCCTGATACTTATACTATAAAAGTAACAGACAGCAATGGCTGTAGTACAACTAAAGCGATTGTAGTAGAAGAAGCTGATAAAATATCAGTAACAGCACAATTAATCAATGACGTATATTGCAATGGCGGTAGCACGGGTGCTGCGAATTTTACAATAGCAAATTACATTACGGCTGGTAATTATACATTTACATTATCTCCTAACTTGGGTACAATGGCTCAAAACGGTGATGTAGTAAGTTATACTGCTTTACCTCAGGGTAATTATACTTTCACGGTTACTGATGGGGTTTCTGGTTGTCAGGCTTCAGTTACTAATTTCGTAATTAGCGAACCAACGGCTGCTTTAAGTTCAACTTCTGTTGCAACGAACATTAATTGTAATAATGATAGTGCTACGATAACAGTAACTCCAAGTGGAGGAACTGCTCCTTATAAATATGCAGTAGTCAAAACTGGTGATCCGGTTCCGGCAGCAGCAAGTTTTGTTACAAACGACCAATTGGTTGTTGACACCAATAATGGTGTTGATGTAAATTGGACAGTTTATGTATTGGATAGCAATAATTGTGATGCGAACAATGCTCAGCCAATTCTTTTAGACACTAATCCAACTATTGCCAGTGCAATAGCTACACAATGTCCTAGTGCTACAGGTACTTATGATATTATCGTAACAGCAACAGGATTCAGTACAGCATTATTATATAGTGTTGATGGTGTTAGTTATGATTCAAATAATGTAATTACAGTAAATGCCCCAGGTGTATATAATGTAATAGTAAAAGATGCTAATGGTTGTGTTTCAACTGCTACTCCGGTTACTATTATGGAACCATTAATTCTTACTCCAACAGTTACTTCTTCTCCTTCTTGTACAGATGGTGACGGTGTGGTGGCTGTAGCAACGACAGGTGGTTCAGGAAATTATGTTTATAACATTGACGGAGGCGCTTTTGGAGCAACGACACCTTTAGCAGGAGTTGCGTCCGGATCTCATACTATAGGGGTTCGTGATACAACTACTTTATGCGAAGTATTTGCGACAATAGATTTAAAACCTGCGACTCAAATTACTGGATTTGCTTTGAGCACTACACCAGTAACTTGTAACGGAGGAAATGATGGTACAATTACAGCGACTATGGCAACTCCTGCAGTAGGTGTAAACGATAATCCAGTATATGTGTATAGTCTGAATGGAGGTACTCCACAAGACTCACCTGTATTTAGCGGATTAACAGCTGGATCTTATACTGTGGCAGTAATATCTGAAAGAGGATGTACTGCAACTGCTACGATTTCAGTAATTGAACCAAATCCTGTTTTGGTAAATAATGTTGCTGTTTCACAATTTATTTGTACGACAGGTAATACATCTAATTTCGCAACTATTACAGTTGATCCGGCAACAGGAGTTACAGGTGGTTCAGGAACCTATACTGTTTATGAATTTATCAAAAACGGAAACCCGGTTCCGGTTCAAAAAGGAGCTTCAAATACGTATACCGAATTTGATTTATCTGGCGGAAGTTATACAGTAAATGTTTATGACAGCAATGGTTGTATGGGTACTTATGCTACACCTATAACAATTGATCCATACATTGGCCTGGATAAAATAAATGTTATTAATACAGCTATTACATGTACTAATCTGGAAGATATTACGGCTACGGCAGTTGATGCTTCCGGAACGACGATAGCAGGTATTCAATATACTTTGACAGATGTGAGTGGAGCAGTTTCATTCCCTTCTAATACAACAGGTAACTTTACAGGTTTACAGGTTGGACAGTATATCATTACAGCATTAAATCCGATAACAGGATGTCGTATCGAAAAAGCTCATTATGTAAATGAACCAAATACATTCGATCTAAACGTAGTGAAAACTAGTGATGTGGTTTGTTATGGCTCAAATGAAGGTGCAGTAACGGTTAACTTAATTGATAATCAAACTAATCCAACAAATGATGCAGGAGCTTTTACATATACAGTATCAGGACCAGTACCAAGTTCAGGAACTCTTGCATCTGCAGGACCACTAAACTTAACAGGTTTAACAGCTGGTGAGTATACTATTTCAGCTACATTAAACAATAGTCCATTCTGTTCTGTTTCTACGACATTTACAATTTCTCAACCTTCTGCAACTTTGAGTATTTCGGAAACGCATACAGCTATTACTTGTATCTCAGGTAATAACGATGGAAGCATTTCTGTTACAGCAACTGGCGGATGGGCTGGAGGATATGAATATCAGTTAGAAAATAGTACAGGCATAGTTTCAGCCTGGTCTGCAACTTATGATTATGCTAATTTAACTGCCGATACATATACAATACGTGTTAGAGATACAAAAGGCTGTTCAGTAAGTACTAATGTACAATTGGTAATTCCAACACCAATCGTAATTACAACAACACCAAATGTTCTGTTAACATGTTTTGGAGATAAGAACGGTACGATAACTGCTACTAATGTTACAGGTGGTCAGGGAAGTAATTATTTATATACTTTGAACATTGTTTCAGCAACACCGGTTATTGTTTCTGGTCCTCAAACATCTCCAGTTTTCACTGATTTAGGCATAGGAACTTATTCGATAACAGTTACTGATGGTTATAATTGTACAGCAACTTCTGGAACAATTGTTATAAGCGAGCCTACAGAAGTAATTCCAAGTTTGATTGTTTCTAAAACACAAACATGTTTAACACAAACAACACTTACATTAAGCGCAGTTGGAGGTACAAGTCCATATACATATAGTGCTGATGCAAATTTTGCTACTGTAATTGGTTCATTCGCTTCATCAACATCTTTTGATGTTCCGGCTGGTAATTATCATTACTATGTTAAAGATGCTAATGGTTGTGTAAGTTTTATATCAAATGATATCAAAATAGATCCTTTAGAACCATTAATTGTTAATTTAGAATTATCTAATGCTGTTGTAAAATGTACAGGTTCTGCTACAGGAGTTATTGTAGCAAATACAACAGGAGGTTTAGGAAATTATCAATATACATTGCTTAATGCTGCAGGAACAACTATTCTTGCAGGACCACAGGCAGAAGATAGATTCGAGAATCTTGTTGCAGGTACTTATACAGTAAAAGTTGATAGTGGAGATTGCTCAGACACAGAATCTGTTGAAATTAAGCAACCTGATACACCGTTTACAGCTCAGGTAACAGTTTCTCCTGTTATGTGTTTTGGAGACAAGTCAGGTAAAATTGTCGTTACCGGTTCAGGTGGTACAGGTGCTTATGTGTATTCTATTTCACCTAGATCAGACCAATACTTTGATGAAGGAACGTTTGAAAATTTAGCAGTAGGATTTTATACAATTCTGGCTAATGATGAAAACGGATGTCCATTTATGCAAGAAGTTGAAGTTACAGGACCTGCTTCACCACTTCAGGTAAGTGTAACGCCAGGTTCTATATTACCAGAACAATGTATAGGTGAACTTAATGGTTCGTTTACTATAGATATTGCTGGAGGTACGGCACCTTATAAGGTAAGTTTAGATGATAAAAAAGGCACTTATTTTGATGTAACCAGTATGCCTTATGCATTTACAAATCTTAAAGGAGGTCTTCATAATGTATATGTAATAGATGCGAATGGCTGTACTTATGATCTGGAAAGTGTTGATGTACCACTTCCGGTAGACTTAACTTCAACTGTAGATGTTGATTATGGATGTGAAACTAATACAGTAACTGTTAATGTAATTGATACTACTATAAATCCTGCAGATCTTGATTATGTTCTTGATAATGAATCAGGGACATATCAATCAGAGAATGTATTTAAAGATGTTCTTCCTGGTGATCACGTGATTTATGTTAGACATACTAATGGTTGTTCTTTACAGACGCCAGGCTTTAAAATTGATAGTTTTGACAAGTTAACTATCAAAGTAGTATCTGCTGGAGTAACTGAAATGAACGTAATTGAAGTTATGGGTGTTGGAGGAAAATCTCCTTATGAATATAGTTTCAATGGAGAGCCGTTTACATCTTCTAACAAATATAATATCTACAAATCTGGAGATTATGAAGTAATAGTTAGAGATCAAAATGGTTGTACTGCGACGATAATCGTACCGATGATTTATGTTGATGTTTGTATCCCGAATTACTTTACTCCAAACGGAGATGGTCTTTATGACGGTTGGGGACCTGGTTGTACTAATATTTACAACAACCTTGAGTTCTCTATTTTTGACAGATACGGACGTATAATTGCCAAATATCACTACGGTGAGAAATGGGATGGTAAGTATAATGGAGAGGAGCTGCCAACAGGAGATTACTGGTATGTTCTAAAACTAAATGACGAGAAAGATGCAAGAGAGTTTGTTGGACATTTCACTTTATACAGATAACAAAATAATAGCCCCAATGATGTTATCTAAAAAATTTATTACAATGAAAAAATTAATAGTATCCTTAGTACTCATGGCTGTAACATCAGGTTACAGCCAAGAGTTAAACCTACCAGTGTTTACGCAGTATTTGGCGGATAACCCTTTTGTACTTTCTCCTGCCTATGCAGGTATTGGTGATAATCTTAGAATTAGAGTCAATGGCCTGACACAATGGGTAGGAATTAAAGACGCTCCCGAAAACCAATCTGCTTATATTGATTTTAGGCTTCTTGATCGTTCAGGTGTTGGTATTTCGCTTTATAATGATAAAAACGGTTATACCAGACAAACTGGTGCAAAGGTTTCGTTCGCACATCACATTATTTTAGATTATTATTCTAAGCAATATATGTCTTTTGGAATTTCTTATAACTTCAATAATTTCAGAATTGATACTGATGAATTTGAAACTGATGTCGAGCATCCTGTTTTTGATCCTTCAATAACGGATAATCGCTATACTTCAAACAATAATTTTGACATTAGTGCATTATATCGTAATAAGAATTTCTATTTAAGTTTTAATGCCAATAACGTCTTAAAGAAAAATACAAATAAATTTAGAGGTGTTGAACCTGATTTACTATCTAATTACCAAGTATATACTGGTTATACATTTCGAGATGGTGAAAACAGCCGTATAGAATATGAGCCATCTGTGTTCTATCAGTATTTCGCCAGTGATAAACGTTCAGCTACCGATTTCAACTTTAAATACAGACGCTATAACCGTTACGAAGAATATTATTGGATTGGGGTTTCGTATCGTATGCTAAACGACCAGTTTGCAAAACCATTATCTGTTGGACCAATGGCCGGTTTTATGAAATATAAATTCTATTTTGGATATTCCTATCAGATAATGTTTAATGATTTAGGAAACTATAATTCCGGTACGCACGTCGTAACTTTAGGATTCGATTTCCTTCAGGCATTAAGTAGTTGTCCTTGTACGGATAGTCCGGTTCATGATTAATTCGTTTTAAACAAAATTTTTAAGAGCTAATAAGCTGCTATTATAAAGCAAGTCGCAACATTTATGTGTTTTTACCGCAATAATTTGAAATAGATTAGTAATAGCGTTAAATTTGACTAGTATCATTTTGTCTGTCAAAAGGGATATTAAATTTAATTTTATGAAAGCAAAATTTTCATTTTATGCCAAGCATATATTCTTGTGCCTTGCTTTTTTATTTTTGCCGTATGCTTTTACGTCAACAAATAACAGTATCCTTTCATTGCCTAATTTGTATTCCAATAGTCATGATCGTATTTATCTCTTTATCTATTTTAGTTTACTCTGTTTCTTTTATTTCAACTACTATTATTTAATTCCAAAATATTATTTTTTAAACAAACAGCTTTTATATTTTATAATTATTGCTTGTTTTCTTTTACTCTTTCTTTGGATTTCGAAATTTTTAGATCATCCAAATCATAATTTTTTAGACTTTGGTAACGATCCGGCGCCATTTATAAATCAGCAGGGATCTATGGGTAATGATTTTAGACCTCCGCCACCAATGCCAAACGGTCCATTTAAGAAAATGGGCAGCCCTCCAACTCAGTTCGGGCATACAGTTTTAGTATATTTATTGGGTGTGATTTCAAGTTTATTTTTTGCTATTTCCGGACGTTTGATTAATGTAGAAAAAGAAAAAATGAAATCTGAACTGGCTTTTCTGAAAGCACAAATCAATCCGCATTTTTTATTTAATACGTTAAATAGTATTTATGCTTTGGCTTTAAAAAAAGACGATAAAACTCCTGATGCAGTTATACAATTATCGGAGTTAATGCGCTATGTAATTACTAATGCGAATGAGCAGGTAATAGATTTAAACAAAGAAATCAATTATATTAATAATTTTGTTTCACTTCAAAAAACAAGGCTCGGTCAAACGGTGATGGTTGATTATAAAGTAAGTGGAAACACTTTTGGTAAAGCAATTACACCGCTTATTTTAATTTCTTTTATTGAAAATGCCTTTAAACATGGTGTAAATCCCGATCAAACTTCTGTAATTTGCATTTATATTGATATTTTTGATGAAGAATTAACTTTGTTGGTATCTAATAAAAAAACATTTTCGGTTAAATCTGAAACCGGAATTGGGCTGCAAAATACAATTGAAAGATTAGCGTTATTATATCCGGAAAGACACCAACTTAAAATTGAAGACACTACAGACAAATATACCGTAAATTTATCCATAAAAGTAGGATGATTAAAGCAATAGCACTAGATGATGAGCCTTTGGCATTAGAGATTTTACAAAATTTATGTACTGATATTGAGTATGTAGATTTGCAAAAAACCTTTACCAAGTCTGAGGAAGCTTTTAAATATCTCAGAAAATATCCTGTCGACTTGTTGTTTTTAGATATCGATATGCCATCAATTTCAGGATTAGATTTTTATAAAAAATTACCACACAAAACAATGGTAATTTTTACTACTGCCTATTCAGAATATGCCGTTGAAGGTTTTACATTGAATGCAACGGACTATCTTTTAAAACCCATTTCGCTTTCCCGATTTCAACAAGCAGTCGAAAAAGCTTTTCAACAATGGAAAACTCAAAATCAAAATTCAGAACAGCAATATCTTTTTATTCGGGCAGATTATAGTCTGATGAAAATTCTGTTTTCGGATATTTTATACATTGAGGGCTTGGATGACTATCTTAAAATTCACATTCAAAACCAAAAAACGGTTGTGACCAGAATGACGTTAAAGGTGATACTTCAAAAACTGCCTGTTAATGAATTTATAAGAGTACATCGTTCATTTATTGTTTCTATATCCAAAATAGATAAGATAAGAAATAAAATCATTTATATAAACGATAAGGAAATTCCTGTAAGTGCGAGTTACGAAACCGAATTTTTTGTGTTGTTCAATGATAAAGGCTGAGTTCCACTATTCAGGCTATAAGGTCAAATTCTTTACTTTTGCTTTTTAACATCTTTTAATTAGTTTTATTATTATTCAGAATTTGTAAAAATTCAGCTTCATAGCTTGTTCCCAAAGGGATTTCATTATCGTTTATATAAATGATTTTATTGCGATACGATTCCATATTTGGTAATGAAATTATAAATGAACGATGTACTCTTATAAATTCTGTTGTAGGCAATTTTTCCGACAAGGATTTCATTGTCATTCTCACAACCAAAGTCTTTTGATTTTTGATATGTACTTTTAAATAATTATCCAGGCCCTCGATGTATAAAATATCTGGCAGCAACACTTTGGTCAAACCATAATCAACACGGAAAAGGATATAATTTTGTTTGTCAGCTTTTTGAATTTGATTTAGCTTTTTTACTTTATCAATAGCTTTCAAAAAACGATCGTAACTAAAAGGTTTCATTAAATAATCCACAGCATTCAATTCATAGCTTTCCGCTGCATATTCTGAATAGGCCGTAGTAAAAATCACTGTTGTTTGTTGTGAGATTGACTTGTAAAAATCAATTCCGGAAACAGACGGCATATTGATGTCCAAAAAAAGTAAATCTACCGGGTACTCTTCCAGGTAAAACCGAGCATCTTGTGTTTTTGTAAAGAATTTTACTAAATTCACTTCTTTGCTTTGATTGCAAAAAGCTTCTAAAACTTCCAATGCCGGTAATTCATCGTCTAATGCAATTGCTGTTATCATGTTAGTTCTATTCTTAGATTTACAGTGTAAAAATCTTCATTTTCTTCAATTTTTAAAGTATGTTTTTTTGGATAATAAAGCTGTAATCTATCATATGTATTTTGCAGGCCAATTTTTGAAGACTCTATATTTATAATACTTACTTTATGATTAGAAACCGTCATACTTAAATGGTTTTCAGATACTTCAATTACTATTTTTATAACTGAATTTTCATCCGGATTTACACCATATTTAAAAGCATTTTCTATAAACGGAAATAATAATAATGGTGCAATTTTGTACTTCGAAAAATCGCCGTTGGTTTTATATTCCAAATTGACTGAATTTCGCAATCGCGATTTTTGTAAATCAATATAATTATCAATATAGGTAATTTCTTTTTCTAAAAGCACTTCATCCTGATTAGAATCTTTAAGTAAATACCGCATGAACTCTGACAATTTTACAATTGTATCAGCGGCTTTATCATCTTTTTTGATAGACAATGCATAAATACTATTTAAAGTGTTGAATAAAAAATGTGGATGAATTTGTGTTTTAAGATGGGAAAGTTCTGCTTGTAATTTTTCGTTTTCAATGATTTTGTTACGCACTTTTTCCCGAAGAAACGCTGAAGAAAAAATTACGGCTGTAAACAAAAAGATATGGTGTCTGATCTCTTCGAGGAAAAAGAATCCGTTTGGACGTTTTGGCATAAAATCCCTGCCAGATTTATGGATTTCAGGAAGGAATTCATTATGTGGAGTAAAAGGATTATGGCCAGTAATAACAGATGGTACAATGCAAACTATCAATAGGCAAATGATAATAATAATACTATACAAAACATACTTCTTCTTTATATAAAGTGTTTCAATCAAAACATAAAAATTCAGAAAAAAGAAAAGAAGCATTAATAGATTGGCTAAAAAATCTCGTTGAGTTGCTTTTGTAAACAAATAATTTTCTTCTTCAGGAGGATGAGGCGAAAACAATAAAGGAAGAAACAGAAAGACTAAACTTCCAATAATTAAAAACAGATATGATTTTAGTTTCTCTTGCATAATGACGTAAAATTATGGAATATTAAACAGTTACAAAAAAATTGTGGTGAAATAGGAGAATGTGGTTGTATATGCTATTATCCGAATAAAAAAACAGAAAAAAACTGCATAATTAGTTTTATAATGCCGTGAAACAAAATATATTTTGCGCTGGATATTTTAAATTATAATGAGAAAAAAGAATGATTTTCATTTGTTTACCACTACAAAAGTGCTATTGACCACAAAAAAAGACTGCGCTGAAATAATCATTTAATTTTGAGGTTTAGAGTTTCAATAAACCTTAAATCTTTAAACCACTATGAAAAAAACAAAATTAATTTTATTAGGAGTTATTGCTTTCCTATTGGCAATTGCGTTTGCCTGCAGTAAAAGTGATGATGACTCTTCTGGTTCAGCCACCGTTACGACACTTGTAAGCAGTTCTGCTGTTTTTTCTTCAACAGCTACCATCAATGTTGCTTATACAGGAACAGCTACGCTTCCTTACACAGGCGGTAACGGCGTGGCCTATTCAGCAGGAACAGCTATTGCTTCAACAGGTGTTACCGGATTAACCGCTACTTTAACGGCAGGAACACTTGCCAATGGCGCAGGTAACCTGACGTACACTATTACAGGAACGCCTACGTCTTCAGGGACTGCCAGTTTTGTAATTACATTTGGAGGACAAACTGTAACGATCACTTTGACGGTAAATTCTGCCACTACTGCAGATTGCTCTTCGGCAACAGGAGTTACAAAAATAGTTTGTTTAGCCAATGCTTTTTTGGCTACATTAACTACGACACAGCAAACATCAGTAGTTCTTACGCTAAATCTTACCAATGCCAAAAGATGGTCTAATTTGCCTTGCGGTTTATCTTGTCGAAATGGGTTATTGTTTAGCAGTCTTACTTCTGCTCAACAAACAGCTGCATTAGCATTAATTCAAGCAGCTGCTGGCACCAGTTCTGGTGAAGGGTATGATGAATTTAGTACAATTAGAACGGCAGATGATTATTTAGGAACAACGGCATCCGGGTATTCTTCTGGTAATTATGTAATTGCATTTTTAGGGACACCAAGTACAACTGGAAAATGGATGTTACAGTTTGGAGGACATCATTATGCTCAAAATATTACCTATGATGCAGGAGTTGTAACAAGTATTACACCTATGCACGAAGCGGTTGAGCCGGCAGGCTCCTTTACTTATAGTGGCACAACATATGCTAGCCCATTAGCATCAGAACAAGCGGCAATGGCAAATATGCTGGCTTCCTTTTCAACTGCTGAATTGGCAACTGCGAAAATTTCTTCAACCTTTTCTGATTGTTTAATGGTGCCAGGTTCTACAACAAATACTTTTCCATCTACAAAATTAGGTATTAAGGTAAGTGAACTAAGTACAGCTGCTCAGGCAAAAGTTTTGGCGGCAATGTTACCTTGGATCAATGATGTAGATGCAACGTCAGCAGCTTCATTTACGACCATATATACTAATGAATTAGCCAACACTTATGTAACCTATGCGAGTAATAGCAGTGGTGTTTCAGGAAATGCGAGTAGTTTTCTAACAGCAAACACTGACTATGTAAGAATTGATGGGCCGAGTGTTTGGATAGAATTTATATGCCAAAGTGGAGTAGTACTTTCGGGAATTCATTATCATACCGTTTTTAGAGATCATACCCGGGATTATATCGGATTGTAAAATAATAAATCATTGAAACTATGATTCATAAATTAATTTTAAACAACCACCATCCTCAGGGATGGAGGTTGTTTTTCTTTTTAATATTGGTAATGTGTTGCATTTCCCAAGAAACGTTGGCACATCAAACACCAAGTACGATTGTATTATTAGATGTAAATCCTAAAACGGTTTCTGTCGAACTGCAATTGCCTTTGGGAGAATTAGAACTTGCTTTCGGACATGAAATTACAAAAGACCCGGAACATTTAATTCAAAAATTTGGACCACAGCTCAAAGAATATTTATTGGCCCATATTCACCCAATGACTGCTAAAGACAAACCTTGGCTAGTTGAAGTGACCAATATGACTGTTGGAAAAGCAGAACAAACCGAGAGTGGACCCTATCAGGAAATTACAATACAACTTGTTCTTATTCCTCCAACCGGAGTAAGTACCCGAAAATTCACTTTTGATTATGATGTAATTATGCATCAATTGGTTACCCATAGTGCTTTGGTTTCTATCCGCAGTGATTGGGAATTGGGAAAAACAAATACAGAACCTGTAAAAGTTGGTGTTATAAGAGTAGATACACAATCAACACTCATTTATCCATTAGAAGTAAATTTAGAAAAAGGCGGTAATTGGTGGACAGGTTTCAAAGGAATGTTTTTCTTAGGAATGGAGCACATACGTGAAGGTACCGATCATCTATTATTTCTGCTAGTATTATTATTACCGGCTCCTCTGGTAATAAATCGCAAACGATGGGGAAATTTTGGCGGAACTAAATATAGTATCATGCGTTTGTTGAAAATTGTCACCGCTTTTACAATTGGACATTCCATTACACTTTTAATTGGTGCATCAGGCTGGATTGATCTGCCCGTGAAACCTGTTGAGATTTTAATTGCGGTTTCTATTTTAATTTCTGCAATACATGCCATTTATCCTATTTTTCCAAACAAAGAAGTTTATGTAGCAGCTGGTTTTGGACTGGTGCACGGTTTAGCTTTTGCTACAGTACTTTCCGTTTTAAATTTGGATGCAGGTGTTATGGTTTTGAGCATTTTGGGCTTTAACATTGGTATTGAAATCATGCAATTGTTTGTAGTTATTCTCATAATTCCATGGTTAATTCTATTGAGTCAGACTCCGGTATATAAATGGGTTAGAACTGTATGGGCGTTATTAGCCGGAATTGCTTCCCTGGCCTGGATTTTGGAACGGGTTTCGGAAAAACCAAATAAGATATCAATTTTAATACAAAGTAATTATGAATATGCTCCTTGGGGAATTTTGATATTGGCGTTTTTTTCTGTTACTGTTTTTTTGGGAAACTACTGGATCAAACGTAAAAAAAACACAAGCCAACTTACCATTTCCTGAATCGTTCCTGAAGTCCCAATTAATTTAAATATGAAAAAACATGTTTTTATCTTCACGTTATTATTTAGTTTAACCGCTTTCAGTCAGAGCCAAAAAGGAATCGTTATTGATGAAAACGGAAAACCAATAGAAAATGCTACCATTAGCAATCCAAAATCAAATACGCATTCGCATACTAATGAAACAGGGATTTTTAATATTGATAAATCCAATATTGGGGATGTACTGAATGTAATTGCATTGGGATATAAAAAAATGATTTATACAATTACCAATTCTGAAATTAGTATTGTGATGGAAAGTGATAGTTTTAAACTGGAAGAAGTAATTATTCAGTCTAAAATAGCTGCAATTAATGTGATTTCAAAAATTGATCTGGAAACCACTCCGGTCAATTCTTCACAGGAAATTTTGCGTAAAGTCCCGGGATTATTTATTGGACAGCATGCCGGCGGAGGTAAAGCAGAACAAATGTTTTTACGCGGTTTTGATATCGATCACGGTACTGATATTGCAATTAATGTGGATGGAATGCCCGTAAACATGGTTTCGCATGCACATGGGCAAGGTTATGCCGATTTGCATTTTGTTATTCCGGAAACTGTTGAGAAAATAGATTTTGGCAAAGGCACCTATTATGCAAACAAAGGTGATTTTGCAACGGCCGGATATGTTGATTTTGGAACAAAAGAAAAACTGGACTTTAGCAGCATTGGAGTAGAAGCAGGGCAATTTAATACTTTTAGAACAGTGGGCATGTTTGATCTTTTGGGAAATAATAAAAAACAAAGTGCTTACATTGCTACCGAATATATTCTTACTGATGGGCCATTTGACTCCCCTCAAAATTTTAACCGAATCAATTTATTTGGAAAATATTCTTTTGTTTTAGAAGATAATAGCCGTTTTTCAGTTTCAGTTTCACATTTCACCAGTAAGTGGGATGCTTCCGGACAAATACCGCAGCGATTGGTAGATGCCGGAACGATTTCCAGATTTGGTTCAGTAGATGATACCGAAGGCGGGTCAACTTCCAGATCTAATTTTAACGTTTCCCTGTTTAAACCAATTGATGAAAATACTTTTTTGAAAGCCAATACCTTTTATTCAAATTATAAATTCGAATTGTTTTCAAACTTTACTTTTTTTCTGGAAGATCCTGTAAATGGTGATCAGATTAAGCAAAAAGAAGATAGAAATCTTTACGGAATCAATGCAGAATTGAATAAAAACATTCATAAAGAATCCGTTGATTTATTGTTTCAACTGGGATTTGGCGTAAGAAATGATGCCACAACCAATACTGAATTGTCACACACATTGAACAGAACTACTACTTTAGAGCAAATCAAATTAGGCGATATTGATGAGTCAAATATATTTACGTATTTAAATTCAGAGATTCGTTTGGGTAAATGGCTGATTAATCCTGCTGTTCGATTGGATTATTTTAAATTTGGGTATCAGGATAAGTTGGCTGCTAATTACAAAACACAGACCGAAAGCCAGGTGAAAATATCACCAAAATTGAATTTTGTTTATTCACAAAATAATGATTTGCAATTTTATCTCAAAACAGGAATGGGTTTTCACTCGAATGACGCCAGAGTTGTTATAGAAAATAATGGAAAAGAAATTTTGCCAACAGCAATCGGGACAGATTTAGGTACGATTTGGAAACCGTTTCCAAGGTTAATTGTTAATTCGGCTTTTTGGTATTTGTATTTGCAGCAGGAGTTTGTATACGTAGGCGATGCAGGAGTTGTAGAACCTAGTGGCAAAACGAGAAGGTCAGGTTTTGATTTGGGAATTCGTTATCAATTAAGTGATTATTTCTTTTTTAATCTGGATGCCAATTACACGTATGCACGAAGCATTAATGGTCCCAAAGGACAAAATTACATTCCGCTGGCTCCGGATTTTACTTCCACCGCTGGCTTAAGTTTTCAAAACTGGAAAAACTTTTCAGGTGGTTTACGCTACCGATATATGAAAGACAGACCAGCCAACGAAGATAATTCGATAGTTGCAAAAGGATATTTTATCTCAGATTTCAATATAAATTACACATTCAAAAGAATAGTTTTTGGTGTCTCAATTGAAAACATATTCAATTCTGAATGGAATGAAACCCAGTTTGCCACAGAATCCAGATTAAAAAATGAAACAGCAAGTGTAGAAGAAATTCATTTTACACCGGGAACTCCTTTTTTCCTGAAAGTTGGAATAAACTATAAATTCTGATTTTTAATATCGGCTCCACTCTATACTTATTTGCGAAATAGATAGGAAAAGTTTTAAATTTTAAAAAGGTTAGTTTGATTTTAACTATTTAACCTCATAAAAACTTGCCATTACCTCATAAATTTTAATTTAACTATACGTTTAAATATTTTTACAACCATAACTGTAAATGGTATTATTATGAAAAGAAAAGATTTTTTAAGAGGTCTGGGTTTAGTAGGAATAGGTTCTTTGGCAATTCCAATTTTAAACGCATGTAGTAAAGATGACGATTCTACAGAAACTTCAACCACAACTGATACTACGTCAGGAACCGATACTACTTCAGGAACGGGTTCTACGTCGGGCAGTTGTTCAGTTACTTCTTCAGAAACGGCAGGACCGTTTCCTACCAAATCGCCATCTTCTTTGGTGAAGTCTAATATTGTCATGGATAGAACCGGTGTAGGTTTTACCATTAATATTACCATAAAAAACACCAATGCAAGTTGTGCAGCCCTAAAAGGAGCCCTTGTTGATATTTGGCATTGTGATAAAGATGGTTATTATTCAGAATATGGGGGGACTACAATGCAGACTGTAGATTATACGGGGTCATCATACCATTTTTTAAGAGGAAGACAAACTACCGATGACAACGGATTAGTGACTTTTACGTCTATATTCCCAGGTTGGTACACTAGTCGCGCAACGCACATTCACGTTCACATTTATAATGCCAGCGGAACGTCATTATTAGTAACGCAAATAGCATTCCCGGAAGGTACAAACAGTGCTGTGGCTTTAGTAAATGCATCAACAGCAAACGGATATACCAAAGGTATGACGGGGTATACCTATAATGCTGCCGATACTGTATTTACAGATTCAATAGCAAATGAACTGTCAACAGTTACAGGAAGTGTAGCTGCTGGTTTTGTATTGACACATACCATAAATGTTGCCGGTTAGTTTTATAAATAAAAGATTCTAAGATGATAGTTCAAATTCCCGCCCAAATATACAAGTCAGAGGCAAGAGGTGTTTTTAAATCAGAAAAGCACAATTGTTTTGCGACCTTTAATTTTGGGGATTACCAGGATTTGTCCAGAAAACCATTCGGATCTTTGCAAATTTTGAATGAGGAAATACTGGGTCCCCAACAACGCATTTCCAGAGTTATAAAAGAGAAAACGAATGTAATTATTCTGCCATTATTTGGGGGCATAGAATACAAGGACAATCTTGATGATTCGGAATTTTTAAGAGTTGAGCAAATTAGAGTAATTACTGCAGATGCTGAAATGTCTTTTGAGGTTTTTAATCCATACGAAAATGAAAATGTAAGCTACTTGCAAATTCATTTTCAAAAGGGAAAGCAATATTTTAAAAATTACTTTCAGCAATCTGAAGTTGATTTTACAATCAGGAATAAATTAAGTCCTTTATTTGAAGTCGAAAAAGCCATTGGTTTTATTGGTCTTTATGATGGAAGAAAAGAAGGTTCTTATACTTTAAAAAAACCTGAAAATGGTATTTTTGTATTTGTAATTAATGGCGCTTTTGAAGTCGAAAACAGACTTTTGGAAGCTAAAGATGGTTTGAGTATGAAAGAAATCAATAGTATAGAATGGGAAGCGCTATCTGAAAATGCTGTTTTATTGGTGTTTGAAGTTCCTTTAAAATAAAAAGGTTAAAACAGAATTTATGAAAATATCAAAAATAAGACTGGCATATCGCGTAATTATTGATAGTTCATCTACATTAATCTGGGATAAATATGTTTTTGAAGATACCTATAAAGAATATCAGATGCAAAGCCAGCAATTTAATTCTGTTACGGATCCGAAGAATACTTTTAGGGAATTATTATCCGTAAATGAAAAGGCAGAACAACTGCATTTTTTGGTCGGAATTGCAGCAGATGGTTATGTTGCCCAGCTAAAAGGTAATTTTCACAGAGTTTCAGATATATTGGGCAATAATTATTTTCCTTTTATCAATTATAAGTTAGATATATTAAACAGTGATATAAAAGATCAGTCGAAACATAAAATCGGCATTACTTTTTATTCGCCATTATTGACTTACATTGGAATTATAGAAGGTAATTATGTAGTTTCCAAAAATACCGAGAACACTAACGAATACGAAACAATTATGTTTCCTGTACAGCGTCAGTTGTCTATTTGTTACATTCAAAAAGAAGAATAAGCATATATCTAAAAAACAGCACTTTTTGTTTTGCCTTTTCTATCCTGATAGTTTGATAGAAAAGGCTTTTTTTTATTAAATTAACATCTGAATTTGTGTTTAATATTTAATAAACAATTTTATTTGTGAAATTATAACGATTTCGTTCTTTACAGTATCAATTTTTTAGTTTATCTGAATTTATTACTACCCTAAAAGTTCTATATTTGCTTTTCTTTCAAAAAAACTAAAATATTTAATCAAATGAAAACTTTAAACGATTTCGATTTCAAAAATAAAAAAGCAATTATCCGTGTTGATTTTAATGTGCCGTTGGATGAAAACTTCAATGTAACAGATGCTACACGTATTGAAGCTGCAAAACCAACTATTGATGCTATTTTAGCTCAGGGCGGAAGTGTAATTTTAATGTCACACTTAGGAAGGCCAAAAGGTGCTGAAGAAAAATATTCATTAAAACATATCCTGAAAACAGCTTCAGAAATTTTAGGAGTTCCGGTTCAGTTTGCTGAAAACTGTGTTGGAGAAGCTGCACAAACAGCATCTAAAAATCTTAAACCAGGTGAAGTTTTATTGCTTGAAAATTTACGTTTCCACGCTGAAGAAGAGGCAGGTGATGTTGCTTTTGCAAAAGAACTGGCTTCATTAGGTGATATTTATGTAAATGATGCTTTCGGAACTGCACACAGAGCACACGCTTCAACAACGATTATTGCACAATTTTTCCCAACCGAAAAATGTTTCGGGACATTATTGGCAAAAGAAATTGAAAGTTTAAATAAAGTACTTAAAAATAGCGAAAAACCAGTAGTAGCAGTTTTAGGAGGTTCTAAAGTTTCTTCGAAAATTACCGTGATCGAAAACATTCTTGATAAAGTAGATCACATGATCATTGGTGGTGGTATGACTTTTACATTCGTTAAAGCACTGGGTGGTAAAATAGGTAATTCTATTTGTGAAGATGACAAACAAGAGTTAGCACTTGAAATTTTAAGATTAGCTAAAGAAAAAGGAGTTCAGATTCATATTCCGGTTGATGTAATTGCTGCTGATGATTTTTCAAACACTGCAAACACTAAAATTGTAGACGTGAAAGAAATTCCTGACGGATGGCAAGGTCTTGATGCAGGTCCTAAATCTTTAGAAAATTTCAAAAAAGTAATACTGGAATCCAAGACAATTTTATGGAATGGTCCACTAGGAGTTTTTGAAATGGAATCATTTTCAAAAGGCACAATTGCTTTGGGTGATTATATCGCTGAGGCTACTAAAAATGGAGCTTTTTCATTAGTTGGAGGTGGTGATTCTGTTGCCGCTGTAAAACAGTTTGGTTTCGAAGAAAAAATGAGTTATGTGTCTACAGGCGGAGGTGCAATGCTTGAAATGTTAGAAGGAAGAGTATTACCGGGAATTGCAGCTATTTTGGAATAAATTTTATTTTTAACATTTTTTTTTATATTTTTAAGCTCTAACAAATTAGTTTTGTAAAAACAACAAGGTTATAATTGTTTGAATAATAGCTTGTTAAATGAAATAGATGTTATGACTGTAAAAAATACCACACTAGCTTTTTTTTCCTTCTTTTCAATGTCTTTGTTCGCTCAGGAAGTTGCTTTAAATGTCCCTGATGTGAAATCTGAAGTGAAAATGTCCTATTTAGATTCGGTTAAAAGTTCTTTTAAAAAAGACGATTTAGCAATACGCGTTGATAGTCTTTGGATGAAAGAATTAACAAGTCTGGATATTTATGACGACTTAACAAAAGACATTCAGAATATTAATACAGATAAAAGTGTTGATGTTGAATTACCTACAGAGTTGTTGAAACAACGACTTCAGGCGATGAACGAAAAATCACCATTTGGAATAGAATACAATCAGGGTTTAGAAAATATAATAAAGTCATTTCTTAAGAATCGTAAAAAATCGTTTTCCCGATTAATGGCTTTATCTGAATATTACTTCCCTATTTTCGAAGAAGCTTTTGCCAAACAAAATGTTCCTTTAGAAATTAAATATTTAGCCGTTGTAGAATCTGCTTTAAATCCTAAAGCAGTTTCTAAAATGGGCGCCACCGGACTTTGGCAATTCATGTATGGTACTGGAAAACAGTACGACCTAAAAATAGATTCATATATTGACGAGCGTAGCGATGCCCTAAAAGCAACCGCAGCAGCTTCAGAATATATGACCAAAATGTATACTATTTTTGGAGATTGGGAACTTGTTCTGGCTTCTTATAATTCAGGACCGGGAAATGTTACCAAAGCTATCCGTCGTTCCGGAGGAAAAACTAAATACTGGGATATCCGAAATTACCTTCCAAGAGAAACCCAGGGATATGTACCCGCTTTTTTAGCAACTATGTATCTTTTTGAATACCACAAAGAACATGGAATCAATCCAGAAAGAGCTGTAATTAAAAACTTTGAAACAGATACAATTCGTATCAAAAATCAAATGACTTTCAAACAAATAGCAGATTTGTTGGATATGCCTCAGTCGCAAATTGAACTTCTAAATCCTTGCTATAAATTAAAAGTTGTGCCTTTTTACCAAAATGAACAGCATTTTTTACGTTTGCCAAAAGATAAAATTGCCACTTTTTTGACCAATGAGGATAAAATCTATGCTTACGCAAAATATGATTCCAATATCATAAAAATCCCTTCAAGATTAGCTTTAAAAATTAACCAAAAAGTAAGATCTAAAGCTGTAGATTCCCTTAAAGTTCAATATTATACAATTCAAAAAGGAGATAATTTAGGTTCTATTGCTGAAAAGTATAACGTAAGTATCACCGAAATTAAACAATGGAATAAACTGAAAGGCAATTCAGTTGCATTAGGTAAATCATTAAAGATCAAAACTAATAGTCTGATTGTTAATCCTAAAGAAATAAAAACAGCTCCTGAATTGACTAAAAAGACATCTGAAGAAGCAATTGCTTCTACTGAGAATTTAGAAAAACCAGAAATTCAGACAAAAGAATATGTGGTACAGGCTGGTGATAATCTGGGAAGCATCGCTAAAAAATACGGGAAAACTATAGCCGAATTAAAGGAGTGGAATAATCTGACATCTAATAATATAGCTTTAGGAAAATCGTTGATCGTTTCTAAAAATGCGGAAGATGCTTCTGTTAATACTACTGTAGCTGTTGCGTCTAATTCAATTGACTCTTTTAAGAAAAAAGCCAGCGCGCAAAAAAATATTGAACAAGATTATTACGTTAAAAAAGGAGATTCATTATATAGTATTTCCAAAAAATATCCTGGTGTAACTATTTCAGATATCAAAAAATGGAATGGAATTAAAGATGAGGATATAAAACCAGGAATGAAGCTTAAAATAAACGGATAATAAAAAATCTTACCTAAATTTGGGTTTTATTTCATAAATTGTAAAAATGAATAAAACCCATTTTTTGTTTCTATTACTTTCGGTTTTACTGGTTTCCTGTTTTCAAAAAAACGAAAATCAACCACAGCCAAAACCCGGAAAAACCAATACAATCTCTATAATAATAGACGATCAGTTATGGTATGGTGAAGTAGGCGACAGCATTCGGAATAAATTTGCATCCCCGGTTTTAGGCCTTACTGAAGAAGAGCCTTTGTTTACAATCAATCAATATCCTGCTAAATTGCTTGAAGGTTTTGTAACTGACAGCCGGAGCATTATAGTGGTCAAAAAGTCAACTACAGACAAATTTGAAATCAAAACAAACTATAAAACATTACCACACAATACTTTTAGGATTTATGGAAAATCGATAGACGATATTATTTGCAGTATCGAAATGAATTCTGCAGAAATTATCAAGACTATCCGTCAAACCGAAATTAAAAAACTGCAGCAGGATAATAGAAAATCACTTTTGAATCCGGCAGTCATCAAAAACAAATTTCATATCGATCTGCAAATTCCAACCGGTTATGAATACATGCTGCACAAAAAGAATTTTATCTGGCTGAAGAAAGAAATTATCAGTGGCAATACAAGTCTGCTTATTTACCAGATTCCATTAAACAGACTGAAAAAGAACTCTAATATTGTTGGTAATATTATCAGGATGAGGGATTCTGTCGGCTATTATATCAAAGGGCGTGAACCTGACACACGAATGATAACAGGTGAAGATTATGCGCCCTATTTTTCGATTACGACTTTAAACGGAAAGAAAACTTATGAGACTAAAGGCACCTGGGAATTAAAAAACGATTTTATGACTGGACCTTTTATAAATTATGCTGTTGTAGATGAAGAGTATAATCGAATTTTGGTAATTGAAGGATTTTGTTATTCCCCATCGAATCAGGAACGCGATTTAATGTTAGAATTAGAAGCAATTATAAAATCTGTGAAGATTGATAAAAGATAAATTTGTTATTTTTTTCTTACTTTTGTTTCTTAATAAACATTAAATCAGATAATTATGAAAAATTTGTATGTAACATTGTCAATGTTAGTGTTTTGTTTTACTTCTTGCAAAAAAGATATAAAAACAGAAACAGAAAGTACTAAAGTTACTGATAGTGTTAAAACCGAAGAACCAATTGCAGAACCACCTTTAGATTCTGCTGCGCAAATGAAAGCATGGGCAGAATATGCCACACCAGGTAATCCGCATAAAATGATGGCTGATGAAACTGGTACATGGAACTGTGACATGACTTTTTGGATGGAACCGAACGGAAAGCCTGAAAAAGCTAATTCTACTGCTGTTATTAAGATGATACTTGGCGGCCGCTATCAGGAAGGTAACTACAAAGGGACTATGATGGGCCAGCCTTTTGAAGGTAAAAGCACACTCGCCTACAATAATGCAAGTAAAGAATATACCACAACTTTTATAGATAATATAGGCACAGGTATGATGGTGGCTGTTGGTAAATACGATGAAAAAAGCAAAAGTATGGAGTTAAAAGGCGAAGTGGTTAATCCGCTAAACGGTAAAAAAATACCTTATAGGGAAATCTATACTATTGTTGATCCTGTGACCCGTAAAATGGAAATGTTTGATACCAAGAATGGTGAGGAATTCAAGAGTATGGAAATTATAATGAAAAAGAAATAAGTACAACGGTTGGATATAATTAGAAACATCTTTATATATTTCCACAAATCATTGTCAACCTGGGCGGAGTCGAAGGCTTTTATATGAAGAAGGGCTTCGACTCCGTTCAGCCTGACACTTATTTTCAATTACACCTTATGGATTATTACATTTTTTATTATCTAAAATTAATTTCCCGATTGCATATGCAATCGGGATCTTTGTTTTTATTAAAATCGTGTATGTAATTAACTTAATTTTTCTATGTTTGAATGTATAAAAGGCAGAATCCTTTAGAATAAGAATAAAACAAAACCAAATGGAGTTAAAATGGAAAATAAAGCCGTTTGAGGCATTAACGGTTCATGAGTTATATGATGTGCTCAAATTAAGGAGTGAAATCTTTGTAGTAGAGCAAAACTGTGTTTATTTAGATCTTGACGGCAAAGACAAGCTTGCTTTACACTTAATTGGTGAATATGATGGAAAGGTTGTCGCTTATTCACGTTTATTTGATGCAGGAATTAGTTTTGATAATGCTTCTATTGGAAGAGTTGTAGTTGATGCCAATTATCGTGATAAAAAGTGGGGACATGATTTAATGCGTGAAGCCATTGCAGGAATAAAATCTAATTTCAATACAGATAAAATCACAATTGGTGCTCAGTTGTATTTAAAGAAATTTTATGAAAGTCACGGATTTGTTCAAACCAGCGAAATGTACCTGGAAGATGATATTCCACATATCGAGATGCAGTGTGGATAATTAAAGTTTAGTAATAATAAATTCAACTCTTCTGTCTAAATGATCCCCTTTCCTGAGGGGATATTTATTGCCATAACCCTGATAGGTCATACGATTTTTCGATATTTTTTTAGAGATCAAATAAAAGAAAACAGTTTTGGCACGATTCAAGGAAAGCCTTCTTTCTTTAGTGTCTTTGTCAATTCCGTCACGGTAGATTTCAGGAGTGCAGCATACATGCCCGCGAATTTCAAACTGAATTGTTTTTTTCTCTTGCAGTATTTGGGCAATCTTATCTAACTCCCTTTTAGAATTATGAGTTAGTTTTGCACTGCCTAAATCAAATAAAATATTATCCAAATGGATTTTGTCACCAACTTTTAGTTTGTTTTTAAACGAGTTGTGAATTCCTTTTTCAAAGCTGTTTCGTTTTACCGCTATTAAATCGACACGTCGGTTTTTGGATCTTGTTTCATGCAGATTTTCTACGGTATCCGGGTTTATAACCACACGTCCTTTTCCTTCAAGAATAATTATTTTGCTTTTATTAAAACCATTTGAAACCAAAAAACTTTGAATTGTATTGGCCCGATTGTTTGATAATCGAAAGTTGTATTCGTCATTACCACGATCATCGCAGTAACCATAAATTTGTATGGACTCTATTTTTGAAGTATCAATTGTTTTTATAAAATTCGTAATAACTTCTGTTTGCTGTTCTGTAAGATCGAACTTGTCAAAATCAAAATATATAGTTTCGATTGGCTTTTGCTGTGCTGACAAGTTGAAAATAAAGAAAAGAAACAGCGCTTTACGAATTTTCATTTTTTCTACATTTTTAAAATGGTTTTATACTCAGTTTGATTATTTAAAACGCCTACGGCTTTTTTAATTTCTGAATTGTTTTTAATGTAATATTGATACAAACCTTCCTGATATTGATATCTTTTGATCAGTTCTTCTAATATCAGGTTTTTAATTTCTTTTTGGTTTTTGTCCAGCAAAGTAGTTTCACTTTTTTCTATCGCAGCTAATAATTGTTGATATTCCGCAACTATGGTTTCATCTATTTTTTCGTTTTTGGCTGCTGCCAGAGTACTTTTCAAAGCAACCTCTGTTTCAGTGTCAAATGTAATTTTATTAATTTTTAAATACTGTTTGAAACTGGCATAGTCAGCATCAGTAAGAGTTGGGATTTTCTCTCCTAAATTTGGATTTTTGTAATAGTAAGATGTTGCATAATCAAATATTCCGTCGTTTTTTAAGAGGGCAGTTGTAATCGGGCTCATTTTAGCTTCGTCCAATTCAATATCCGGTAAAACTCCACCACCATCATAAACAGTTCTTCCTTTTCTGGTTTTAAAAGCATTAAAGTTTTTAGAGTCCGTTTTTAGTGCAACACCATTCTTGTCTTTATGGGCATAATCCAGTGCCTGAATACAACGGCCAGAAGGAGTGTAATAACGTGAAATAGTTACTTTTAGCTGTGTCCCATAAGTTAAATCGACTGTACGTTGTACCAACCCTTTTCCAAAACTGCGGCTTCCCAAAATTACTGCACGATCTAAATCCTGCAAGGCCCCGGATACAATTTCTGATGCTGAGGCACTTCTTCCGTTTACTAAAATTGCTAATGGAATTTCAGTATCAATCGGCTCTTTTTGAGTTTTATAAGTATTGTTGTGTTTCTCGATTCTTGACTTTGTGGTTACAATAACTTCATTCTTCGGAACGAATAAATTACAAATATCAATCGCTTCATTTAGAAGACCTCCCGGATTTCCTCGTAAATCGAGTACAATCTGTTTGGCACCATCAGCCTTTAATTTTTCAAGTGCTTCTTTTACTTCAACAGAAGCTTTTCTGCTAAAATGTGATAAAACGATATAACCTGTTTTGTCATCAATTTTTCCAAAAAAGGGAACAGATTTAATATCCACTTCATCCAAAACAAGTTCAGTCGTATATGATTTGTTTTGACGGAGATATTTTATTGTGATTTTTGTGTTTTTTGCCCCTTTTAATAATTGCGAAGCATCATCCTTGAAATCAGCAATCAAGACATCTCCAATCTGGATAATTTCATCGCCTGCTTTTAACCCTGCTTTGTCTGCAGGGTAGTTTTTATAAGGTTCGCGAACAATTAAACGGTCTTTTTTTCGCGCAATCATAGCACCAATTCCTGTGTATTCGCCGGTATTGTTGATTTTAAAATTTACTACATCCTGTTCATTAAAGTAAACAGTATAAGGATCTAGGCTTCCCAGCATACTTTTAATTCCTTTATCCATTAAGTCACCCGGATTGGTTTCGTCAACATAATTGGTGTTTACGGCTTTGAATAAAGTAGTGAAGATTTCGATTTGCTTCGCTATTTCAAAAAAATCATCTTTGAAACTGGCTCCAACAAATAAAAATCCTGCTGCAACTGCAGGGATAACAAACCTCTTTTTGAAATAACGATACATGATTATATTTTTTTTCTTTTAAATCTTTTTCTAATAAAATAGGCGAGTACGCAAAACACAATAATAAATGGCCATACACTAATAAGCGAAATTAAGAATTCTGACAAACTAAAAAAGCCGCCTTTAATGGCTATCCAGATTTTAGATCCGTACGAAATTTTGACTCCTTCTTTTTCTGCAATAGTTTTGTAAAATTCAATTGTGACCGTGCTTTCTGAAACACGACTTTCTAAATATTTTAATTGTCCTTCTTTGGCCTCAATTTCTTCACGAATGGTGGAAATCTGTTTCTCAATTTCTAGAATCTCACTTATTTTGGTTGCTTTTTGAAGGATTTGGAGATAACGTTCTTCAAGTTTTCGTTTTGTTTTTAATCTTGTAGTGAGATCAATATATTGTTCCGTAACATCTTCTGCAGAAATATCTTTTCGTTCAAAATAAGAAACACCTTTTGAAACAGCACTTAAGAAGATATCAAAATTCTGACTCGGAACTTTTACAGTAATGTTTCTAAAAATAGTATTATAATCTTTTCCTTCTGAATCAGTCTGAATAGTTGCTCCACTTTCTTTAATTGCTGCTTGGATTTGAGTGAAAGTGTTTTCTAAGTCATTGGTTTCAAAACGAAGTGATGCTTGTTTTATTATTTTTTGCTCAATTCTGGGAGCAGCAGGATCTGCTTTGTCATAATTTGTATTTGATTCTAGTTTTTTAGCAGGAAGTTTTACGGCTGAAATTTTAATATCATTAGCAACATCATTTTGTGGTTCGTTTCCACAACTTGACAAAATAAAAGCAAAAATGAATAAGTATAAAAATCGCATAAAATTTCAAATTAGAGTTAAAACTACAAATTTTTTATCTGATTTGATGAATTAAAGTTGCCTTCTGAAAGTTACAATTCCGTTTTGTTTTCAGAATCGGTTGTTTTATTTACCTGCTGAAGAAATTTCTCAAACAATTTAATCGTTTTAGTATTGATTTCCTCATAAGTCAATCGGTCTTTACTTTGATAAAAAAACATAAATGAATAGGATTCTTCGAGGTTGTCCCAAAGCAAATGTTTGTTCAGTCGATAGGTTTCTCTTAAAACACGTTTGAAGTAATTGCGATCAACTGCTTTTTTGAAATATTTCTTGGAAACCGATACACCAATTTTAATTTTTTCTTCCTGATTCGCTTCCCCAATACGATAAACTAAACGCAACGGATATTTGGAAACCGATTTTCCTTCAGAAAAAAGTAAACCAATTGTGGTTTTGCTTTTTAAGCGTTCGTTTTTAGGATAAGTAAAATTCATTATAGTTCAGAAAAAATTTGCAATTTTACTTGCAAAGGTACAATTAAACCATAAAAACGGTTATTGTTTTTAATTTTAATACCGCTAAAAATTTATTTATTACTTTTGCGCATTAATTTTTTTAAGCATGCAGAAGATAATTTCGTATCCCATATCCGTGATTTATTATTTATGTTTCTCATTGTGTTTGTTGGTTTTTCATCCAATACAATGGATTTGCCTAAATCTTTTTGGTTATCAGGCTCATAAAAAAAGTGTTGATTATTTGAATTTTTCCCTTTTAAGATGTACTAATCTTGTTGGAACGACATATAAAATAGAAAACAGAGAAACTATTCCTGTGGGAGTTCCCTTGATTTTTGTTTCAAATCACCAAAGTATGTATGATATCATTGCAATGATTTGGTACTTTAGACGTTTTCATTGTAAATTTGTAAGTAAGAAAGAGTTAGGTAGCGGAATCCCGAGCGTATCATATAATTTACGTCATGGAGGTTCAGTACTAATTGACCGTAAAGACCCTAAACAAGCGATTCCGGCAATCAAAGGCTTGTCTGAATATATTGAAAAACACAAAAGATCTGCTGTTATTTTTCCTGAAGGAACGAGAAGTAAAACAGGAAAACCTAAAGAATTTGCTCAAAATGGTGTAAAAATTTTGTGTAAATATGCACCTTCAGCGTATGTTGTGCCTGTGAGCATCAACAATTCATGGAAAATGGTAAAATATGGTTTTTTTCCTGTTGGTTTAGGAAATCACCTTACCTTTACAGTTCATAAAGCCTTGGCTGTAAAGGACTATGATTTTGCCGAGTTAATGGCAATGACAGAAAAGGCAGTTGTAGAAGGAGTAAATGAATATAAATAGATTTTTGTTTTTAGAGAATTTTCTAAAACTTAAATCCCAAATCTAAAATAAGTAATGTCTATAAAAAACATTAGATTAGAAGTAATGCAGTTTTTGGAAAAAAACGTGGATAGCTTCGTTGAACAGTATTTAATCCCTGTTGAAAAAATTTGGCAGCCATCTGATTTTTTGCCTAATTCTGAAGGAGATAACTTCTTTGAAGAGGTAAAAGAATTACGTGAAATTGCCAAAGAATTACCATATGATTTCTGGGTAACGCTTGTTGGTGACACAATCACTGAGGAAGCCCTGCCAACTTACGAATCCTGGTTGATGGATGTAGAAGGGATAAATCAGATTGATAATGGTGGAAACGGTTGGTCTAAATGGATCCGTCAATGGACCGGAGAAGAAAACCGCCACGGTGATTTACTAAATAAATACTTGTATTTGTCCGGTCGTGTTAATATGCGTGAAATCGAAATGACAACACAGCATTTAATCAACGACGGTTTTGATATCGGAACCGGATCTGACCCATACAAAAACTTTGTATATACGAGTTTTCAGGAATTAGCAACGTATGTGTCACACAACAGAGTCGCACAGATGGCTAAGAAATTTGGTGATAACAAGTTGTCTAAAATGTGTAAAATGATTGCAGGTGACGAAATGCGTCATCATCATGCATACAGCGAATTTGTAACCAGAATTTTTCAGGTTGATCCCAGCGAAATGATGTTAGCGTTTCAATACATGATGAAACAGAAAATCGTTATGCCGGCACATTTCTTAAGAGAATCTGGTCAAAAGATAAGTTCTGCTTTTGAACAATTTTCTGATTCTGCACAGCGTATTGGTGTTTATACAGCAAACGATTATGTTGATATCATGCAAAAATTAATTGATAAATGGGAGATTGATAAGATCACTAATTTAACTGATGAGGCTGAAAAAGCACGTGATTATTTAATGAAGTTACCAGCTCGTATGGCCAGAATTTCTGAGAGAATTGTAATTCCAAAAGAATCACATATTTTCAAATGGGTAGAACCGGCAAGACTATAAAAATTTCCGAGTTTAGAACTTAGATTATAGATTTCACAATAAAGCAACTATGTTGCATTTAATAATAACAACAAATAAATGTTGATTGTTGAGGTTTTTAAAACTTTGATAATCAACATTTTTCAATAAAACGGGTTCAGTTTTTTAATACAAAAAAGAACTGTTGAAATCAGCTTAATCCATAAATTCAGCGTGTAATTTTTCAGTATGAGAAGAGAAGCTAAACATAAAAACAACAATGAATAATACAGATTTAATAAATAAAACGATCACGTTTGTAAAAGAAAAATTAAATGATGCCGAAGGCGGACACGATTGGTTTCATATTGAGCGCGTATATAAAAACGCTTTGCTGATTGCTAAAAACACCGATTGTGATCTTACAGTAGTACAATTGGGTGCTTTACTTCATGATATTGCAGACAGTAAATTTCATAATGGAGATGAAACAATCGGACCAAAAACAGCACGGCTATTTCTGGAAAATGAAAATGTATCCGAAGATATTATAAAACATGTGGTAAACATCATTGAAAACATTTCATACAAAGGAGGAAATTTTGAAAAGAAGTTCTCCTCAATTGAATTGGATATTGTTCAGGACGCAGATCGTTTAGATGCAATTGGAGCAATTGGAGTGGCAAGGGCTTTTAATTATGGAGGTTTCAAAAACCGGGCTCTGTATGATCCTGAAATTGACCCGGTCACCAACATGACCAAGGAAGAATACAAAAAGAACAACGCACCAACGATAAATCATTTCTACGAAAAGCTTTTACTTCTAAAAGATAAAATGAATACCGAAACCGGAAAGCAAATCGCAGGGGAAAGACATCATTTTATGGAAAACTTTCTGGCGCAGTTTTATGCGGAGTGGGAGGGGATTAAATAGTTTTCAGTCTCAGTTTTCAGTCAGAACTTGAGAATCCTTCGACTCCGCTCAGGAAGACATTCGACAAGAAGAAAATTTTGTTGAAATTTGTCAGGCTGAGCGAAGTCGAAGCCATTTTGAAACTTTTGTTTCTGTGAAGCTTTGCGTTTATTCGGTGAAACTCTGTGAAACAATTAATTCACGAACATCCACAATTCCCGTCACCACAGTCCTTTTTCTTTTTAGATTTCCAAAAGAACTTTTTAATCAAAAAGAAAACTGCGAACGCTAATATGGCAAAGGCTATAATTTCTTGTATCATGATGACTGTTTATTTAAGAATTTGATACGCTATTAAAGCTACAAAGTAGGCTAAACCACTCATGAAAACCAGCTGCATTGCTGGCCATTTCCAGGAATTGGTTTCTTTTTTGGTAATGGCAAGTGTACTGGCACATTGCATTGCGAAAGCATAAAACAACAGTAAAGAAATTCCGGAGGCAAAATTGAAAATCTTTGAGCCCGATACAGGATTTACTTCTTGTTCCATTTTGCTTTTTATAGTGGCTTCATTATCGCTATCCCCTACGCTGTATATCGTTGCCAATGTTCCAACAAAAACCTCACGGGCAGCAAAAGAGCTGATAAGAGCAATTCCAATTTTCCAGTCATACCCTAATGGAGAAATTGCGGGTTCAATAACTCTGCCCATAATCCCAATATAAGAATTCTCTAATTTCTGTGAAGCAACTTCGTTTTCGAATTCAATTTTATTTAATTTCTTTTCAGCTGTTCTTTCTTTTACGATGGCTTCAGCTTCATTAAAATTCTTTCCGGGGCCGTAAGAAGCTAAAAACCACAAAATAACAGATATTGCCAGAATGATTTTACCTGCTCCAACTATAAAAGCTTTGGTTTTTTCGACAACATTGATTCCAACGTTCTTGAAAAGCGGTAATTTATAATTTGGCATTTCGACTACGAAATATGTTTTGGTGTCTAGCTTTAAAACTTTATTTAGGATATAAGCCGATAAAATTGCTGTTCCAAACCCTAAAACGTAAAGAAACATGAGTGTTAATCCCTGAAGGTTTAAAATTCCTAATACACGCTTGTCCGGAATTACTAATGAAATAATGATTGCATAAACAGGTAATCTTGCGGAACAGGTTGTAAACGGAGTTACTAAAATGGTAATTAAACGTTCTTTCCAGTTTTCGATATTTCGGGTTGCCATAATTGCCGGAATGGCACAGGCGGTCCCTGAAATCAAAGGCACAACACTTTTTCCGGAAAGCCCGAACCTACGCATGATTTTATCCATCAAAAACACAACCCGGCTCATGTATCCACTTTCTTCTAAAACGGAAATAAACAGAAATAAAAAGGCAATCTGTGGGATGAAAATAATAACTCCGCCGATTCCGGGAATGATTCCCTGTGAAAGCAAATCTGTTAAAATACCGCTCGGTAATTCTTTGGCAATCCAATTGCTTAAAGAAGCAAAAGTACTGTCAATGAAATCCATTGGGATGGTTGACCAGCTAAAAATCGACTGAAAAATAACAAAAAGAATAGCTAAGAAGATTACATAACCCCAAACTTTGTGTGTTAAAACACGATCTAATTTTGCTCTGATGTCTTTTGCAATCGAAGCATCTACTTTCAATCCTTCTCTTAAAACACCATTAATAAATTGATAGCGTTTTATGGTTTCCTGCTGCTGAAGACGTTTTAATTCAGAATGTGATTTTGTAAAAGTAGTCCTGATTTCATTTCGGTCTAAATGTGAAAAGTTGACATCCTGCGTAATTACCAGCCACAATTTGTATAATAATTGGTTTGGAAATGCATGCTGTAATTTTTCAAAATAGCCCTGATCAATTACTGAAGCATTTAAACAAGGCTCGTGTGTAAGTGTTTTATAGGAAACAATTAATTCTTTTAATTCGTCTATTCCGTGACCTTTACGGGAACTAACCAATGCAATTTTGGTTTTAAGATGTTCTTCAAGATACGGAATATCAAGTGTAATTCCTTTAGTTTCCATACGATCAGCCATATTGATAACTAAAATCGTCGGAATTTCAAGGTCTTTTATTTGTGTGTAAATAAGCAGGTTCCGTTTTAAATTCTCAACATCTGTAACCACAATTGCAACATCAGGATATAATTTATCATTTTTGTTGAGTAAAAGTTCAATCACCACACTTTCATCCATTGAACTTGCATTCAGACTATAAGTTCCCGGCAAATCAAGAATATTGGCTTTTATACCATGAGGTAATTTGCAGAAACCTATTTTTTTTTCAACCGTAATTCCGGGATAATTTCCAACTTGTTGATTTAATCCCGTAAGTTGGTTGAATACTGAAGTTTTTCCTGTATTTGGATTTCCGATAAGGGCAACATTAATATTTTCAACACTCATTAGAGATTGGTTTTGATAAGTTCAACTTCAATTTCACGAGCGGTCTCTATCCGAATGGCAACGTGAGAACCATTAATGTCTAAATACAGAGGATCTCCAAAAGGAGCAATTTGAAGCAGTTCAACTAAATTGCCCGGCAAACAACCCATTTCTAATAACTTTAGAGGAATAAGATCGATATCAAAATCTTTGATTATGGCTTTCTCGCCTTTTTTTAAGGAATGAATAGTGTTTTGCAAAGCTTATTTAGATTGAATTTAGATTGCAAAAATAGGCAATTATTCTTTATATCAAGGCATTTAACAGTTTTCTAATTTCGATTTTTAAAATAAGATTTATTGGCTCTATCTTTGTTTTTAACGAATTGTATTACATTTGTTGCGAAATCATATTAAATAACATGAATAAATTTTTTTATAAAATAACTTTTGCTTCTATCCTTGTTTCATTTTTAGTAAATTCATGTTCTACTGAAGATTTAAAAAACGAAAAGAATGAAAATATTGCTGCAATAAATAAAGCAGAAGAATATTTTAATAGTAATGAAGTTAAATTAAAAGATAATATATATTTTTCCGGAACCCCGGATTGGAAAAATGCAAGTTTTAAAAATGACACTATATTAGTATCTTTAATATCAGATAATCCTGTATCTGTAAAAGATATTAATAATTGGGATAAGCCACTGTACTTTAACTCACATCTACTTATTATTAAGAAAAAATATGATAGCACCTTTGATTATAACTTAAAGGTTTATTTCTCTTCTGATGTAATGAGTTTGAATATAAATCGCTATCATTTATACGATATGGAGAATAGATTAACTTCAGATAACGGTAAAAAACCAATAAAAAGTAAAAAAAGTTCAATAACCAGTAAATCCAACGCTTGTGAGCTTTGGGGGACGTTTGCGGTAGATAGAGAAACAGGAGAAGAAAGATTATTATATACCTGGTGGCAATGTGATGGTTCCGGACGTACTGATGAACAAGCACCTCCGGATGGTGGAGGTGGCGGTGAAGGGGCACCATTAAGTGATGCAGAGCTCATTGAAGATTATATAAATGATGCAGAATTAGACCCTTGTCCGAAGGCAATTTTAGCAGAGTTAAAAATCGCATCCAATTGTGATATTGCAAATATATTTACAAAATTAGGAGCTAATACGGTCTATAATCTTAATATTGTTTCTGGAGATGCAGGAATTAAGCCAGCATATACTACAAGAAATAGTAAAAACAATTATACTACCATTATAAATAATGAAGCTTATACCTCATCTACTCAATTATATAAAGCAGCCAACATATTGCATGAGATAACCCATGCTTTTTTTATGAGCTTAGTAGATGATTATGATAGTTCACAAAATCCTGCTGTATTTAATGAGTTTCCAGTACTTTTTCAGACTTATGTAGATACAAAATATCCAAAAAACACAGAAAATAAACATCATGAAGAAATGGCTAATACTTATGTAGAAGCTATTGGTGCTGCTTTGCAAGAATTTCAAACTGGAGTAGCTGTACCAAGTGGAGAAAAGCCTGATCAAATTTATACTGATTTAGCTTGGGGAGGGTTGAGAGATGCTCCCATTTATGAGAAAAAATTTCCAGCAGAAACTGCAGAAAGATTGAGAATTGATAATAGGCTCGCTTCTGAGCAAACTGGCAATACAATAGGTGCAGGTACCGCGCAACAACAAATCCCAATAGGAAAACCTTGTAATTAAACTGATTATGAAAAAAGTATTATGCCTGTTTATTATATCACAACTTCTTTTTAGTTGTTCTGTAAATAAGGATCGAAACGCTCCTATTAATGATTATATTTCAAGTTTGAATTTGAAAGATTCAGACAAAATTATGATTATTCAGGAAAAAATTAATAATAATGTAACCATTGACATCTTTAAAGGGAAGATTTACTTCGAACCTTATACTAATAAATATGAAAGGAATGAAGGAGTTAATGAGCCTTTATATGATAAGAAGAATTGGGAAAAAATGAGAAGTAAATACGAAAATAAATACATAACAGACCATTGGATAAAAGGAGATTACTGGACTTTAAAAGACTTTAAGTTTCCAAATATTATTTTTATAAAACAGGGAAAATTTCCTAATCCTGGCAAATATGAAAAATTTGATTT
>NZ_AKJZ01000040.1 GCF_000282055.1 Flavobacterium sp. CF136
TTTAGCATCTGCAGCTAGTTTAACTTGTAATGCTTCTGCATCGGCTTTGGCTTTAGCTTCCGCAGCAATTCTTGCTTGTCTTGCTTCTGCATCGGCTTTAACTTTTGCTTCTGCTGCCAATCTTTCTTTTTCTGCTGCTAACGCTGCCGCTCTTTCTTTAACAGCTGCTGCTGCTTTTGCTTTATTTGCTGCATCAGTTGCAGCTTTAGTTTTAGCTGCAGCTGCAGCTTTCGCTTTCGCTTCAGCAGCCAGCCTTGCTTGTAGGGCATCAGAATCTGCTTTAGCTTTGGCATCAGCAGCTATAATAGATTGTAAATCTGCTGCTTCAGTTTTAGCTTTAGCTTCAGCTTTACGTTTTGCTTCTTCTGCATCAGCCTTTGCTTTTGCATCAGCAATTAATTTTTCTTTAGTTTTCTCGGCATCGGTTTTTACTTTAGAATCTGCGGCCAATTTAATTTTTAGTGCTTCCGCATCAGCTTTGGCTTTTGCATCAGCCGCAAGTTTCGCTTTAGCAGCTTCGGCATCAGCCTTAACTTTTTCTGCAGCTGCCAATCTTGCCTGTAATGCTTCTGCATCTGCTTTGGCTTTAGCTTCTGCAGCTAATTTTGCTTTTGTCGCACCATCTACTCTCGTAATTGGTCCGGTTGATTTTTTTGCCATTACTGGTTTTGGTTTAGAAGTATCTATTAAAGAACCTTCATCATCATCACCATAATAGTAATTTGTGTTTTTAAATTTATATGCAATGGTAAACTCATGGGAAGCACCAAGGTTGGTAAAATTCCCGAATCCTCTTTCGTAATTATATTCTATTGCAATACTTTTAGTGATATTAAGACCAAAACCTCCTGAAATTCCATATAACGTATTATAACCTGCTTGAGCCCATACTCCTTGTGGAATGGTAAGTACAGCAAGACCTGAAATTATAGTATTATCCTTTTTTACTTCTGATTTTACAATTGCTGAAAATTTACTTTCATTAAAAAAGCCATAACTATCTATGTATCCTGTATACATTGCGTGCAATTCAATACCTTTTTCCGGGTCATCTTTTACCATTCCCGAACCAAAATTATACAGTACCAGGTTGTTCATCGATACTCCAAAATCAAGAAAAGCTGTTCCGTAATTGATCCCTGGATTTACAGTAAGAAGTGTATAAGAAGGAAAATCATTTCCTATACTGGTATCATCAGATATAATTTTTCCTTTATTTAATCCACTTTTATAAGCTCCAACATTTAGACCAAAGGTCAAATTACTGTCTTCCTGCAAAACAATGTTATGGGCAAAATTGACAACTCCGCCAAAAACAGTCATTAAACCGTAATTTTGTTGAAATAACCCAATTGCATAAGCATCATTTTCTCTTAAACGGCCAGAGTAATTAAATAAATAGGTATTTGGTGAATCATCAAATCCAACCCATTGTCTTTTATTATAAAAACTCACATATGGGTTTTGTTCCCTAACAAAACTGAATGTAGGGTTAATTAAATATCTGTTAAACTTTAAAGAATTTCTAATAGGTAACGAAAACGAAACAACTCCATTCTCATTTGTATCCTGAGAATAGAGTAATTGTATTGAACCGTAAAATAAAGTTAAGAATAGTAAAAATTTCCTCATATTATTTTATCACCGTTATTGATCCTTTTTTTTCACCTGCATCGCCTTGAATGACATAGTAATATACCGGATTTATATTTTTAAAATCTATTTCAGTTTGCGGCCAATCATTTTGATAATTGACAACGTCCAGAACCTTATCTCCATTAGAACTTATAATGATTACTTTAGTCGCATCATTTATATATATATCGGGAATATTCCAATATGGAACATTACCGCTCAATTTAACAATATTTGGAATTACTAATGCATCTGGTACTTCACAATTATTACATGTAACTGTAAAAGGTAACTCTTGTTCAATAACACAACCAGAAGCTTGAGTAATTTTTACTTTATAATCTCCTCTACTGGTTACTGTGTAAGTATTTGAATTGGCGCCTGAAATGGCAGAACTGCCACGATACCATTGATATGTAGGATTTACGGCATCAGTTGTAACAACAACGTTTAAAGTCTCCTGAGCATCAGTATTAATATCATTTGTTTCCGGAACGTTAAGGCTGCTTACAAAACTATTACTCTTCAAATCGATACTTCCTGAAGCTTTACATCCTCCAAAGTCAACATCAACAGTATAAACGCCGGATTCGTTAGTGCTATACGTGCGGCCGGTTACACCTGATATTATATCACCATCTTTTCTCCATACATAACTATTTCCGGAAGTTGCTGTTAAAACAGTGTTCCCTCCATTTGAACAAAAAGGATTTCCTAAACTTGAATCTATAGTTACTGAACCAGAACCGGAAGAACTTGTAACTGTAACTCGATTTGAGCCAAAATTAACGTCAGAACACTGTCCATAATCTAATTCTGCATAATAGTTACCTGCAGAATTAATGGTTACTTCTTTACCGCTTTGACCTGCAATTATTACATCGTCTTTATACCATTTATATTTAATATTAGGATAATTGGCGGGAGATGAATTAATAGTACCTGGAGTAGGGTTATCAACAGAAAGCGTAAAACTCCCTCCGGAACAAATAGTAGCGTTAGCAATTTGATTATTAATTGAAAATGATTTTACATAGTCTTTATAATAAATAGTAAAAGAAGTAACGTTAGCAAAATTTCGTAGTCTTTGGCTATTAACTGTTTTATTACTTTTAATTCTTAAGCTATAATTATCTGAGCCTTTTATTCCGACAGGAATAGCAAATTTTATTGTTTGTTGTGTAGCAGATTGATTGGTTGTTTCCAATTTTGTAGCAAGAATAGGAGAAGCTAAAAAAACTCCATTTTCATCAGTTAATTCTACATCAAAAACAACATCAGCCGGGAAATCAGTATATGTAAAACTTACAAAATACTCATTAAAAGGGGCGTTTCCAACAATATCTCCAGCACAAATATTTATAACATCCAATTTACTTGGTGATATTACCTGTGCAGAAGATTTGGAAACTGTAAATAAAAATACTCCTAAAAAAAGTGAAAATTTTATCAGGGAAAGAGTAGTTTTTTTCATCATATAGTACGAATTCTGGCTAAGTCTATATCTTCAAAAAACAAAATATCAATAAACGTTTCAGAAAAATCATACTTATAATTTTCAATAATATCTTTTGCAAGCGCAGAATAATACGTTATGATTTTTTTTGATGTTTTATCTGATGGTACGTTGGGTTTCGATTTATCAATTCCGGCAGTGACTACAGCAAAGCTATCCTTGGGGATGGATAGCTCTACTATAAACTGTTTAGAATTGTCTAAATTAATTGCAGGCGTAGGTGCCAATGATTGGTTAAGATTTTTTATCGTTAATACCTGATCAATAGCAATAATTGAATTTATAGGTTTTTCAATTTTGCTTTGAGCAAATAAACTTATCGATAAAGGGAAAACCAAAAATGCTGTATAAATAAAATACTTTTTAATATTTGGGGCCATTTTATTTGATCTTTATTTGGGTCCTTTCTAAGACGTATACATAAATTGTCTGGGGACTTTTATTAATAAAAAAATTTACGCTTTTGAAATAAAAATCTAAATTTATTTATCTATTACCGCTTGATGCAGTAATTTTTCCTAATTGAAGTCTGAAATCTGGCTTTTTTGGATTAAAAATATCTATAAAAGTTTCTTTGTTATCACTTTGAGAATATACGTTAAAAAACACGCTATTACCATACCAACTCTCTAAATCTTCATTATTAGAATTGAACTCTGTAAAGATGTTTCCTTTACATAAGTTAAAATACATTTCTTCAAATTTAATTTTCTTAAGATTGGCATCATTAATTTCTGTTTTACTATCTAATAAAACTGCTGGATTAAATCCTGAAATTACGCTGCGTTTTATTTCAAGTGAAGCATTTTCTGCAATATAAATCGCTTCTTTTACTAAACCTGACTGAATATCAGCATTAATATTTTCGCTGTCGTTAAGCATTGTAATATTTGATGCAATAACTAAAGTTTGTTTTTTAGTAAAATCTGTTTCACTTTTTTTCTCGTAAGATGCAACTTCTAAACAACGAGATCCATCTTTATTACTTGATAAATATGAAGATCTTACGGCTAGAGAATTATGCAAACGACATTGTATTCCCTGAGTAAATTTAAAATCATCATTGATAGATTTATAAGAAACTAATTTTGTTGCATTAAGATCTCCACCAAAGAAAGCAAATGAATCTCCCGCAGAATAGCTAACCATTATATTATCTAAAATTGTTTTATTTCCAACACCTGCAAGAGTCAATCCATTGAAACTACCGGCGCCTTTTACTTTTTTACCAGCAAATTCGATTCTGACAAATCTCAAAATCCCTGAATTTCCTGCAGCATTATCACCTCCATAAGTAGTAAGTGTAGGGTCAAGGTCTAAATTATAAGATCCAACATTACCAAATTTATTAATTGGAGCATCGCCAAGAATTACTAAACCTCCCCAGTCACCAGCTTTTTTCTGGCTGCGGTTTGAGGTAAATACAATTGGATCTGTCTCTAAACCATCAGCAATAATTGATGCTCCTTTAGTAACTACTAATGTTCCTTTAGTATCAAAATCACCAATAATTAATGTTCCTGGTTCAATTGTTAAAACAGCGTTATTGGTTACATAAACATTGCCCTGCAAAACATAAACATTCTTCTTAAGTAGTTTTGTGTTTGTAGAAATATTTCCGGCTAAAATTTGGTTAGCTTCTCCATATTCAACTTTGTTAGGCTTAAATTCGGTCCAGTTATTTAACCAATTGTTGTAGCCCATAATTCCTTTCTCTTGTTGAGCACTCATACTGGTAACTGTCAAAAGAATGCAGATAATCTGAGTAAAATTTTTCATGATAAGGGGGTATTAGGGTTAATAATAAATTTGGGTATGCGTAAATTTGGGCATGCGTAAATGAAAAAACTCATTCCGTGTTTCTAAAAAATTAAGAAGACATCGAACGAGTTATTTTTTAATACCCTTTTTTAAAATGTTAACTGAAATTTAATCCATATACGTAAACATTTTAAAAAAGGTTTTAAAAATATCTGAAATTACATTTCATTCAATTCGTTGAATTCATGTAAAGATTTCAATGTTCCTTCGTAAAATAAAATTGCTGCAATTAAATTGGCTTTGTCCGAATATGGCATCATTTTTCTTTGAAAATCAACAGTAGTGTCTAAGAATGTCGTAGTTCCTATAGCTTGATTATCTAAAGCTTTTTTATGTTCATTATCGTCTGGAATACCTAAGTCAGCCATAGTAACACCCGGTTTAGTAACCAAAGCAATATAAGGCAGGGTTTTAACCAATACTTTAATGCGCTCAATGTATAACTCTAATAATTCTCCCTTTTGCATTCCACTCAATTCTTTTTGATCGTGATATTTACGAATAAGAGCTGTAGTACTAATGATACTTCGTGGAGCATTCTTAGCTTGGGCTGAAATTGCCCCTGTAGTCAGTAAAAAAAATACACTTAAAAAAATAATTTTCCCTTTCATAGATTCTTATTAAAAAGTTTGTTGTTGATGAAAACAAAAATATATAAATTAAGTTAATCTGCAACTTTAATATTTTTTTTTTTGAAAAAAAGTCTTAAAAAAAACTTAAAAACAGAATTGAAGTCGGGTAAAATATGAGTTTCACAGCAGTTTTATCAATATTGTTAAAAATTATTCCTGTAAGATTTTTATTTATTTTTCAAGATGAAAACTAATAATTTGTTCAGTATGATAACCAAAAAAAAGCTTGTTTTTGAGCAAATTATTAAAAAACTATTAACAAAAAATTCTTAATATCTCTTGAGAACAATCTCAATGTTGACAAAACTTGCCAGATAAATAACAAACAATTTAAATTTAAATGAACAATTTTATTTGAAAATAAAGACAGAAAATTAAAGTTTAATAATACTATTTTTGACTCACTCATTTTCTTATATCTTTGCTTCATGCAATTTTCACAAATTTTAGGTCAGGATTACATCAAAAGCCACTTGATAAAAAGTGCAGCTTCCGGAAGAATTCCGCATGCTCAATTATTCATTGGGCCGGAAGGAAGTGGCACATTATCAACCGCTATTGCATATGCGCAATATATTTTATGTAACAATACAGGCGATGAAAATACAAATGGAAATGATTCATGCAATCTGAAATTTCAAAATATCTCACACCCCGATTTACATTTTATTTATCCAACAGTAACGACCGAGGATGTTAAAACCAAACCGAAAAGTTTAGATTTTATTCAGGACTGGCGAACATTTATTCAGGAAATGCCTTATGGAGGTTTATTTGACTGGTATAAAATTTTGGGCGTTCAAAATAAACAGGGCGAAATCAGGGTCGAAGATGCGCAGGAAGTTTTAAAATCCCTTTCGTTAAAATCTTACGAAGGCGGTTATAAAATTATGATTATCTGGATGGCCGATAAAATGAATATTGCTGCATCAAATAAATTATTAAAGCTTTTGGAAGAACCTTCAGATAAAACTATTTTTATTCTGATTTCTGAAAACGAAGAAGATATCATACAAACCATACGTTCTCGTTGTCAGGTAATTCATTTTAACGGATTACCGGAAAAAGTAATTGCAGGAGCTTTGGTTTCTCAGGAAAATACAGATCAGAATTTAGCTTTAAAAATTGCACATCAGGCACAGGGAAATTTTAATAAAGCACTTTCTTTATTAAAAGAAGACGATTCTGAATATCCTTTTGAGCAATGGTTTGTCAATTGGGTTCGCGCAGCTTTCAGAGCTAAAGGAAATGCAGCTGCTATTCAGGATTTGATTTCCTGGAGTGAAGAAATTGCTGCACTTGGTCGTGAAAGCCAGAAAAAATTCATTCAGTTTTGTATTGAAATGTTCCGACAGGCACTTTTATTAAATTATCAGGCACCCGGTTTAGTATACATTGAACCGAAAGTCGATAAATTTAAATTGGAAAATTTTGCGCCTTTTGTAAACGGAAACAACATCCATGATATCTTTAAAGAACTTTCTGATGCTATGTATCACATTGAAAGAAACGGAAATGCGAAAATAATTTTGACAGATTTATCCATAAAACTCACACGTTTAATTCATAAAAAATAGTTTTAAAATGAATAATGTTGCCTCAATTTTGCTTTTAGCTTTTTTAGCCTTAACGTTTTTACAATCAGGTTATGAGAAAATTTTTTACTGGAAAGATAATGTTTCCTGGCTTAAAGAACATTTTGCCAAGACAATTCTAAAAAATCAGGTGCCGCTTGCCCTGCTTCATCTTTTAGTTTTAGAATTAATTTCCGGAATTTTATGCGTTGTAGGCGCAATTCAATTACTGCTTAACAGTGGTAGTGAATTTGGTTTTTACGGTGCTGTATTTTCTTGTATTTGTTTGTTAATGATGCTTTTCGGTCAGCGATTAGCCAAAGATTATGATGGTGCAAGAACCATTGTTATATATTTTATTCCTGCCGTCATGGCCGTTTATTGGTTGAATTAAATCAACCGCAATTATTTAAAAAAAAGCCACAGATTTTACTGATTTTAAGATTTTTTTTAATTTTCTACAATCTGTTTAATTAGTGAAATCCGTGACAAAAAAATAAAATTTTATCAAGAAAAATGAATCCAAAACACCCTTCAGAATCTCTGACTATTTTAACCGATTTAGTTTTACCGAGCGAAACAAATCCTTTGAATAACCTTTTTGGCGGTGAATTATTAGCCAGAATGGACCGTGCAGCAAGCATAGCAGCACGAAGACATTCACGTCGAATTGTAGTTACGGCTTCAGTAAATCACGTAGCCTTTAACAGAGCAATTTCACTTGGGAGTGTTGTTACTGTTGAAGCAAAAGTATCACGATCTTTTAAAAGTTCTATGGAAGTTTTTATAGATGTCTGGGTAGAAGACCGCGAATCCGGAAACAGAACCAAAGCCAACGAAGCCATTTATACTTTTGTTGCTGTCGATGATACCGGAAGACCTGTTGAAGTACCGCCAATTGCACCTGTAACCGAACTTGAAATACAACGTTTTGATGCCGCATTACGTCGTAAACAATTAAGTTTGTTATTGGCCGGAAAGATAAAACCCGAAGAAGCAACAGAATTAAAAGCTTTATTTATATCTTAAAAACCTTACTTTTTAAGACACTGAATTTAATTGCTACTTCAAAAAAAAGAAGTATTTTTACAAAATTACAAGCCCATATAAATCTAAATCAGGAAGTTATTCATTTTTCTGATTTGTTTTCAAAAAAAATTATAAAAACTTAGATGAAAGAAAAAGAAAAAGAAAAGATGAGTTCAGAAAAAGATGCCAAATTAAAAGCGCTACAGCTTACGCTTGACAAACTAGATAAAACTTACGGAAAAGGAACCGTAATGAAAATGGGCGACAAAGCCATTGTAGAAGTAGAGACTATTTCTTCAGGTTCTCTTGGAGTAGATTTAGCTCTTGGAGTAAATGGTTACCCTAGAGGAAGAATCATAGAAATTTACGGACCTGAATCGTCTGGTAAAACTACATTAACATTACACGCAATTGCCGAAGCTCAAAAAGCAGGAGGAATTGCCGCTTTTATAGATGCTGAACATGCTTTTGACAGAAATTATGCTGAAAAATTAGGTGTGGACATCGAGAATTTAATCATATCTCAGCCAGACAATGGGGAGCAGGCTTTAGAAATTGCTGAAAACTTAATTCGCTCTGGTGCAATTGATATTGTAGTAATTGACTCTGTTGCAGCCTTAACTCCAAAAAGTGAAATCGAAGGTGAAATGGGTGATTCGAAAATGGGTCTTCATGCACGTTTGATGTCTCAGGCTTTAAGAAAATTAACCGGGACGATTAGTAAAACAAATTGTACCGTTTTCTTCATCAACCAGTTAAGAGAGAAAATAGGTGTGATGTTCGGAAACCCGGAGACAACAACGGGTGGTAACGCCTTAAAATTCTACGCTTCTGTACGTTTAGATATTCGTCGTTCATCTCAAATTAAAGATGGAGAGAATGTTATCGGAAACAGAACAAAAGTAAAAGTGGTAAAAAATAAAGTAGCTCCACCTTTTAAAACTGCAGAATTCGACATTATGTACGGAGAAGGAGTTTCTAAAACTGGGGAAATTTTAGATTTAGCTGTTGAATTTGAGATTGTTAAAAAAGCAGGATCATGGTTTAGTTACGGGGAAACAAAATTAGGACAAGGACGTGATGCAGTAAAATCACTAATTAAAGACAATCCTGAATTAGCTGATGAACTGGAAGCAAAAATTAAAGCACATATAAAAGAATTGGCTAACGCTTAAAACTTTAAAAGTCTTAGAATAAAGACTTTATTTATAACCCCGACAAGTTTTTGAAACTTGTCGGGGTTTATTTTAAAAAAAAACACATTTTTAACGCAACCTTTTTGAAATAACCTCATCTTATAAATTAACATACATAAAATTTAAAATGGTATTGTCATAAGTACCCATTTTTAAAGGTTTTTAAAGTAAATTTGGTTGATTGTTTTAAATAAAAAGCCGTTAGTTTTGTTTTTAGTGCTAACGGTTTTTTATTATTTTTTAAGAATTTTATACTTTTTTACGCAACCTTTTTCATTTTTAATAGTCTATAGTATTATACGTTAACTTGAGTTTGAACAAACTCTTTATTATCAACTGTTAATATTTTTGATCATGAAAGAAAAATTAGAAGTGTTGTTTAATAAAAACCGTAAAAAAACAAAATTAAAATTTAAAAAAGTGTTACGATTTATTTCAGAAAAAATAATTCATCGATAAATTTTGAATATTAAAAGGGGTTTTAAATTCAAAAGAAAACCCGGCATGTCGTCAAACATATGCCGGGTTTAGATTTTTATACAATTTATTAATCCTGATCTGCTTTCTTAAATTGAAGCAATCCTTTGTAAATCAATTGTCTGGTTTGATCACGAAGATCTTTTCTTCTTTCTGCTCCCAGTCCTTTGGTTTCAATAAAAGAAAGTACTTTTACCCGCATTTTTCCAGGACTTCCACTTAAAAAAGTATACGAAAAGCGCTCCTTATTATCGGCAAAAACAATTGGAACAATCGGAATTTGATGTTCAATTGCCAAACGAAAAGCACCATCTTTAAATTCATCCAGCAAAATTGTTTCATCATCAGGGACTCCTCCCTCAGGAAAAATACAAATACTTAATCCTTGATTCAGGCGATTTTGAGCTCTTTTAAAAACTTCATTTTTACTTTTCGAAGAATTTCTATCAACCAAAATACAGGTACGTTTATAGAAAAAACCAAACAAGGGAATCTTCGAAAGTTCTTTTTTTCCAACAAAAACAAATGGATTTCTAACCACAGCCAACATCAGCATAATGTCAGACATTGATGTATGGTTAGCAACAATCATATAACTTTTACCTTTTTCTAATTTTTGCTCACGTTTAGTTTTGTAATAAAAACCCATTCCGAAAAGAATGAATTTTGCCCAGATACGAGCCATTTTAAAAAAATACGGATAGCCACTTTCGGTTATAATAGAAATCAACAAAAATGGCAGCATAATCAATATCGGGATGGCCATTAAGATATAAAACCAAATGCGCCAGATAACCCAAAAAATAATTTTTATTCCTTTCATGGTTTCAAATGTAAGAAATCGGAGGTGAATTTTCATAAAAGAATTAACTTTGCGAATCATAAAGAATACAAATTTGAAATAAACCGACAAATTTTTCATAAAAACATGCAATCTTTGCGGTTAAGAAAACAATAGAATGGCAAAAATACTTACCGGCGTTCAGAGTACCGGAACACCACACTTAGGGAATTTATTAGGGGCAATTATACCTGCAATCGAATTATCAAATAATCCTGCAAACGAATCTTTTTTGTTTATTGCTGATTTACATTCAATTACACAAATAAAAGATGGTAAAACATTAAGAGAAAATACATATAGCACAGCAGCAGCATGGCTTGCTTGTGGTTTAAATCCTGACAAAGTAACTTTTTACAGACAATCTGATGTAGCTCAAACTGCAGAATTAACCTGGTATTTAAGTTGCTTTTTTCCGTTTCAACGCTTGACTTTAGCACATTCTTTCAAAGACAAATCAGATCGTTTAGATGATGTAAATGCAGGTCTTTTTACATACCCAATGTTAATGGCCGCTGATATTTTATTATACGATGCCGAGTTTGTTCCCGTTGGTAAAGACCAATTACAGCATTTAGAAATTACTCGTGATGTTGCTTCACGTTTCAATCATCAAATGGGAGAGACATTTGTAATCCCTGAAGCTAAAATTCAGGAAGACAGTATGTTGATTCCCGGTACCAATGGTGGAAAAATGAGCAAATCGGCCAATAATATTATCAATATTTTCCTGGACGATAAAACACTTCGCAAACAGGTAATGAGTATTGAAACTGACAGCACACCTCTTGAAGAACCTAAAAATCCGGATACCTGTAATGCTTTTGCGATTTATTCATTATTAGCAACTGAAGTTCAGATTGCCGAAATGAGGGCTAATTATTTAGGCGGGAATTATGGTTACGGTCACGCCAAACAAGCTTTGTTTGAATTGATTACAGAAAAATTTAAAACTGAGAGAGAGAAATACAATTACTATATTAACAATCTTGAAGAAGTTGATGCACTCTTAAAAAAAGGGGCAGAAAAAGCTTCAGTTATTGCTGATGGGGTCTTAGAAAGAGTCCGCGAGAAACTTGGTTTCGGAAAATAAAACTATTTTTTAGCCACGAATTACACAAATTTTTGATAATTAAATCGGTACAAATCGTGTAATTCGTGGTAACTTTTTTACTCTAGATAGCCTCAAACAATTTCCCCGGCAAAGGTCTGATTACACCCTTAAGCTCCATATTCAATAGCATTCCTGATATTTTATAGATAGGAAATTCACATTGTAGTGCAATAATATCCAACAATTCTTTTCCGTTTTTAAGCAGATAATCGTAGATTTTTTGTTCCTCTAATTCTAAATCTACAAACAGTTGTTTTTGAACCGGTTTAGATTTGTTTTCGATATCCCAATTGAGCATATAAACCAAATCGGCGGCACTGGTTAATACATTTGCTTTCTGGATTTTTATCAATTGATTACATCCCTGACTGTATTTGTCTGTTACACGTCCGGGAACGGCAAAAACATCACGATTGTAATCGTTTGCCAGATTGGCTGTAATAAGCGAGCCTCCCCTATCTGCTGATTCTATTACGATTGTTGCTTCAGTCATGCCAGCTACTATTCTGTTTCGTCGCACAAAATTTTCTTTGTCAGGATTGGTTGAACTCCAAAATTCGGTTATAAAACCACCATTTTCTTCCATTTTTGACATGTACTTTTTATGTGTTTTTGGATAAATCTGATTTAAACCATGTGCCAAAACGCCTATTGTTTGCAGTTTGTTTTCCATTGCAAACTGATGGGCCACAATATCAACACCATATGCAAAACCACTAACTATTATTGGATCAAGCGGAGCCAGGTCTTCAATTAAATTTTTACAAAATTCTGTTCCGTACGAGGTTATTTGTCGTGTGCCAACAATACTTATTATTTTTCTGTTTTTTAAATTGATATTGCCTGACGAAAAAATAAGAACAGGCGAATCAATACAATGTTTAAGGCGTTCAGGATAATTCTCATCTTGAAAAAATGATGTTTTTATATTGTTTTTTATGATGAATTGAAGCTCCTGATTTGCTTTTTCAAAGACTGATTTATCTTTTATGTTTTTCAGCAATACTGAGCCAACCCCATCTATAGCAGCAATTTGGTTCGTTTTGGTCTTAAAAATTTCTTCGGCACTACCAAAATTTGCTAATAATTTTTTAGCCATAATGTCTCCAACACCTTCCACCCGAAGCAAGGCTAATAAGTAAAATAAATCTTGTTCTGACATGGCGTATATAATTTTTTAAAGGATGATAATTCTTAAAAACAGGATTTGTTTTAAAACGACAAATATATGAATTAGAAGTAAATTCTTTCAAAAATAAAAATTTAAAGATATCTTCGTCGATTTATAAAATTGCTTAAAATATTTAACTTACTGAAAACTAATTGTCTATAAAAACATGTGAATTGTTAATAAAAATTGTGAATAAAATTTTGATAACTATATTGGATGCATAACTTTGTTACTATGAAAATCGAAACTTACATCTCGCAGTTATTGTATCGTTATCAGTGTGTAACGGTTCCCGGGTTTGGAGCATTCTTGTCTGAAACTCAGTCGGCACAGCTTAATGAAAGCACAAATTCGTTTTTTCCACCTAAAAAAATGATCTCTTTTAACAGTCAAATCAAAAACAATGATGGTTTGCTGGCAAATCATATTGCTCATGCAGAAAAAACTTCATACGGGTTTGCCGTAAGTGCAATAGCATTTGAGGTTTTAAGCTGGAAAAAAACGTTGGAAGAAAACGGAATAGTATATTTAAAAAATATTGGTGAAATTGGTTTGAATGAGGATAACAATCTAATTTTCTTTCCAACTGATCAAAACAATTACCTGTCAACTTCTTTCGGATTAAGCCCGTTTATTTCGCCTTTGGTAAAAAGAGAAATTTTCGAAAAGAAAATTGAATCAATCGAACAAGGTAAAACTGCAGCACTATATCCTGAAGAAAGTAAAAAATCTTCAAATTCGTATTTGAAATATGCTGCCGTATTTGTACTGACATTAGGAATTACCGGAAGTATTGGCTACCCTTTATATCAAAATCAAATAGCAACACAAACACTTATAGTTGAAAGTGCTGTTCAGAAAAAAGTACAGAATAAAATTCAGGAAGCAACTTTTTTAATTCAAAACCCTTTACCTGCAGTTACCCTTTCTGTTGATACGGCAAAAACAGATGAAAAATCTATGCTGCCTTACCATATAATTGCTGGTGCTTATAGAAGTGAACGAAACGCAAAAAAAGCATACAATCAGTTAATAAAAAATGGTTACGAAGCCCGAATGCTTGGAGAAAACAAACACGGATTATTCCCGGTTTTATACGGAAGTTATGCCACTATGGCTGAAGCCGAAAATGCCCAAAGAGAAATCCAAAAGGCTGAAAATCCTGATGCCTGGATTTTAATTCAAAAATTATAAAACTTAAAAAAACCTATTCTCAACGAATAGGTTTTTTTATTCTGAAACTATCCTGGCATCCTGAGAAAGTATTACATTCTCTTTGTTATAAATAGTTAAACTTGCTGGGGAAGCTTCTTTTTCTCGCAAGGGTGCAATGTAACATTCATAAAGATATTGTCCTCTTTTGAAATCATAATGGTGATTACCTCCTGTTCCATCAGCAACAAACTTTCCATTAGTTATCACTAAATCAGGCTTTTCACTCATCTTCTGGTTTTGAGACCAGGAAGCATATCTGTAATTTTGATTTCCTAAATCATCAATTCTGATTTTGAATTTAGAAGTAACCAAAACACAAACCGGTTCTTCAAATTTAGCTAAAGAAGAGTGTACAGCATTTTGTTCTGCTTTTATCAGTTTTACTTTCAGGTCACTCTCCAATTTTGATTGGTAATTTATAGCGATCAAACGACCATCTTCATCAATCCACATATCTCCATTATTGAGCATAATTCCACGCCATCCCACTTGTTCCCAATCTTTGGCAGGGTTAGATTTTATGATTTTATCCTTTAGCGTAATATCAAAAATTTCATTGTATCTTTTAATAAATTCTGTTTTGTTTTTAATTACCGGAATCGGATATTCTCTCTTAAATGGATATTTAACCAATTCAGCAACAGCTTCTTTTTTATCTTTTTTTACACAGTCAATAAAATAGATAATCCCTTTTTGATATTCTTTTTTCAATTCCTGGGCGACAACAAAATTTGCTGAAAAAACCAGAAGAAAAAGACATATGATTTTTGATTTCATTTTCATATAAATTAATTATTAATTCGTGTTTTACGTGGAACACTCAGCATTGAAAGTAATCAATTTATACTGGCTTTAAACATTTTCAATTCATCCCAGGTAAATTTGTCACCATGTTTTTCTTTCAATCCATTTAGGGATTCTTCCTGATAAAACTGAAAGGCTTCACGCAGAGCCAATATTTTATCATATGGAAGAACATCAGAAAGTTCGATTTTTTTAGCCTGAATTAATTTAACCAAATGCGTTTCAATAGTTTGCGCGGTAAGTTTTCGAATTCGGGCAATATCCTGAACTGAATTCTTTTCGATCCATAAATCATATGTTTCCTCAACAGTCGTTTTTTTGACAGCTTTTGGTTCATTTTTATCCAGTTTTTTTGAAGTATACCGAATAACCGGTTCATCTGATTTAAAAATGTCTGTATTGGTCATTTTAAATTCTTCACGAATCTTTTCGAGCTTATTTGATTTGAAATTTTTAATAACTGACGAAGTCAATTTTTCTTTGCAGATGGTTTCTCCCGCCACAACAATTTCAATCAATAATTTAGCTTTCATCAATCGTAAAACAGCTTTAGTCTGCAAGTCATCCAGAAAGGCTAATTCTTCATAAAATTCTTTTACTTTTTTAAATTTCTGAATTTCAGCCATTTTTTGTAAAATATCCATAACCAATTTATCCATCGGTTTGAAAAAATAGTCATAAGCTGCCTCTACTCTTTCCTGGACAAAAAACAAATCGACTGTTTCCTTATTAAAAATCTTATTAAGCTGATTAATGAATTTTTGTGAAGGATCTATAAGCTGATCAATCGTTTCTAAACGCTTGTGTGCCCAAATAGCATGTTTGGTTTTTTCAGAGTTTGCAGCATTTTCGTTGTAACTAAAACGATGATTTCGCCATTCCTGAGCCAAGTCTGTCCAATTAAAGCTGTTAATCAAATAGTTATGAATAAAATTCTTTGTTTCGAAGTGTAAAGATTTCTTCAGAACATCATCGGTCGCTTTGTTCAACGCATAGTCCATGACATCCTGGTCATTAGAAATACCATTCATCTGCATCGGAGAAAGCAAAATAAGCCCATTTAAAGATCTTAAACGTGATAATGCAACATATGCCTGTCCCGGAAGAAAAACTTGCGATACATCGAGCGCAGCTTTGTCGAAAGTTAATCCCTGGCTTTTATGCACCGTAATTGCCCACGCCAATTTGATCGGATAATGTGCAAATGTGCCTAAAACTTCCTCCTCTATTTCTTTTGTGAGTTCATTTACTTTGTAACGAATATTTTTCCATTCATATTTCTCTACTTCTATCGTTTTGTTCTCTTCGGGGAAATGCACAAAAATCTCTTCAGGAGAAAGTGACTTGATAACGCCCATTTTTCCATTAAAATATCGTTTTTCAAAAGACAAATCGTTTTTAACGAACATTACCTGTGCACCTACTTTCAGCTTAAGATTTTCTTCGACCGGAAAAATTTTTTCCGGAAAATCACTTACTATAAAAGGCAAATAGGAATACTCTTTTCCGGCTAAATCATTTATTGACTGCTCGTTGATAGAATCTGCTTTGGCATTATGCGTAGTTAATGTGATATAACCCTGATAGTTTTTTAAATCAAAATCCGGTTTTACATATTGGTTCAAAAACTGAATATCCTCAGCTGAAATCTGATTATTACGAAGATTATTCAAAACTGAAATAAAATCATCATCAGTCTGGCGGTAAATTTTAGATAATTCAATGTATAATGGCGGGCTTTGCTGTATTGCATGCGAATGAAAAAAGAATTTCCCTTTATAATAATTTCGCAACGTTCGCCATTCTTCATCACGAATTACTGGCGGCAGTTGCAATAAATCTCCAATAAAAAGCACCTGAACACCTCCAAAAGCATTTGAATTCCTTCGGACAGTCTGCATCATAAAGTCAATTGCATCAAGTAAATCAGCGCGTAACATACTTACTTCATCAATAATCAGTAATTCCATGTTTCTGATTACATTACGCTTTACATTATTCATTTTAAAATGTCTGCGCAATGTTTCCTTATTTTCGAATTTAACCGTCTCAGTAAACTGTGGATTCGCCTCATAAGATGGAATAAAAGCAGAAAAAGGCAGTTGAAACATTGAATGAATAGTAACGCCGCCCGCATTTAAGGCAGCAATTCCCGTTGGAGCTACAACTACTGTGTTTTTATGCGTTGTGTTAATAATTTCGCGTAAAAGCGTAGTTTTCCCCGTTCCGGCCTTACCCGTAAGAAAGATCGACTTTTGCGTCTGATTGATAAATTGTAGTGTATAAGCTGCTGCTTCTGAAACGTTTTGCATTTGGCGTGTATTGAAATCTAAAAGTATCGCATTTTTATAAAAGAAAAAACCTAAATCTATAATAGATTTAGGTTTTTAAAATTTAGTTAGTTTAGTTTTTTATTTTTTAGCTTCTTCACCCTCTTTTACCGCAGGTTTAGCGTCAGTTTTTGGAGATGCTTTATATTTATCATTCAAAGCTTTAATAATATCTTTTGTAATGTCATATTTCTCTTCTGCATATAAAATAGAAGCTGCATCACCGGTACCATAGATATAAGAGTACCCTTTTTCTTTTCCATAAGTTTTAATGAATTTTTTAACTCCGCTTACAAGAGAATCCATTTCAACACCACTTTCCTGTTGCAATTGTTGAGACAAAGCTTGTTGAGCATAACCCAATTGCTGCTCTCTTTTTTGCAATTCAGCTCCTCTTTGTTGTGCCCATGCCTGACCGTTTGCCTGTGCCTGACTTTGAAAACTAGCAGCGTCTTGTTTAAAACGAGTAATTTCAGCTTGTAGTTGTCTTCCTTTTTCTTCTGCCTGAGCTTTATACTTTGCCTCAAGATCTTTTGCTTCAGTGTACTCTTTCATTAAAACTGAAGTATCAACGTAAGCTGTTTTTACTTCCTTAACTTCTGCTGTTTTATTACATGAAACAACTAAAATTGAAAGCGCGATAATTACTAATGCTTTTTTCATTTTTTTTAATTTCTATTTTTTTAATGTATTGAAGACAAAAATATAAAAAAATAAATAGCATCAACATAAAGTTTAAAAAATGCGCTAATTTTATGATATTAGTTTTACTTATTAAAAGAAAAACAACCATAAACAAACACTATTAAAACCGGCTTTAATAGCGCGTTTTAGAGGCGATTTCAAAAAAAAGCCAACATTTCCCCTCAATTATATGGAAATATTGGCTTAAATGTGCTTAAATTACTTTTTACTTGTTTTTTAAGACATAAATGTGCGATGAATATTCTAAAGTTCGCTTGGCTTTAAGATTTGATCTTAATCCCACAAAAAACGCACTGATGTAATTCATTTTTCCCGTTTTGTATTTTTCCGATAATAAACTCACGTAAAAAGAATCAAATTTCATCGGAAGCACTTTTTCCAATTTCATATCTACTTTTTCAAAAAGAGACTGAATGGCTTTTTTTGAGAAATGCCAAAAATGAATTGGCACATCAAAAGCCGCCCAAAATTTATTATAATATTTTGCGTCGTACGATTTAAAATTTGGAACCGCAATAATTAATGTTCCAGTTGGTTTTAGCAAACGCTTCAATTCCTGAATTTGGAATTCTAAATTTGGAACGTGTTCCAAAACATGCCACATTGTAATTACGTCAAAAGAATTATTTTCGAGAATACTGATTTCATCAACGAAAGAAATTCCTTTTGCAATAGCAATTTCTTTTGCTCTCGCACTCGGTTCTACTCCAATAATTTCCCATCCATCATTTTTTGCCGTTAATAAAAAATCTCCGGTTCCCGCACCAATATCCAAAATTTTACCTTTTTGAGATTGCTCGGAATTAATTAAATTCAATTTATTTTTCAGCGCTATATTTTTTACAAAATGATATGCTTTTTCAAATAAGGAACGTTTGTTATCTGTATGCGAAATATAATCTTCACTTTCGTAATATCTCCCTAAATTTTCTAAATCAGGTTGCGGAGATGTAATTAGCATATCCAGATTTTCATCATAATACAATTCGAAAATTTCTTTAGAAACTGAATGATCTTTTACAGTAAGAAAATGTTTTTTGTTTAAAACGTCCATTTTATAATTATAGGTATTTTGGTTTAATTTTATAGCAAACCCTAAAAGTGAAAATTTCATTTTTAGGGTTATTGTTTTTTTTATTGGTATTTATTTCAGCGTGTCCAATTTATTTTTACAGCCGACATTTTTTCGTTTTCAATTCTTGTTTCTGTCAAAATTGTAAAACCGTTTTTAATGTAAAACGGCATTGGAGATTTATAAAATTCCTTATTTTGTTTTACTTCATTTTCATGATCGGTAACCCAACCATTCAAACTATGATTATTCTTTTTTAATTCATTAATCAAAAATGTACCGCTTCCTTTTCCTTGTATCCCGTGATTCAAAATGATGGCAAACCAGTTCTCATCTTCTCTTAAAAAAGTAAATGCCCAACCATTAATTTTATCTGAATCATCAAACAGCAAATAATGTTTTGTGTTTAAAAGTCCATTCAAATACAGATCAAAATCTTCAATAGTTTTCAAATGCAATCTTGCAGGATATTCATTGTTCCAAATTTCACGTAAAATATCTTTTTCTTCTAATGAAAGAATTTCTTTTTCAATAATTTTCATAATAAGAAATTTAAAATAGTTTCACGTGGAACAATTTTCAGTCTCTGTTTTCAGTTCCAAAACTGTTAAAAAACAGAGACTGAAAACTTTCCTATCTTCCCATATAAATCAATAATACCGAAATATCACTTGGAGAAACACCACTGATTCTTGATGCCTGCGAAATTGTTACAGGACGAATCTTGCTTAGTTTTTGTTTTGCTTCAATAGACATTGATTTGATTTTATTATAATCGAAATTCTCTGGAATTTTAACTTCTTCTAATCGTGTTAGCTTATCAGCATTATTTCTTTCTTTTTCGATATAGCCGGAATATTTTACCTGAATTTCGGCTTGCTCTAAAATTTCCTGATCCAGATTATTCTCCGCAACATATTCTTTCACTTTATCAAACTTCATGATATCTTCCAGATCAATTTGAGGGCGGGAAAAAACTTTAAACATTTTATCTCCTTGTGAAATAACTGCTGTTCCTTTAGATTCTAAAATAGGATTTGCTTCTCCAATCGAAATGCTTGTTTCTTTAAAAAAAGCAACCATCTTTTCAGACTCATTCAATTTATGTTCCATTCTGCGTAATCTCTTTTCAGAAGCTAAACCAATTTCGTGTGACATTGGTGTTAGTCTGAAATCGGCATTATCCTGACGCAACAATGTTCTGTATTCTGCTCTTGATGTAAACATGCGATAAGGTTCTTCTGTTCCTTTCGTAATTAAGTCATCAATCAAAACTCCGATATATGCTTCATCGCGCTTTAAAATTAATGGCGCTTTTTCATGTACTTTTAAATGTGCATTTATTCCTGCCATTAATCCTTGAGATGCCGCTTCTTCATATCCTGTCGTTCCGTTTATTTGTCCTGCAAAATATAAACCTTCCACTAACTTTGTTTCTAAAGTATGTTTCAATTGCGTTGGCGGAAAATAATCATATTCAATTGCGTAACCTGGTCTAAAGAATTTCACATTCTCAAAACCGGCAACTGAACGCAAAGCTTTAAATTGAATATCCTCAGGAAGTGAAGTTGAAAATCCGTTCACGTAAACTTCGCAAGTATTCCAACCTTCCGGCTCCACAAATAATTGATGGCGCTCTTTGTCTGCGAAACGATTTATTTTATCTTCAATCGAAGGACAATATCTTGGACCGATACTTTTGATCCGGCCATTGAACATTGGTGAGCGATCAAAACCTGATCTCAAAATATCGTGAACGTCCAGAGACGTATAGGTCATATGACAAGATCTTTGATGAATCAAGGGCGAAGTCACATCTGAATATGAAAACTTATCTGGTTTTGCATCTCCTTTTTCTTCGTTCATTTTAGAATAATCCAAAGAACGTCCATCAACTCTTGGTGGCGTTCCTGTCTTCATTCTCCCAGATTCAAAACCTGCGGCAACCAAATCTTCGGTGATTCCGTATGCTGCACTTTCTCCTGCTCTTCCTCCGCCGAACTGTTTGTCCCCGATATGAATCAGACCATTCAAAAATGTTCCGTTAGTCAAGACAACAGATTTTGAACGAATCTCAATTCCAAGAGACGTTTTGATTCCTTTTATTTTTCCGTTCTCAATAATCAGACCTTTCACCATCTCTTGATAAAAATCAAGATTTGGAGTTCCTTCCAACATCATTCTCCATTCCTCAGCAAAACGCATTCGGTCACTCTGAACTCTCGGTGACCACATTGCAGGTCCTTTTGATTTGTTCAACATCTTAAACTGAATCGCAGTTTTGTCAGACACAATTCCGGAGTACCCGCCAAGTGCATCAATTTCACGCACAATCTGTCCTTTTGCAATTCCTCCCATAGCAGGATTGCAAGACATCTGCGCAATGTTCTGCAAACTCATTGTTACCAATAAAGTTTTTGAACCCAAATTTGCGGCAGCGGCAGCAGCTTCTGAACCAGCATGACCTGCACCAACCACAATAACATCGTATTCTTCTAAAAACATTTTGTTTTATTATTCTCCGAAAAACTGGTTAAGTCAGCCCTCAGAATTAACTTTAAATTTATTTGTTCCACGTGGAACGCTTCAAAAATACAATTTCAAAAACTGTTCCACGTGGAACGATTCTGAAATAAAAAATCAAAACTTAAGACGTTCCACGTGGAACACTAATTATTTAAAAACTTAAACTTGTGTTTCACGTGGAACATTAGCTTAGATTAAAAAAAAGATATTTAAATCAAAGTTCCACGTGGAACATCGAAATCTTTTCATCTTCTTTCGAACGCATCAAATCTGCATCAGCATCCGTTTTATCTTTGTATCCACAATAATGTAATATACCATGGGCTAAAACTCGTTTTAATTCCTCATCAAAAGAAACATTAAAATCATTAGCATTATCTTTTACCCTTTCAACAGAAACAAAAATATCTCCGTTTAATTCGTTTCCAACTGTGTAATCAAAACTGATAATATCAGTTAGAGTGTCGTGGTTTAGATATTCGACATTAATTTTATGAAGATATTCATCATCACAAAAAATGTAATTTATCTCTCCTTCATTTTTATTTTCAGAAACAATAACAGCACTCAACCAATCAGAAAAGGCTTCTTCGTTTTCTAAATTAAAATCTGTTTCGTAATTAAAATTGATCATTTTGTATTAAAATATTCTTGAACTTTTTGATTAAAATTCGAGCGCAAAGGTAGTGATTGTCTATTTAAAATCTCTACACTGTTTAAATATTCCAATAATGAGCTTGGTAAAGCATTTGTTCGATTAGAAAATTCAGCTTTATTTGTTTCAGATTGACGCTTCGTATCTTGACCTTGTTGCTGAACTGCATTGTTTAATTTTAATAGTTCTTGTTGAATATTTAAGATTCTCTGCAAGTTCTCATTCTTAAAACCTTTATTCAAAAGCTGCTTTTCAGATTGTTTCATCTGATCGATTACAGATCTCCCCTGAGAATCCAATCCTTGTTTGGCTAACTCTTTCTGCAAAGCTTCACGAAGTTTTACCTGCTCTTTATAAATTTCCATTATTGCTTCAGCATCTCCTTCCCCGTCATTTCCATCTTTACCATCCTTCTCTCCTTTTCCGTTTTTACCATCTTTACCTGAAGAACCTTTATCTCCACTTTTACCACCTTGTCCATTCTTTCCCTGACCATCTTTGCCTTCACCAGATTTTCCATCTTTGCCTTGACCGGGTTTATCTCCAGGCTTATCCCCTTTCTTCATTCCGTCTTTCATTTTATCAGCCAGACCTTTTTGCTTTTGAATAATATCAGGCAGCTGCATTCCTTGTCCATCGCCTGGTTTTGGTTTTCCTGCTCCGGGACTGGACATAGACATTTGCATGTTGTTTAATAAATCACTTAAAAAATCGGCCAATTTATTTGCAGATGAAGTAGCATATTGTTGATGCGAAACTCCTTTTGGAACCTGAACATCGGTCAACGATTCAATTGCTTTATCAACATTGTATTGTACATTTCCAATTTCTTTGGTTACATCTTCAGCAACTTTAGGATTACGCAATGACAAAGCAAACAAACTATCATCAACGTGTTTGAATTGTTGTTTCAGATTTTGTTGAATTTTTATGTTCTTCGTATAAGCCGAAGAACCTAATTTCATTGATTTAAATTGTTTCATCACTTCTTCCTGAGATAAAGAATATGCCAAAAGATTGTCCAAAACCTGACGAAGCATTGCAACATCTTCTTCCAGTTGCTCCTGTTCTCCACCTTCCATGCTTGACTCCATTTGCTGTGCCATACTTTTCATTTTCTTAGCTGCACTTTTCTGTTTTGACTTAGCCGAAGAAGTATTTTTTTTATTCAGTTCATCAGAAGCTTTTTGTAAATCATCTTTTAAATCTTTTTCTTTTGAAGCATCAGAAGGAATATCCAAAGGCGCTTTTAAAGTTTTATTTTCATCTTTTAAATCCTTTAAATCTTCCTGGATTTTATCGAAAGACTTATTGATGTCGTCTTGCTTCTCTTCAGTATTTTCTTTTTCTTTATTTGAAAGCTGTTCCTGCTGATCAGAAAGCTTATCTAATTTATCAGCTACTTGTTCAGCTTTCTTTTCTACATAAAAACGTTTAGTTAGTTCAACTAATTGTTCTAAATTTCGAGATTGATTTTTACTGATCTGTTTGAATTTTTCCATTTTATCAAACAGCTCTTCACTATTTAATTTATCATTTAGACTCTTAAGTTCATCTAATAATTTCTGGTTTTTCTCCAAATCCTTATCGGCATTATCTAAACGCTTTTGTAAATCTTCAGCAGTTTTATCCTTTTTATCTTCTTTGAATTTATCCAGATTCTTATTCATTTTCTCAGCAAACTGTTTCATCAATTCATCCTGTTGTTTCTGACGTTTGATAAAATCATTGATTTTTTGCTGATCCTTAAACTCCAAATTATCCTTTTCTTTTCCTGCATTCTGAATCTTATCCATTTCAGAAAATTGTTTGGTTTGATTCTTTAAAGATTTCTCTAAACTATTTATGTTTTGATTTTGCTGTTGCAATTCTAAATCATGAATTTCATCAGTTGTAGAAACTCTGTCTGAAAAAACAGAAGACTTAGTACTCTTAAAATGATGCGGTGCATCGTTGTCAAAAACTTCAAAATAGTATTCATAAGACACTCCTTCTGATACAGCCAGGTTACTTGGAAAATTAAAAACAAACTGATCAAATACTGCTTGCTTCACAGGAATGGTTCCGCGCTTTGCAGTTTGTGGTTTGTTTCTCTCGTAATAAACAATCTGTAATTTTGATAATCCGTAATCATCACCCAGTCTTCCTAAAACATAATTTTTATCCAGCTTCAAACTGTCAGGTGCAGGCGCAACAGTAATAGTTGGGTGCTGATCTTTGATCACAGATAGCTGATAATCCAGCTTCTCATAGTTTTTTACTTTATTATTCGAAGTAAGAATTTGATATTCTGTATTTTGACTTATACTTTTAGCCAATTTAAACTCGTTTTCGGCTTTATTAAACTTAAAATTAGCATTATCATCCTTCCAAACGATTTCCTGAGTCGCCTGTGTATTCATTTTCCAGGTTACCAAAGTTCCTTCCGGCACAATTGCATTTCCGGTTCCCTGAATTATTTCTGATTTCTTTTTCAAATAAGATGGAAAATTCAACACCATTTCGAAGTTGGCAATTGACGGAACTGTAATAACTTTTAATTCATATTCATCTGATGAAACCGAATTTCCTTCAAAAGAAAACTGAACATTATCAACTGGTTTTTCAATCTTGAATTCAAACTTTCCTGGTTGAGATGATTCCATAAAATAACTTTCGTCACCAATATGAATCATGACATTCTCTGGAACAATCTTTCCAACAGATTCCATTTTGATAACAAAATCTTTGTTTTGTTCTGTCTGCAAGTTTTGATTTAGAACAACAAATTTAAAAGGAGCCGGGGGTAAAAATGTAGCATTAAAATGCACCACTCTATTCAAACTTTGAGAAATAATATTACTGTTTCCAGAAATATAAAAGACTGCAAAAAGCAAAATCGGAATAATTGCTAATGGTAAATATTTTCTGTTTGAATTAAAATTAATAGCATTTCCAAAGGGAATTGGCTGCAGCGAATTTGCTTTTTGCTCTATCGAAGCCAGCATTAATTCTGAACTTTCAGTCGAATTTTCAGAAGCTGATAATTGTAAAAAGTTTGTTAGTTTATCACTTACTTCTGTAAAATGGTTTCCAATAATTGCCGAAGCCTGATTATAATCAATTCCCTTTTGAAGTTTGAACAGCTTGAAAATCGGAAACAAAATAAAACGGAACAAAAGAAAAACTTCAACTCCTATAAATATCCAGAATAAAATTGTTCTTCCTAAGGGTTTCAACCAAAGAAAATATTCAATAAAAAGCGTAAACAAGAAATACAGTAATCCAAAACCAATAAAAAGAAGTCCCCCTTTTATTAATTCGTTTGTGTAATATTTCTTTATAAAAGCCTCTAACTTTTGATATATAGCAGATGTCGTTTTCAAGATGAATCTATTTTAATTATAACCTATAAAAGTAGTAATTTTAATTAAATAATTATCAATGAGAAAATTAGTCAATTAAGCTACCAGTAAGACATTATCTAATTAAAACTCATTTTCTAATTCTCTAATTAGAATTGTATCTTTGCATCAAAATTTAAACAAATGTCAAAGCAAGTTCGTGTGCGTTTTGCACCAAGTCCAACAGGACCTTTACATATTGGCGGCGTTCGTACTGCCCTATTTAATTATTTATTTGCCAAAAAAAACAATGGTGTTTTTTATTTAAGAATTGAAGATACAGATCAAACCCGTTTTGTTCCAGGTGCAGAAGCTTATATTATGGAAGCCCTGGAATGGTTAGGAATTGCACCTGAAGAAACCGTTGGAAAAAATGAAAAATTTGGTCCGTACAGACAAAGTGATCGTAAGGAATTATACCAACAATATGCTGATCAATTGATCAATTCAGGTTGGGCCTATTATGCTTTTGATACTCCCGAAGCTTTAGATGCACATAGAAAACAGCATGAAGCAGAAGGAAAAACATTTATTTATAATCATCACAATCGTGAAAAGTTAGATACATCTTTAGTAATTTCTGCAGAAGAAGTTTCTAAACGAATTACAAATGGAGAACATTATGTTATTCGTTTTAAGACTCCGGTTGATGAAACTTTACATTTAAAAGATATCATTCGTGGCGATGTAAAATTTGAGACCAATCTTCTTGACGATAAAGTATTATTTAAAAGTGACGGAATGCCAACTTATCATTTGGCCAATATTGTAGATGATCATTTAATGGAAACTTCACATGTAATTCGTGGAGAAGAATGGTTGCCATCGATGCCACTTCACGTTTTATTGTACAGAGCTTTTGGTTGGGATGCACCGGAATTTGCACATTTACCATTGATTTTAAAACCAGTTGGAAACGGAAAATTATCAAAAAGAGATGGAGACAAATTAGGTTTTCCTGTGTTCCCATTAGAATGGAAAACAGAAGAAGGTGTTTCATCCGGTTACAAAGAGAAAGGTTTTTTCCCGGAAGCAGTTGTAAACTTCCTTGCTTTGTTAGGATGGAATGACGGAACTGATAAAGAATTATTTTCTTTAGAAGAATTAGTTGAGTCTTTTGACCTAAACAGAGTTCATAAATCGGGGGCAAAATTTGATCCTGAAAAAAACAAATGGTTCAATCATCAATATTTAATTAAGCAAAATGATGTCGATTTAGCGAAAGACTTTACTCCTATTCTGGCAGAAAAAGGTTTCTCGACTCCGCTCGAAGTGACAACTCGTATTGTTTCACTTATAAAAGAAAGAGCTCATTTCGTTTCTGAATTTTGGGATTTGACTGATTTCTTTTTCCAGGCACCAACATCTTATGATGAAAAAGCAAGCAAAAACTGGAAAGAAGAAACGCCGGCTTTAATGCAGGAATTGATTTCGACTCTTGAATATATTGACGGTTTTGATTCAGCCAATATTGAAGCAATCGTAAAAGACTGGTTAACGAAAAACGAAATTGGAATGGGAAAAGTAATGCAACCCTTCCGCTTGAGTTTGGTTGGAGCTTTAAAAGGCCCTCACCTATTTGACATAGTTGAAATCATTGGGAAAGAAGAAACTATTTCGAGAATTCAGAAAGCAATAAGTACTTTATAAAAGATATATTTTCAAAACACAAACGCTAAGTAACATTAACAAAATGTACTTAGCGTTTTTTTTATATTCAAACCCGAAGAAATTTCGTAATTTACACATCCATAAAACTTAAATCAATATCATTATGAGTATTCCATTTATTATCATTTTAGTCTTCGGCTTCTTTATTTTCCTGTCTTCATTCTTTACAGTAAAACAACAATCTTCTGTTGTAATAGAAAGATTTGGTAAATTTTTAAGCGTAAGAAATTCGGGTTTGCAACTTAAAATTCCAATCGTGGATAGAATTGCCGGACGTGTAAATCTTAAAATTCAACAGTTAGATGTTATTATCGAAACAAAAACTAAAGACAACGTTTTTATCAAAATGAAAGTTTCGGTTCAGTTTAAAGTTATTCAGGAAAAGGTATATGATGCTTTTTATAAACTTGAATATCCACACGATCAAATTACCGCTTATGTTTTTGATGTTGTACGTGCTGAAGTTCCAAAACTAAAACTGGATGACGTTTTTGAAAGAAAAGATGATATCGCAATTGCAGTAAAAAGAGAATTAAATGAAGCAATGACTACTTACGGATATGATATTATCAATACTTTGGTTACTGATATTGATCCGGATATTCAGGTAAAAAATGCAATGAACAGAATCAATGCTGCAGACAGAGAAAAAACGGCTGCTGAATTTGAAGCTGAAAGTTCAAGAATCAGAATCGTTGCAAAAGCAAAAGCAGAAGCAGAAAGTAAACGTTTACAAGGTCAGGGTATTGCAGATCAGCGTCGTGAAATTGCAAGAGGTTTGGTAGAAAGTGTTGAAGTTTTGAATAATGTTGGAATCAATTCTCAAGAAGCTTCAGCTTTAATTGTGGTTACTCAACATTATGATACTTTGCAGGCAATTGGAGCTGATGCAAATTCTAATTTGATCTTGCTTCCAAATTCTCCACAAGCCGGAAGTGATATGCTGAACAATATGGTGGCATCATTTACAGCATCTAATCAGGTTGGTGAAATGATGAAGAAAAACAATAAAAAAATTGAAAAGCCTAAAAAAATAGAACCTCAATCCGGTTACGAAGATGACATAACACCGGAAATCAAATAAATATAAAAAACAAGAAAGAGGCTTAATTGCCTCTTTTTTTATTTATAAACCATCCTATTATGTATGGTAAAACCGATTGTAAAATATTTACATAAGAATTTGAAAAATATTCTTTATAAGAAGAAAAAAATCCGTTTACAATATTTTGCGGTGTAATGCTTTCCTTTGTTTTCTGAAAACTTAAAACTAATTTTTGATAATTGATCTCTTTTTGGAGTTTTAAAATTTCCAAATCTCTTTCGATTTCAGCGTATGAAGAGTATTTTTTTGTATCCATAAATTAATCATTAAAAAAGATTTCTGAAAATTTCTCCAAAATTGGGCCTTCAACCATTTTGTCTTTTATAAAGAAAAGTAAAATTGTTGCCAGCAAGTACATCCCTCCTACTGTCAAAAATCCTAAAGTATAACTCCCGAACATATTACTGAAAGCAAAAGCTGCAGCAACAGAACCAAATAACAAAACCATACTAAAACATAGTAAAATCAAAGTAAACTTAAAAATTAAAGTTGTAGATTTCATTGCAACCTTAAAACCCCAAAGTTTGTAATACGCTAAATGACTATCGAAATATTCTTTAGCCTGATCCTGAATATTTTCAGTATGTTCTTTTAATTCTTCAAAAGCCATAATTGTTGTTTTAATTAAAAAAGAAAACACAAAACACACATTAAATAATTGTCTTTTGATCATTTTAAAAGTAATTAAAATAATCTGAAACAACTACAAAACTATGTGAGCTTTGTGTTTCCCGGATTTTTATTTCTGAAGTTTAGCGTTTTGAGCTTTTAAATCAGCAAGTTTAGATTCTAAAAATGAAATTACTTCTTCTGTTTTATGACTAACGTTCGAAAGTAACTCATCAAAAGTTCCATCAAGATTTTGTGTGACGTTAGTAAATTTTTCACGAAGAACATCAGAACTGGCTGAAATTGAATCTTGTAAATTATGTTTGGCATCATCTAAACCTTCTTTTAATTTGGCACGGGTTTTAGATCCTTTATCCGGAGCAAACAAAATTCCGATTGCAGCTCCTACTGCTGCACCAGCTAAAATTGCTGCGATTGTATTTGACTTATTAGACATGATATTAAATTTAAGTGATTAATAAAGGTACTATTTTTTTAAATTATAAAATATTCATTAAAAGATATTTATATAAAATTAATAAGCATAAGCAACAACTTCATACTTACCATTATCTTTTTCAATAATGCTTACAAAAGGATAACCATTAGAAGCCGATTTTGTTTTTATCAGCATTGCAGTGCGCTTCTGTTGTGCAATTGGCGGCTCTCCTTTTGTCTTTACTGAGACTCCTGAAAAGTTGGCAACTTGTTTTAAACCAATTGTTTTTTCCTGAGGAAGAACTTTTACTAATTTATAATCTGATTTTGAATTTACTATAATCTTATTAGAAATTTTTTGAGTTTGATTCGTCTTTTTGTTGGTTACATGTGAAACAGCATGTTTTGTAATTTTGATTTCTTCATGACTTCCGTTTAAGGAATAATGAAGTAGATCATTTTCATGTTTGATAAAATTAACATCCAACTCTTCTCCATTGTGTTTTGTGATTTGATGTGTTTGAGAAATTGCGATATTGGCAAATAAAAATGATAGCGTAAAATATATAACTTTCATAAATTTAAATTAAGGATTAAAAAATGTCATAATGAAATTCAAAATTTTGAAATAATACACAAAATCAATTTATGGCATTTTGAAATTATGAAACCATTTTAAAAAATACTTTTACGCGAAATATTATCAAAATCAGCTCACAATGAAATGAGAACATAAATTTGTTTTTTTAGAAATCATTTTAGAAGTTCATCCAAAAAACAAAAAATTATTTTTTCTGTACTTTGAAGAAATTCAGTTTTTAATCTTAAGTAGAAATTACAATTTTTTAAAAATCATTACTGAGTTTTGGTATACCTATAAAAATAGCTACTTTATGAACAATTGTATGTTAACAACCCGTTAAACTAAGAAATATAAAGGCTAAAACTAAAATAAAGGCCAAAAATCAACAATAAATCAAAAAATGAGCAATGTGTCGAAAGAAATAAAAAAATGGCTTAAAATTAATTTATGAAGGTTGTTTTTAATTTAAAATATCTATTAAATTTTAATTTTTAATAGAAAAACTAAATAATAATAATAAGTATTGTAACTAAGAATTTTAATCATTAAAATTGATATAAATTATTTAGCTAATTTTTAAAAACAGATTTTTATAGAAATAATTGAAATTACAACTTTATAAACAATTTGTTGTTAATAAGATCTCAAGTAGTATAAAATCAGAGTAAAAATCAAAATAAGGTCTTTAAATTAAAGATTTTCTCAAAGATGATTAATGAGGTGGAAGAAGTAAAAAAATGGCTTAAAATTAATTTATGAAGGTTAGTTTTAATCAATAATATTTATAAATTTTTAAATTATAATAGTAAAACTAAATAATAAAAAAAGCGCTTATAAAAAGCGCTTTTCAATAGATTATAATGATATTATTTTTTTATCATTTCAGAAAGAATTTCAATTTCTCTCTCGGAAGCATTTTTTGGATGATTTGAATGTAACTTCAAAATATCTTCTTCAAACTGATTTTTAAAATTTTCATTTTCTAAATCTCTTAAATTCAAAAGTGCTTTTGATCGAACATAAGTCGATTCACTTCTTAGAGACATCGTGTATAATTTTTTGATATCGTCTTCTTCAAAGTCAGAGGATTTTAAATTTGAATGTTTCAATATAAAATGAGCAAACAATAAAGAAGCTTTATTATTATTGATATTCTTCTTTAATGAATTTTGTAATAAAGAAAAACTTGAAACATTTTTGATGCTCTCCCCTATTGCGTTTTCAATTGCAATACGTTCCGGTTTAGTTTCAACTTTAAAATATTTGTTTATTTCTTTTAAAGAATTATTGATACTGTTCTCTTCTTTTTTGCCTTTTTCTTCCCAGGCATCTTTTAGTCCAACTGTTTTGTTAAATACTAATTTTGAAGAAGTTGAGTCTTTATCAACAGTAAAATATCCCAAACGTTGAAACTGAAATTTATCTTCATTTTGAGCTGTTGCTAAACTTGGTTCAACAAATCCTTTTACAATTTCCAAAGAATTTGGATTCACAAAATCTAAGAAATTTTTCTCTTTATAACTGTCCGGCGCTTCATCTGTAAACAAACGATCATACAAACGAACTTCAGCTTCAACTGCATGTTGGATTGAAACCCAATGCAAAGTTCCGGATACTTTTCTCTGGCTTGCTTCTGTACCGCTTCCGCTTAAAGAATCCGTGTCATAAGTAACATGAATTTCAGTAATATTTCCTTCAGCATCTTTTACAACACTTTCTCCTTTAATGATATACGCGTTTTTAAGACGTACTTCTTTTCCTAAGGTCAAACGGAAAAACTTTGCCGGTGCTTCTTCTAAAAAGTCTTCTCTTTCAATGTATAATTCACGTGAAAAAGGTACTTTTCTAAAGCCCGCATTTTCATCTTCCTGATTATTTTCGGCTTCCAACCACTCCTCTTTTCCTTCAGGATAATTGGTAATTATTAATTTTACAGGATCCAAAACAGCCATTACACGAGGTGCAATTTTGTTCAAATCTTCACGAATACAAAATTCTAAAACCGATACATTAATCAAGTTATCACGTTTTGCTATACCAATTGTATTAGCAAAATTACGCAATGAAGCAGCTGTATAACCTCTTCTTCTTAACCCTGAAATAGTTGACATTCTTGGATCATCCCAACCATTAACATGCTTTTCCTTAACCAGTTGCTGCAGTTTTCTTTTACTCACAACAGTATGAGAAAGGTTACGTCTTGCGAATTCTCTTTGCTTTGGACGAATCTTATTTTCATCAATAATTTGATCTAAAAACCAATCGTATAATTCACGATGAGGCAAGAATTCAAGTGTACAAAATGAATGTGAGATTTCCTCTAAATAATCACTTTGCCCATGTGCCCAGTCGTACATTGGATAGATTTTCCAGGTATCTCCGGTTCTATGGTGATGTTTATGTAAAATCCTGTACATGATAGGATCACGCATTAGCATATTAGTAGATTTCATGTCTATTTTTGCACGAAGAATGTGAGTTCCAGCCTCAAATTCCCCATTTTTCATTCTCTCGAATAAATCTAAATTTTCTTCAACAGAACGATTTCTAAACGGACTATCAACACCTTCGGTCGATGGAGTTCCTTTTTGAATAGCCATATCTTCAGAAGATTGACTATCAATATAAGCCTTATTTTTTTTGATTAATAAAACGGCCCAATCGTATAATTGTTGAAAATAATCTGAAGCATAACGTTCTTCTGTCCAGTTATAACCCAGCCATTCCACATCTTTTTTAATTGCATCAACAAATTCCTGTTCTTCTTTTTCAGGATTTGTATCATCAAAACGTAAGTTTACAGGAGACTGATAATCAATACCTAAACCAAAATTTAATGCTATTGAACTTGCGTGTCCGATATGCAAATAACCATTTGGTTCTGGTGGAAAACGAAAACGAAGTTTGGAATTTGACAGACCTGATTTCAGATCTTCTTCTATGATTTGTTCAATAAAATTGAGTGATTTCTCTTCTGATGCCATTATTTTATAGTAATTTTAGCAAAGATAAAAAAGTTTAGAGTTTTCGGTTTACAGTTTAGAGTTTTCTTTAGAAACTTCTCACTGAAATTGAATAATTAAGCAGAATAATTAAAAAAATGGGAGTAATAAAATTAAAAAACATCCGAACTTTTTCATACCACGGATGTTTAATTGAAGAAGGAAAAATAGGGTCTGATTATACTGTAGATTTAAAAATTAAAACCAATTTACAGAAATCAGCAACAACAGATCATTTAGCTGATACAGTTGATTACGTACATTTAAATAAAATTGTTACTGAAGAAATGGCAATTCGTTCACATTTATTAGAACATGTTGCAAAAAGAATCAATATTCGTATTTTGGCAGAAATTCCTTTGGTAGAAAAAACTACAGTTTCAGTTTCTAAAATTAATCCGCCTATTGGTGGTGATGTTGAATCAGTTACTATAAAAATGACAGAAATTAAAAAGTAATTCTACCTAATAAAAAAGTAATTTTTTAAAATAGTTTACATTAAGCTTTTGAATTTTAAAGATTTTAGTTACTTTTGCCGTCCGTTCAACTACGGCGTCGTGGCCGAGCGGCTAGGCTGGGCTCTGCAAAAGCTCCTACTCCGGTTCGAATCCGGACGATGCCTCAAAAACCTTCAAGGAAACTTGGAGGTTTTTTTTATGCTTGTTTTTGTCCTTAGAGAAACTGTAACTTATAAACACAAAAAACCTCTCGATTTGAGAGGTTTAAATTTATATTTTTCAATTATTAACAGCTACTTTTCAATCTTTTCAAAAGCATTTTTTACCATTTCTTTTTCTTTAGGAAACCAGCCCTGAATCATTAAAGCAACTCCAAAAACCATTAAAACAATACTAATAACTTTTTTTATTTTTAGAATATTGCTTGGTGTCATTTTAGACTTTAATTGTTTGGCTAATAATATCTTAATACAATCAACCAGTAAATAAGTTACAATAACTGCAGTAAAAAAAGTAAACATTCTTGAATTTTGCATTTCTAATTTTGGCCCGACAGAAATAATAACAGCCAGCCAAAAACCAAGAACACCAATATTAATAATATTCAATAAAAAGCCTTTTATAAACAGACTTCCGTAGTTTCTTTTTATAATATCACGATCTATTTCTTCGTCATTAATCTTTTCTTCTTTTTTTAATTTTACAAAAGAAATAATACCATATGCCAGCATTATAATTCCTCCAAAAATAAAAAGAGCAGGTTTATCTTTTAGGCTCTGAATTAGTCTGTAACTTCCTAAATAAGCGATTGCTATAAAAAATATATCACCTAATACTACACCAAGATCAAAAACTATTGCAGCTCTGAATCCTTTTGTAATACTGGTTTCCAGTAGTATAAAAAATACCGGGCCAATCATAAAACTTAAAAAAAGTCCCCATGGCAGCCCAGCTAAAATATCATTTATCATTAAAATACGATTAGTTTACTTTATTTCTTCTATTTTTCCTCCAAAAACTGTTTTCTGATTAATTTGTTTTGGTTTTCCATAAATGTAAATAGAGCCTCCTGCGCTAACTTTTGCATCAACTAAAGTAGAAGCATTCACATCTGCTTTTCCTCCCGCAGAAACACTTACTTTCGTTTGAGCAGTATCTAATTTACTTGCTAAAAGATAACCACCGGCTCCTAATTTTGCATCCTGGTTTGAAGCTTTACCTGATAAAGTAATTTCTCCTCCCGAAACAGAACTTACATTTAGTTTATCTACATCTACATCTGCATTTATTTTACCTCCTTCTTGTGCACTAACCTTAAAAGAAGTTGCTTTTATAGTTTCTTTACTTGTAACTACTGCCCCTTCATTAACATCAATAAGTTCTATATGTTTATAATAAACAGTAATATCTAAATCATCACCTGACAATAATTTTGGGAAAGGCATTCTTAATTTTAATAACCCTTGTTTATTAACCACTTCAACTTCAGATTCTCGGGCTCCTTTTATTACAATCTTATTATCTGACGATTGTACTAATTTTACATGTAATTTATCGAATACTTTTACAGAATCAAAATCTCCTAATTCTTTGGTAACCTGACCAAAAGACAATTGCGCAACTAATATTGAAGCACCTATAATTAATTTTTTCATGTTTTTCTTTTTTTAATTTAACAACTATTCAGCTCTTCGTAAAAAATGAAAATCTAATTGTTTTTTAACCAAATCTGCATTTTTTACTTTAACGTAAATTTCATCTCCTAATTGTAAAATACTGTTTGATGTCGCACCAACTAAGGCATACTGCTTTTCATCAAAAGTATAATAATCATCTTTTATTTCACGGATTCTAACCATTCCTTCACACTTGTTGGAAATGATTTCAACATAAATTCCCCATTCGGTAACACCGGAAATAACACCCAAAAACTCTTCATCCTGATGATCCTGCATGTATTTAACCTGCATATATTTAATACTGTCACGCTCAGCATTAGTCGCTAAACTTTCCATATTAGAACAATGCTGAGATTTGGTTTCATAAATTTCTTCATCTACAGATTTGCCTCCATCAAGATAATATTGTAATAATCTATGCACCATAACATCAGGATAACGACGAATTGGCGATGTAAAGTGACTGTAATAATCAAAAGCTAAACCATAATGACCAATATTATCTGTCGAATATTTAGCTTTACTCATACTTCTAATAGCAAGAGTATCAATTAAATTCTGCTCTTTTTTACCATTTACCTCTTCCATCAAAGCATTTAATGATTTTGAAATATCGCCTTTATTACGGAAATCAATTTTATAACCAAATTTAGCAATTACAGCTGCCATCGCAATTAATTTATCTTCATTTGGTTCATCGTGGATTCTGTAAACAAATGTTTTCTTTTGTTTACCAATATATTCTGCGACTTTTCTGTTGGCCAAAAGCATGAATTCTTCAATAAGATGATTAGCGTCTTTTGAAATTTTAAAATAAACTCCTTCCGGCTCACCTTCAGCATCTAAATTAAATTTTACTTCAACTTTATCAAAAGAAATTGCTCCATTGGCCATTCTTTTCTTTCTTAAAATCTTAGCTAATTCATCTAATTTTAAAGTTGCATCTACAATTTCATCTGAAACAACATAAGATTCTCCAGTAATTGAAATATCAATCGGAATCGTATTGTCTTTTGTTTCAATGATATATTGTGCTTCTTCATAAGCAAATCTCTGGTCAGAATAAATTACTGTTCTTCCAAACCATTGGTTAATAACCTGCGATGTTGGAGAAACTTCAAAAACAGCAGAAAACGTATATTTCTCTTCATTCGGACGTAATGAACAGGCAAAATTAGATAAAACTTCAGGAAGCATTGGCACTACTCTATCGACCAAATACACTGAAGTTGCTCTTTGATAAGCTTCGTCATCTAAAATTGTTCCTTCTTCCAAATAATAGGAAACATCGGCAATATGAATTCCTATTTCGTAATTTCCGTTCTCTAATTTTTTGAAAGACAAGGCATCATCAAAATCTTTTGCATCTTTTGGATCTATCGTAAATGTTAGCGTATCACGCATATCACGACGTTTAGCAATTTCAGATTCCTGAATTGAAGTATCAATTTTTTGTGCATACACCTCTACTTCTACCGGAAAATCTGCAGGCAAACCATATTCAGCCAAAATAGCATGAATCTCAGTATTATGTTCTCCTGGTTTTCCTAAAACACGAATTACAGATCCAAACGGACTATCAGCTCTTTTTGGCCAGTCTTCAATTGTAACTAAAACAACATCACCATTTTCAGCTTCTCCAATTTTATCTTTCGGAATAAAAATATCCGTATACATTTTAGGATTTGCAGTTGAAACAAAAGCAAAATTTGCCTGAATATCTATTACTCCGACAAAATCTGTTTTATTTCTTTCTATAACTTCAATTACCTCACCTTCAGGTCTTTTTCCTTTTCTTCGGTTATAAACGTAAACTTTTACTTTGTCTTTATCCAGTGCACGATTCAAATTATTGGTAGGGATAAAAACATCTTCCGTAAAATCAGGGCAAATAAAATAAGCTGTTTTACGGCTTGTCATATCTATTGTTCCTTCGTAATAATCCTGACTAATTGCTTTTACCAAATATTTACCAGGTTCAGATTCTACTATTTTTTTTGAAGCAGCCAGGATTTTTAAATCTTTTATAATCTCGTTTCTGCTTTTTGTATCGTCAAGTTCTAACTTTGCTCCTATCTGTTTGTAATTAAATGCTTTATTTGGGCTTTGCGATAAAATCTTTAATATTTTACTTGAGAAATCCTTCTCATTTTTTATCGGCTTTCTAATTTTCTTACTCATATATCTTTTCTTATAAAGTTTAAAATTACAAATAAGATATCAGATAACAGATTTTAACAATTAGAATTATTAAAATTATAACTTTAGTATCTTTACAAAAAGACCTTTATGGAAAGCTTTAAAACGATTGCCATATTCAATTACGACCACGAAACGGTTATTCTTAAACATTTATTAGAGCAGGAAGGAATTCCTTATTTTTTTGAAAATGAAATGACACTTTCTGTTGTACCAATGTATTCTGCAGCGCTCGGTGGCATCAAACTCAAAGTTCATCCCAACGATTTCGAACAGGTTCAGGAAATTCTGGACAGTCTTAACAATCCTCTCAAAATCGTTTAAACCAATCTATTTTCCAATTTTAAATATTTTTTTTCTTTTTAAACTTTCAAAGTTGTCAACATATATTAAATACAACAAAAAGAAAAATTTAAATTTAATTAATTTTTGATGGTTATTATAGCGTGTTAATATGTGCAATAATTTTATTTTTAAATGTATTGAAATGAAGTTTTACTTATTTATATAGAGTTATCAACATAGTTATATTTTGTTAAATGATTAATTTATAAGACTTTTTGTATTTTAATTAACAACGGTTCACAACTAAAAACGAATTCATTTTGTAGATAACTTCATAAAGTGAATTTTGTTGAAAATGGCATTTTTGGTATTGATAACTTTTATAAAAATTCATCAAACTTTATTAGGTTATTTCATTCGGATTTTGGATTAGGTTTTTTTTCGACACAACCAAAAAATACTTCTGATTTTCTATCTTGACTTATCAACAAATAATGTTAATTTAAAGTTAACTGAATATCAACGAATTATGATTTTGTATTAACATTCTTAAATTTTAACAAAAAAAATATTTATTATTAATTGATAATCAGTATATTATAGAGATTTAAAAATTGTTGATAACAGATAATGCTTTGATATAAAGTGAGTTATAAATTATGTTTTTTTCTCCACGAATTTCATAAAATATGCCCGAATTATAATTTAATTATTTAGGCGTACTTTTTAAGTTTAAAGAAAAAAATTAGTGCAAATTTGTGAAATTCATGGCTAACTTTTTCCTAATTAGTGTGCAGCTACGATATTCTTTGGCTAAATTTGCAGGACACAACTTAAAAATATTATTTACAATGAAAATTTCGATAGGAAACGATCACGCAGGACCGGAATACAAAAAAGCAATAGTTGCTATGCTGAAAGCAAAAGGACATGAAGTAACCAATTATGGAACAGATTCTGAAGATTCTGTTGATTATCCTGATTTTGGACATCCGGTTGCGAATGATGTTTCTGAAGGAAAAGCCGATTATGGAATTGTAATCTGCGGAAGTGGAAACGGAATTGCAATGACGGTTAATAAACACCCAAAAGTAAGAGCTGGTTTATGTTGGACGAAAGAAATTGCAGTTTTAGTACGCTTACATAATGATGCTAACATTATTAGTATCCCGGCGCGTTTTACCTCAATTCCGCAAGCAGTAGAAATGGTTGAAACTTTTCTGAATACTGAATTTGAAGGCGGAAGACACCAAAACAGAGTGAACAAAATTGCTTGTCAATAAATAAAAATGGGTCATAACCACAGTCATCATCACGGACATTCACACGAAGTAACAGGTAAAAATTTATCAATTTCGATTGTTTTGAATATTGGTATTACTGTTGCACAAATTATTGGCGGATTTATATCGGGAAGTTTATCTTTACTATCTGATGCGCTTCATAATTTTAGTGATGTTATTTCTTTGATTTTAAGTTTTGTGGCACATAAATTGGCAAAGAAAAAACCAAATTCTTCAAGTACATTTGGTTATAAAAGAGCAGAACTTCTTGCCGCATTTATAAATGCGGCAACTTTAATTATAGTAGCCATTTTCTTGATTTATGAAGCAATTGTGAGATTTTCAGCACCAGTCATTATTAGTTCTGATCTGGTTATTTGGTTGTCAGTTTTAGGAATTGCTTTCAATGGTTTTTCGGCTTTAATCATAAAAAAAGATGCAGACCATAACTTAAATATGCGATCTGCTTATTTACATCTTTTTACAGATATGATGGCATCTGCCGCTGTTTTGGCAGGTGGATTTTTAATGAAATATTTCCAGTGGTTTTGGGTTGACAGCGTCATTACATTAGCAATTGCGATTTACCTCATTTTCATGAGTTTCGAATTATTAAAATCTTCAACAAAAATGCTTTTGCTTTTTACACCGAAAGATTTAAATATTGAAGAAATTGCTGAAAAAATTCATAAAATTTCTGGAAATCATCGTTTATACCACATCCACCTTTGGCATTTAAATGATAATGAACTTCACTTTGAAGCACATTTAGATTGTAAAGAGAATATCTCGATTTCAGAATTTAACGTGATTGTTTCAGAAATTGAAGAAGTTTTATTTCATGATTTTCATATTAGTCATTGTACAATTCAACCTGATTTTGGAAAAGATTGTAATAAAGAATATGTTCTTCAGAATGAGTAAATCTCATTTTTCATATTAATTAAATAAGTCCTACTTCTGAAGTATCAAATATTTCAAAAAAATTGGGTGCTACGCACCAAAGAAATAGTAAACCAGCCGGATTTTATAATTCACCCATTTTTATAAAAACGTTAATTCAGTCAATAGACTGACTCAATTTACATTAATTCAGTCAACAGACTGACTCAATTTACATTAATTCAGTATCTTTGTAATGTAATTCTAACTTAAATAGAATGAAAAAGCATTTAAAAAGAGCAATAATACAAGAATTTAAAAAAAAAGTAATTCCAAACAAAGTCTTGATTTTACTAGGAGCAAGGCGTGTTGGAAAAACAGAACTTATCAAAAATTATTTGGAAGAAATTCCAGTCAATAGTTATTTACAACTTAATGGGGAAGATATTAATGATGCTAATTTACTTAAAGAACGTTCTGTTCATAACTATAAACGACTTTTATCAGGCATTGATTTATTAGTAATCGATGAGGCCCAGAATATTGCTGAAATAGGTTTAATTCTTAAATTGGTCGTGGATTCAATTGAAGGAATCAAAATTATTGCCACAGGTTCATCGATGTTTGATTTGAGTAATAAATTAGGTGAACCATTAGTTGGAAGAAAAAACACATTATATTTATTTCCCTTGTCGCAGATTGAATTTTCTGAAAATGAAAATTATAAACAAACACTCGAAAATTTAGAAGAGAGAATGCTTTTTGGCGGTTATCCCGAATTAGTGCAATATGACAGTTGGCAAGATAAAAAAGAGTATCTTTTTGAAATTATCAATTCGTATTTATTAAAAGACATTTTGGTTTTTGAAGGCATCAAACATGCTGATAAAATTTATGATTTACTACGCTTAATAGCTTATCAAATAGGAAAAGAAGTTTCGGTTCAGGAATTGGCTAATCAATTGCAGCTCTCAAAAAATACGGTTGCCAACTATTTAGATTTACTTTCGAAAGTATTTATCCTTTTTAAAGTAGAAGGTTTTAGTCGAAACTTACGCAAAGAGATAGTGAAATCAAACCGATGGTATTTTTATGATAATGGTATTCGAAATGCTATTATCAACAATTTTAATACACTTGATTCAAGAAACGATGTTGGCGATTTATGGGAGAATTATTTAGCTTACGAAAGAATAAAAAAACAGAATTATCAGAAAATAAAAACTAACAATTATTTTTGGCGTACTTATGATCAGCAAGAATTGGATTGGCTGGAAGAAAAAGGAGATAATCTTGAAGGATTTGAATTTAAGTGGAATGAAAATAAAAAGGTAAAAATTCCAACTGCATTTGCAAAAGCTTATCCTGACGCGGTTTTCAATCTTATAAATAAGGCTAATTATTTAGATTTTATCACTTAATTTAAGATAAACTACCATAATCTGAATAAGAAAAATTGCAGAAAATTTCACAATAAAAGAGGATTTACTCGTTTTATGTTTAAAAATCAACATAGCCAATAATAATCCGGCCGAACCGCCAAAAAGAGCAAAAGAGAAAAGCATTTTTTCAGGAATCCTGCGTTTATTTTTGCCTGCCAGATACTTATCATATCCGGCGATGAGAAAAGTAAAACCATTTACAATTAAAAAATATATTAATAAAATTTTCATAGGCTTAAAATTAGAAACAAAGATATTATTTTAGCCAGGTGAATGATCAATTTGCGACTATGGTTTTAAGTGGCAGATTATCTTATTTTATAATTAAGAAATTATTTCATTAAAAGTATGACTAATATTCAATTCATTGCCAAGACTGTCCAAACAGCAGCGATTAACATTCAGAACACGGTAAAATTACTAGAAGAAGATTGTACGATTCCGTTTATTTCCCGTTATCGAAAAGATACTACAGGAAATCTTGACGAGGTTGTAATTGAACAGATTGCCAAACTTCAAAAAGAGTATGAAACGATTGTAAAACGTAAAGAAGCAGTTTTAAAATCTATTGAAGAACAAAAATCGCTTACGCCGGAATTAAAGCAAAAGATTGAACAAAGTTTCGACTTACAGGAAATAGAAGATTTTTATCTGCCTTTTAAAAAGAAGAAAAAAACCAAAGCGGATGTTGCCCGCGAGTTTGGTTTAGAGCCATTGGCCAAAATTATAATGGCGGAAAATGATGTCGATGTCGATTTTATTTCAACACAATATATTAATGATAATGTTATTAATGAAGAAGCCGCAATTCAGGGAGCACGAGATATTATTGCCGAATGGATTAACGAAAATATATATGTTCGTAAACAATTAAGAAGGTTATATCAGCGAAAAGCGACAATCGCAACCAAAGTGGTAAAAACTAAAAAAGACGATGAAAATGCACAAAAATTCAGTCAGTATTTTGATTGGCAGGAACCATTGACAAAAGCACCTTCACATAGATTATTGGCAATGCTTCGTGCCGAAAATGAAGGTTTTGTAAAAATGAAAGTAGAAGTAGATCTTGATGAAGCTTACGATATTATTGACGAAATAATCATTAAAAAACAAAATAGTACCACCGCACATTTGCAATTAGCAATTGAAGACAGTTACAAACGTTTATTGAATCCGGCGATTGGAAATGAAACTTTGCAGGAAGCAAAAGCAAAAGCAGATGCCAATTCGATTCAGGTTTTTGCGAACAATTTAGGACAGTTATTATTAGCGCCGCCTTTGGGTGAAAAAAGAATACTGGCAATCGATCCGGGGTTCAGAAGCGGCTGTAAAGTTGTGTGTCTGGACGAAAAAGGGGATTTATTATACAACGAAACGATTTATCCACATGCGCCTCAAAACGAAGAGGCAATGGCGATAAAAAAAATTCGATCGATGGTAAATGCGTATCAAATTGACGCCATTTCTATCGGAAACGGAACGGCTTCAAGAGAAACAGAATTTTTTATAAAAAAAATCGCGTTCGACAAACCGCTGCAGGTTTTTATCGTTTCGGAGGCAGGAGCTTCTGTATATTCGGCATCAAAAATTGCGAGAGAAGAATTTCCAAATTATGATGTTACGGTTCGTGGTTCGGTTTCTATCGGGCGACGACTTTCTGATCCTTTGGCTGAATTGGTAAAAATCGATCCGAAAGCTATCGGAGTAGGGCAATACCAACACGATGTTGATCAGACTAAACTAAAAGAAGAACTTGATAATACAGTAATTCGTTGTGTAAACTCGGTAGGAATTAATATTAACACGGCGAGTAAACATTTATTAAGTTATGTGAGTGGAATAGGAGAGAAGCTTGCCGAAAACATTGTGCAATACCGCTCAGAAAATGGTCCTTTTGAAGATAGAAAACAGCTGAAAAAAGTCCCTCGTCTGGGTGACAAAGCGTATCAGCAAGGCGCGGCATTTATCAGGATTTCGAATGCAAAAAATCCTCTAGATAATTCGGCTGTGCATCCGGAGGCTTATCCGGTTGTTGAAAAAATGGCTAAAGATTTAAAAGTATCGGTAAACGACTTAATTGCAAACAAAGAGAAAACAGTATTAATTAAGGCCGAAAACTATATTACACCTGAAATTGGTTTATTAACCTTAAAAGATATCATTAAAGAGCTTGAAAAGCCTGGATTGGACCCAAGAAAGTCTGCAAAGGTTTTTGAATTTGATGCAAACGTAAAATCAATCAAAGATGTAAGAACCGGAATGATTTTACCGGGAATTGTGAATAACATTACCAATTTCGGCTGTTTTGTTGATATTGGAATCAAAGAAAGCGGACTGGTTCATATTTCGCAATTGAAAGCGGGCTTTGTGAGCGATGTGAATGAAGTGGTAAAATTACATCAGCATGTTGATGTTAAGGTTACTGAGGTTGATGAAGACAGAAAGAGAATTCAGTTGACGATGATACTTTAAAATTATTATAAAATAAAAAAAATCCCAAATTACAATCGTAGTTTGGGATTTTTTCTGTTTTAAGGTTTTATTTTAAAATTACCTTTTTAGTAATGCTTTTATTATCACTTGTAATTTTTATCAAATATAAACCTGAAGAATGATTTGCTAAATTTATCTCTGTAGTTTCAGAAGTTGTTTTTTGTTCTGAGATAATATTTCCCTGTGGAGAAATTATTGAAATCAGAGATTTTTCCGGTGCAGAAACGGTAAATTTATCATTACTTGGATTTGGATATAAAGTAATAGCCGATTTTTCTAATTCGAAATCGTTGTTAGATAAAGTAGCATTTGGAGGTAAATAAAAATTACCTGTTAAAGCCAATAAATACAAAGTTTTTAAAGTATGATTAAAATAATTGCCCGGTTCGTTTAAGTTTTTTAAATCTGTATACGAAGCATCCAAATGTGCCTGATTACCTCCTCCCATAGCAGCACAGGCAAATGCCCCGACAAAAGGAGCGTTGTGCCATTGTCCGATTAGTGCTCCGTTTTGGTTATAACCATCTTTAATATTAGCAGTACCACCTAAAGTTAGACGCACAAAATCTGATGATTTTTCAGAATACGTTTTCGCAGCTGTAGTACCGTACCATAAATAATCAACTGCAATTCTCCATGGGGTTCTGGCCGCATCATAAGTATATGTTTTACCTTGATTGGCATATCCATTTGCTTCTGATGAATAATTTCCGGAAGCTTCACACCAATCAGATACTAATCCGCCAACGGCATTGTTTTGGGTTAAATTACTGTTGATAACGGTGTAGGCTTTTGACGCAACTGAATTCCAAAAGGAAGTATCGTTGGTAAAAGTTCCAAAAGCGCGGTAATAAGCAGGCGAAAAATAAGAAGGATTTGTTATTTGGCTTCCACCGAAGGCATCCCCTGGCTTGAGTACAAAAGTATTAGCTTCAACTTCATGAGTTTTAATAGCAGTAATTAATGTTTGGGCATCACTTTTATAATTAATTGTACCGGCACTTGCCCATTGATAATCGGCAACAATTAATGCAAAAGCGGCGTCTAATTCGGCATCAGTAGCACCGTTCGCACCGTCAGTTCCTGAACAGCCATTAATTCTCCAATTCATTACCCTATTGCCGTTTACATTGTCTTTGTAATATAGCCATAGTCCGTCAAAAAGAGTTTTATCAGCCATATAGGCAGATAGTAACATTCCGTAACCAATTCCTTCAGAAAAAGTTTGTGAAGAAGGATTAGTACCATTTTTTACGCGGTAACGACCATTGTTACAAGTTTCTACAAAATTGGTTTTCCAGGTTGTGTAGCTATCAGTAACATCCTGACTGTTTTTTGAAGCTGCCATTAAACCATTTACATAGGTTTTATTTGCAGGAAAGGGCTGGGTTTGCGAATAACTTTTAAAACAAAGAATAAAAGCTGCAGCTAAAAATAGGTTTTTCATATTTATATAAATTTAGGGAAGTGTAAAAGTAAGATTTTTTATATAATATAAAAGCCCAAAACTGTAATTACAATTTTGGGCTTTAAAAACGCTATAAATTAGCTTATTTTTTTATTATTAATTTTTGAGTTTTTATTTTATTGTTACTATTATTTTTAATAAAATATGTGCCGTCGGACAGATTTTCTAAATTTAAAACAGTAACTATATTTTCATCTAAATTAAATGATTTCAAAGTCTTTCCTAATATGTCTGCAATAATGTAATTTCCTTTATATGGAGTAACAATATTTACCATTCCTTTACTAGGATTTGGGTAAATTTTAAATTCGTTTTGTTTGAATTCATTAACTGCAAGATTGCTTACAATGACACAACTGGAAGTTACTGTACAATCACCCATTGTTATCTCAACTTTATAATCACCATTCGCTAAAGCTGTATAAGATTGGTTTGTTTCATTTGTCAATAATGTATTCGGACACTGATACCATTGGTATGTTGCTCCCGACTGATTGGCGGTTAATAAACCAGAATTTACTGTTACAGTTGCATTAATAGCTGATGAATTACTTATTGTTAAATTCAACGTTTTGGTATCACACCCAACAACATTAGTATAAGTTCCGGATGTTGTATAGGTCGTACTATTTTCTGACCAGAAATAACTATCGCAAGCAGAAACTGTTTGAGAAGAAGACGTTGAAGGAGTTCCGGTAACAGTTTTGACCAACAGTCTGTCACTTGCACAATAGGCTGCTTCACAAGCTACGCAATAGGTAGTATTGTTTACTGTAGGTGTTGCTGTTACTGAATTACCTGTAGCAAAACTGGTACCTCCAGATAATGCTGTGTACCAGGTAGCCGTTGTATTTAACGGACAAGTGGCATTTAAACTTACAGTAGCAGTTCCTAAACAAGGAATATTTTCAGTAGTATTTGTAAATGTTGCATTTACAGGTTTAATCGAAGTGGTTGTAATATTAGAATTTACAGTTGTAAAATTAGAACCGTTTACAGTTGCCTGATTTGTTACAGCACATGTACTGGCAGGCAATGTATTAGCAGCATTGATTGTTGCACTAAATGTTATAATTGTACTTTTTCCTGCCGGTAAAGTAAATGGTCCAACAGAAATTGTTTCTCCGGATGTTGCTTTTGCAGTATTTTTTGCAGTTGAAGCATTGTTTTCAGTGATATTTTGAGTTTGGGTTATTGGAGCTGATTCTTCTTCAATTTTAGGAGTAGTTACAAATTTTGAGGCCGAAGCATTGTCTGGAACCAAAGCAGTTCCGGATATTATTGTTCCTCCGCCTACTTCATCAATAGCCGTTCTAGGTCCGGTATTATTAGCATTCCAAAAAGTGGTAAGTGCTGCAGTTCTGTCGCCTGTTCCATTTGTATATGCAGTTGTTCCTTGTAAAATAACCTGACTATTTGTTCCTAAAGAAAGAACATCGAAAGTTCCTGCCGCCAAACCGGTAACAGGGCTGTTAGTTGTATTGCCTCCTATATTGGCCGCACTTATTAAAGGACTTGCCGAAACATTCCCAACTGCAATTACGCTAACGTGTGCATACGCATTCGTCACTAAATTAATTGTATTATTTTTTATAGTAGCATCCATTCGGGCAGTACCTGTTGCGTTATTATCATTAGCTTCAGAAACAATACCGTAGTTGGTGATGTTAGTAATAGTATTATTTAATATTTCTGTAATATGTTTAGCATTTCCGTAAGCAGCAACTGAAATACCATTACACGAAGACCCAATTCCTCCACCATCAATAGTGTTATTATTGATTCGGCCTTTCATAGTTCCGGTACCCTGATTACCAATGTTACAGGTGAAACTACCATTAAAACTTGATTTTAAGGTATTGTTTATTACATTATAGTTTACGGTTGATGTTCCTGTTGATTGCAATGACAAACCATTGCTTCCTGGACTTGAGACGGCAGCATTTATAATGTTTCCATCTGCTACCAGATTTCCTCCTACCTGTACGTTGTTTGTTGAACTGCCACCAAAATTTAATGTTAAACCATATTCTTTAGCATTAGAAAAATCATTTCCTTTTAAGGTTAACGTATTATTTGATGATCCGTAACCCTGAAAAATAAAATTATTCCCACCGTTTGCCTTGTTAAAAGAATTTTTAAACTGACATCCGGTTACGGTCAAATTCAATGTTGGATTTGTTGACAGAATACCATTATAGGCAAAAAAACCGCGTCCCCATGAATCGTTAACATTTGTATCCGTTATAGAACAGGTTCCGCCAAGATTTAATGCATATATACCACCGACTTCTGAATTAGCAGTACTGCTTCCACAACCAGTTAAAGTACTGTTTTTAAGTGAAAAAGTAGTTACATTATTTATGTTTATACCAGTTGCATTGTTAGTACCCGTAATCGAAATATTATCTAATGTAACTCCTGTAACAGTTTTTAAATGAATAGCACCATTACATAAAGAATTATCGGCAGCTGGTGTAGAACAAACGCCTGTTGAGGTATTGGCATTTGTAAAAGTCATGTTTTTAAGTGTAACATTTGTACAGGAAATAAATTCGGCACCTCTGTTTGCTATATTTTGAATTGTACCTCCTGATCCGGCAGTTGTTCCAGTACCAATAACCTGAAAACTTCCGGTAGCATTAGCTACAGATATTCCTTTAGAAGCTCCATTTGCTGAAATACTTTTAAAAATACAATCTAATGCACCTCCGGCCCCAATATTTACAGCAACAGCAGTTCCTCCGGTAATAGTTACATCCCTTACTTTTAAAGTACCAACACTTGTACCGGCCATAGTTGCAGTAGTTCCGGTAAGCGTTATCCCTTCAACATCATTATTTAATTTAAGGTTTAAAACTGCAAAAGTAGGATTTGCACCACCAGTTGATGGCAGAGTATTACTATAAGTTGGCACAGTAATACCTAAAAGAGATATCAGACTTGTTGTAGCTCCCTGGCCAATTACTTTTTGATTGTTAGATAATGTTAATGACGTACCACTGGCACCACTATAAATAAAAATAGGATTTGAACCTGTACCGGTAACATTGTCGACTGTTTTGAAAGGGCTTGATAAAGTACCATTTCCGTTTGCAGACACTGTGCTATTTACAAAAAAGATTGGTGCAGATACAATAATGCTTACTGTTGCGGTATCAGTTTTTCCGTTAGTGCTTGTTAAGGTATAAGTAAAGCTGTCAGTACCTGAATAACCTGCATTTGAATTGTAGGTAAAAGAACCATCTGAAGCCAAAGATAATGTCCCGTTAGTGGGGCTCGCCAAGACAGCTACCGTTAAGGAAGTTGCATCAGGGCTAACATCATTTGTTAGAACTCCTCCGGCCGCATTTACCGTAATTCCAACATTTCCAATACAGTTATATGAATCATTTACTGCAATGGGAGTTACTTTAAGTGAACCAGGAACAAATGTTAAATTACTGTCTAAAATATCCTGAAAAGTTGTTCCCGCAGCATCATCAATTCCACTATTATTAATTGTAACCGTAAAATCAAGTTGTGAGCCAGGTACAGCATTACCTCCACCGTTTATAGCTACTGCATTAGTTACAGAAATAGTCGCTGCTGCAGCATTAACACTTGTTTTTTTTGTAGTATGAAACGATTTGCTTTCACTTTTAGCTATCTTTTTTTCAGACCTTTTTTCAGATTCCGTTAACTGTTTTACTAATGGGGTAACAAAATTTTCTTTAATAAGACCACTGTATGTCATTCCGAATGTTAGGAATCCCAGTAGTATTATAGTAATTAAGAGTTTGTTTTTTTTCATTTTTTTCAATTTAATGAGTTAGCATAATTAAGAAAAGACAGCTTCATATTTCATTCCCACATCATCAAAACCTAATGGAGAGAGAAATAATTGTAAATCACCTTTTTCAGGATGTACAACTATAAAAATACCCTGTTCGTAATATTCATTTTTTTGTTCTGTGCGAAAAACTATTGAAAAAGGATTTCTTTCTAAAGGAGAATAATTATTCAGTTTTGTTAGTTCGATTAATTCTGCTTCAAGTTGTACTTCATCCGAAATACGAATTGTAAAAACATTATTAATTAATGTGTCAAAATCGTTTAAAGTAAGTAAAGCTATATCCATACATTATTTTTTAAAATCATTTAGGGCTCCATTCCATTAAATGGTAAACACCATTTGTTTCGCTTATTTTGATGAATCCCAATCTTTTATATAAATTCATAGCTGGATTAAAACTTTCTACATGAATACTGACTTTCATTTTGCATTCAGAGGCTTTTTTAATAATTTCATTCAAAATAGAACTTCCGATATCTTTTTTTCGCCAATCAGGCAATAAAGTAATGTCAATAATTCTGAAACCTTTTTTTTCAAAAAAGTAATCAATATACAATCTTCCAATTATAGCATTCTCTTTTTCAATTATATAAAATTTAGCATCAATATAATTTTTTTGATAATATTCATGCTGAGCAGTAAATTGATGCTCTATAAAAAATTGCTTTTGTTCTTCGTTCCAATCAGTTCCTTTTTCCAGTTCTTCAGTACGTGTACTTCCGTAAATTTTACATAAAACAGGTAAATCACTTTCCTGTATTTCACGAAGACTAATATCTTTTATATGTAATTCCAATATAATACCTAATTAACCTCTTGGAGGGAAAACTCCCTGAAGTGCAATACAAAAATTCATTGTTAGATAGGGCATCATATTATTATGAGGTAGGCTTCCTCCTGATGTAGTAATAGCATTATCCCCCATTTTTACTAAAGCACCGCCGGATGTATAAATCTTTACAGGATTACCACGACCTAAACTCGTGTTTGCGGGGGTTGTCGCCTGAGAATTCAAACCAGATACAGATAAGGTATGGGTATGTAAAGGTATTTCTGATTCTAATAAAGTCACAGTTTCACTACCTCCGGTTTCTCCTAAATCATGCAATGATAGTCCGTTACCTTGTCCGGGATGCATAGGAGCTCTGCCTTGCATATCCGGCAGGGCAAAATTAGATTTTCCGTCGCCGCCATACGTTGTGCCTAATAATGAAAAAAGTGCAGTGTTTTGTGAAAGGGGTAAAATTTGCCCATTACACATTGCCCAGCCTTTTGGAGCAAAGTTAAATCCGAAAATGCGTATTTCACTTACAAATGGATCTGCCATATCGAGACTATTTTATAGGTTTATTTTTAATTAAAATTTTAAGAATATTTAGGTTTGACTTGGAAATATTCCAAATAATGAAATAATAAAGTCAACACACAAATAAGGTTGAAAATTATCATGAGGCTGACTACCACCACTCGGACTGATTTCCGAAGCATGCAATGCTATTGTTGGGTTTGCAGTTGAATATATTTTATTTCCGGTAGCAGTTGTACTCATATAGGCATCTGTTGGAATTGCACTATCAGCTAAATCTGTTGTTGCTGCTACAGCATGATTATGTGAAGGTATTTGATTGGCAGTAAGAGTTATTGCTTCAGCACCTCCAGTTTCTGCCAACACGTAAGAAGTACCGGAATCACCAGTACCATTATGAATAGGAATACGACCACGTAAATCAGGTAAAGCAAAAGTTTCTTGCCCATCACCTCCATAAGTGGTTCCAATTAATTGAAATAAAGTTTCATTTTCTGAAATTGGCAATAATTGTCCTTCACAAAACATCCATCCCGCAGGAGCAAAATTCCCCGCAAACATTCTGATTTCACCAACGTAAGGTTGCGCCATAATAGTTACTTTTTAAATGTTATTAATTAAGTTTGTGAAGGAAAAATTCCTTGTAAAGCGATACAAAAATTCAACGCCAGAAAAGGCTGCATGTTTAAATGTGCCTGACTGCCGCCAATACTTGAAATAGCAGCAGAACTCATTGCCACCAGATTTTGACCGGAAGCATTATATATCTGATTGGGAGCTGTATTGCCTAATATACCATCAGCTGCAGGAATGTTTGTGCTTACTGCCTGATTTGTATTATTCAGAGAATGTTTGTGTGCAGGTAATTCGCTAATAGTTAGTGTATGTGCTTCTTCACCTGCTTTTTCTCCAAGCGTATGACTATTATTAAAATGAATTGGAGTTCTTCCACGCAAATTAGGTAATGCAAAAGTTGTTTGTCCGTTGCCGCCAAAAGTAGTTCCTAATAATGAGAATAAGGCCTGATTTTGATTGATTGGCAAAAATTGCCCATTACACATTGCCCATCCTTTCGGGGCAAAATTAAAAGACATGATGCGGGTTTCAGCTAAAAATGGTTCTGCCATGTTGAGATAATTTTAGATGTTTATTTTTTCGAATTATTTATTAAACCAAAACAGAATTTACACTAAGACTATGTTGGGATATTATTTCTTTTTGAAATATAATATTAGAACCTTCGCTTACAATAATTTTTGTTGAAGTTTGGTTAGAAGCCAATAGTGTTTTTAAGAAAACAGAACCTTTTTTTGTTTCAAAACTATATGGATTTAATATTTGTTCCGGTGTAGGAAACAAATAGGAGGTTAAATCAACAGTATTATTTTTGGTTTTTAATTCTTTCATAGCTGCTGTGAGCGCTTCCAGATCAAATCCGGATAATGATTTTAATGCTTTCCATTCTCCATTTGAGTTTTTTCCAAAACACAATAACACATCATCTAATTTTCCTGTATTGGTTATATGAAGATGCATTGGAAACATTTTCAGTCGATTATCATTAGAACTGTAGCAAAAATTCCCAGAGGGTTCGTATCCTGTTTTTTCCCAAGTTATACTTGCTTTTTTATAACAGTCCAAAAGTTCCGGATCAGATAAAAACGCATCAGAATAAGCAGATTTTGAAAATTTCGATAAAATATTTTCGTCTCCATTGTCTGAATCCGAAAAGGAAGTGAAGGTGTTTTGAGCAAGAAGAGAACTACCGCACAAAAGTGTTGTAGCGCCTACAAATCCAACATTTTTGATAAAATTTCTACGTGTTAAATCAATCATAATAAAATGTTTATATAAGTATAAAATTATGGTAAAAATAACAAAAACATCAATAGATATAATAAAAATTTACAAACAGTATAATAATAACTCCCTTTTTGCGTTATTTTAATTTTTTTTAAGGAAAATACAGACAGCAGAGTATTGATTTAAAAAATGGATTTTAATTTGACATAAAAAAAAATCCCCAACAATAATCATTTTGATTATTGTTGGGGATTAAATACCTTGAAAGTTATTATTTGATCTCTTCCTCTTCTTTTTTAACAGCAGGCTGATCATCTTTGGCAGCGTTTTTAAATTCCTTTATCCCGCTTCCTAAACCTTTCATTAATTCCGGAATTTTTTTACCTCCAAAAAGTAATATCACAATACCTACTATTACGAGGATTTCTGTAAGACCTAATCTTCCCATGATTGTATATTTAATGCCGAAGCAAATTTGTATATAATTTTAGGCAAAGGTATATAGAATTAGTGAACAAGAAATGATTTAGTATAAAAAATTTGTACTAAATGGACGTTAAATATTCTATAAAATTAAAATTTCAGGTATATTCCCTAAATTTAGAGAGACATCAACAAGGTGATTATTATTATATTTGCGTGTATATAAAACCAAAATGACTAAGAAGAAATTTAATTTTAGAAAAAAATTATTCATTAAAAACCGATTGGTCATTTTGAATGAAAACACTTTTGAAGAAATCTTTTCCTTCAAACTTAACCTAATGAATGTTTTTGTTGTTTTTTCTTTGGGTGGAATATTTTTAATCCTGATCACTACCTTTATTATTGCTTTTACACCTTTACGCGAATTTATTCCCGGATATTCGTCTTCACAGCTAAAGCGGAATGCAACGGAATTAGCTATAAAATCGGATTCATTAACAATTGCACTAAAAAAGAATGAAGCCTATATCAAGGCGATTCAAAAAGTATTGAATGGGGAATTAGAATACGCTAAATTCAATAAAGACTCTATTTTAGCAGAAGCTGATAACTCTTCAGAAACTGACATGAAAGCCTCGGAAGAAGAATTAAAATTAAGAGAAGAAGTAACAAAAGTCGAAGAAGAGGCCGGTAAAAAAACTAAAAACAAAAGTGACAAAAAATAATAAAATAAAAAATGTCTATTAAATCTGTAGCGGCAAAATTATTTGCCAGTAAAATATATCACCAAACATTAGCCTGGTCCAAAAAACCTGTAGAAACTCAGCAAAAAATATTTAAGAGTTTAATCAAAAGTGCAAAAGACACAGAATTTGGTATTGATCATCATTTTGATAAAATAAAAACATTTGAAGATTTTCAAAAGAATGTTCCTATTCGCGATTACGAAGACTTAAAAACATATATTGAAAAGGTTAAATCAGGAGAAGAAAATATTCTCTGGAAAGGGAGACCACTCTATTTTGCCAAAACTTCGGGAACAACTTCCGGAGCAAAATATATTCCGCTCACAAAAGAGTCAATGCCTACTCATATTAAGGCTTCGCGAAATGCAATTTTGCATTACATACATGAAACCGGAAATGCGGATTTTGTCAATGGTAAAATGATTTTCCTACAGGGAAGCCCTATTCTAACTGAAAAATTCGGAATTAAATTTGGAAGATTATCCGGAATCGCAGCGCATTTTGTTCCGAAATACTTGCAAAAAAACCGAATGCCTTCGTGGGAAACCAATTGTATTGAAGATTGGGAAACTAAAGTAAATGCAATTGTTGAAGAAACGATTAAAGAAGATATGTCGGTAATTTCGGGAATTCCGTCCTGGGTACAAATGTATTTTGAACGTTTACAGGAAAAAAGCGGTGGAAAAAAAATTAGCGAAATATTTAAGAGCTTTAATTTGTTTATTTACGGAGGAGTCAACTATGAACCTTACCGCGCGAAGTTTGAAAATATGATTGGCAGAAAAGTAGACAGCATTGAATTATTTCCTGCTTCTGAAGGATTTTTTGCTTATCAGGATTCCCAAAAAGCAAAAGGAATGTTATTGCTATTGAATTCAGGGATTTTTTATGAATTTATAAAAGCCGATGAATTTTTTACCGAAAATCCAAAAACCCTAACAATTGGTGAAGTTGAAACAGGAGTAAATTATGTATTGATTGTTTCGACAAACGCAGGACTTTGGCGTTATAATATTGGTGATACTGTTCAGTTTACCTCTTTATTTCCCTATCGTGTTATAGTTTCCGGCCGAATTAAACATTATATTTCTGCTTTTGGAGAACACGTTATTGCTAACGAAGTCGAAAATGCAATGAAAGAGGCAACACATGGAACCAAAATAGTAATTAACGAATTTACCGTAGCGCCGCAAATTAATCCGTCAAACGGATTGCCTTATCACGAATGGTTGGTAGAATTTGAAAATGAACCTGAAAATTCAGAAGCTTTTGCAGAAGCCATTGATAATTCAATGCGAAAACAAAACATTTATTACGATGATTTAATCACCGGAAATGTTTTAAGAAAAGTGGTGGTAACCAAAGTGTCGAAAAACGGTTTTCAGGAATATATGAAATCGCAGGGTAAATTAGGCGGACAAAATAAAATCCCGAGATTATCAAATAATAGAGATATTGCAGATAATTTGAAATAATGAACTTATATTTATAAGTCCAAAAATAAAAACACATGAAAGAAACCAAACATATATCAAGATCAAGAGCTCAGGAATCTTCTGCAGCAATCGAAAAAATGTATATTACAATGCGCCATTTGTTTAACCGTGGTTTTTATAAACCAATGGGAGTTTCCGGAGACAGCCTGCGTGAATCATTATTGGCATTGCGTCCTGAAATTTATGGAAATATTGCAGAAGAAAAAGTAGAACTTAACGGATTATTATACGTTATAGAACGTCTTCCGATTGGGATAGAACAATGCCGATTTATTAATTTAACTTCAGATGAAGGGTATTCAAAATCGCACTTTCAGGCTATTGTTCCTCCAAAAAGAAGAAGAAATTGTTATCGAATTGATGAAGAACAAATGAATGTTGAAATTACACGTGGACGTTCAGACATCTATGATATTTTGACACATTTGACTTTTATTTTCATTGAATCTCATAAAATTAAAAACAGGGTTTTATTAGATGACGGAGGTGAAGTTTCACGTGATTGGCTAAAATTGGAACAAGCAGTAACGCAGACTAAAAAATTGTCTTTGATTGAAAAAGAAAAAGCAATTTCGCATGTTGCCAATATTTTAGCAAGAACGTTCGAAGAGGTTTTAGATATATATGATGCCTTTGGTTCCGAAAATGCGCCGGATCGTTTCCTGCACGTTATTTATTGGCTTGGAAAATTAGCCATTGAAGAAATGATGGATAATAATAAAAGAACTATAACTTTTAGTCCCGTTTTAAGAGAACGTTTGGGACACCACATCCATGGTGAAATTTGGGCAACCAACATTAAGGAAGTTTTAAAAGCTAATAATCTTTTAAAAAGACCAATCCATGTGATTAGTGCGAACATGCACAGCGTGATGAACTCGATTTTTGCAACACCTTTGCTAAAATCGAAATTTAAAGGCAAAACAGATTTCTTTATTTATGAAGAATTAAGCAGTTCAGGATCAAAAGAAATTAGAAGTCAGGTTGAAGAATTAGCTTTAAAAAACGGAATGATTTCACTTCCGGATACTTCTGGAACGAATATCGATGTTCAGATTTTTGATACGGCCAAAATCGACTGGTCGAAAACAGCATTTTCACAAGCGAATGTAGATGAAGAAAAACCGGTAATCATCGTAATGGATTACGCTTTTGGTGAGCAGGCTTACGAAACAATCGACGAGCTTTTAAAACCATTTAAAAAAGAAACTTTACTAAATGTAAAATCAGTTTCGATAATGGGTAAGGCCGGAATTCTGGAAGGCGGGAAAGGAGACATCATGATTCCGTCAGCACATATAAACGAAGGAACTGCCGATAATTATTTCTTCGAAAATGAATTAACGGGCGCTATGTTCGAAGGAAACGACATTGCAGTTTTTGAAGGTGCCATGGTTACCGTTTTAGGAACATCTTTACAAAACAGGGAGTTGTTAAAATTCTTTCATGAATCAACCTGGGGAGTAATTGGTCTTGAAATGGAAGGCTCTTATTATCAGAAAGCAATACAATCTGCCTCAAAAATTAGAAAAAGTGTCCCTCATGATGTTAAAGTCAGATATGCGTATTATGCATCGGATAATCCATTGGAAACCGGAAGTACATTAGCTTCAGGAGGATTAGGCACTACAGGTGTAAAACCTACTTATTTAATTACAATTAAGATTCTGGAGCAAATTTTAAATCTTCAAAAAAACAACTCATAACAAATTTCGTCAATAATAGAAAAAAAGATAAATGTTAAATTTATTTTATAAAATTGAAAAAGGTAAATTTGCTCTTGGAAACAAATTAATATGAAAAGAATACTTATTACCGGAGCTGCAGGATTTTTAGGATCGCATTTGTGTGACCGATTTATCAAAGAAGGTTATTACGTCATTGGAATGGATAATCTGATTACGGGAGACCTTAAAAATATCGAGCATTTATTCAAATTAGAACATTTTGAGTTTTACCATCACGATATTACAAAATTTGTTCATGTTCCGGGAGATTTAGATTATATTTTGCATTTTGCTTCCCCTGCAAGTCCAATTGACTATTTAAAAATCCCAATCCAAACCTTAAAAGTAGGCTCATTAGGAACCCACAATTTATTAGGTTTGGCACGTGTAAAAAAAGCAAGAATTTTAATTGCTTCCACTTCCGAAGTATATGGAGATCCCTTAGTTCACCCACAAACCGAAGAGTACTACGGAAATGTAAATACTATCGGACCCCGTGGAGTTTATGATGAAGCCAAACGTTTTCAGGAATCAATAACAATGGCGTACCATACTTTTCATGGTGTAGAAACAAGGATTGTTCGTATTTTTAATACCTACGGACCAAGAATGCGTCTTAATGATGGTCGCGTAATTCCTGCTTTTATTGGTCAGGCACTTCGTGGAGAAGATTTAACTATTTTTGGTGATGGCATGCAAACCAGATCGTTTTGTTATGTAGATGATCAGGTAGAGGGAATCTTCAGATTACTTCATTCAGATTACGTGTATCCCGTTAATATTGGGAATCCGGACGAAATTACTATCAAGGATTTTGCCGAAGAAATTATAAAACTTACAGGAACCAATCAAAAAGTAGTATACCATCCCTTACCAATAAATGATCCTTTGCAACGTCAGCCGGATACTACAAAAGCAAAAGAATTATTAGGATGGGAAGCCAAAATAAATAGAGCTGAAGGTATGAAAATTACTTACGATTATTTTAAATCACTTTCAAAAGAAGAACTTTTAAAAGAAGAACATAAAGACTTTTCAAATTATATAAAATAATGCGAACCAAAACAGGAAAATATTCAGGTTATATCCGCCCATTCTCCTATTTGATAGATTTGCTCATTATCAATTTTTTTGCGGTTTATATCGCTCATTTTCCTATAGATCAAATACTATTTTTAATCGTACTAAATGTTGGTTGGATTGGTATTGCCTCAGATTTAGGTTTTTATGAGGTATATCGTTATACAAAAGTTATTGCAATTTTAAATTGTGCCCTAAAACAAGCCTGTTTATTTGGTTTTGTAATTTTTGCATTAGCTTTTTTTTATGCAGATGAAACCAGTTTTAAAATTTTATTGCTTTTTTTATGGACTTCATTTGTTTGTATTTTATTCATAAAGTTTTCAATCTACTTTTTTCTTCAAAAATATAGAGTAGTGTATGGTGGAAATCGCAGAAGAGTTGTATTATTCGGAAACAAAGCAAGTATTTCGCCTTTACAATATTTTTTTACGGAGAATCCTGATTACGGATATGAATTGATACATGTTTTTGAATTTGAAAAAGTAAAAGCTACCCAAATTGATGAAATGTTTGATTTTGTTCTAAGCAGAAAAATTGACGAAATGTATTGTTCAATTATTGGTTTATCTCAAGACCAAATGAACGAAATTATTGATTTTGCAGACAGTAATTTGAAAACTCTCAAATTTATTCCTGACGGAAATCAAATATTTTTCAGAAATTTTATCTTAGAATATTATGATTATATCCCTGTAATTGCGCTCAGAAATATTCGATTAGATGAAAATTTGTATAAAATAATGAAGCGAACTTTCGACATTATTTTTTCAATAGTAATCATTGCAGGGGTTCTTTCCTGGGTTCTTCCAATTTTGGGAATTTTAATAAAACTGGAATCAAAAGGGCCAATTTTATTAAAGCAAAAACGCAATGGACTTAATAACAAAGAATTTTATTGTTATAAGTTTCGATCAATGGAAGTGAACAATGAAACTTGTATGAATCAGGTTTCTAAAAATGATCCAAGAGTTACTAAAATTGGAAAGATTATTCGAAAAACCAGTATTGATGAACTACCTCAGTTTTATAATGTTTTACTGGGAGATATGTCGGTGGTTGGACCAAGACCGCATATGGTAAGCTATAATCAGGAGTATATACTGAAAGTAGATAAATTTATGGTGCGCCATTTTATAAAACCCGGAATTACAGGTTTAGCACAAGTAAAAGGTTTTCGTGGAGAAATAGAATCGGATTATGATATTATCAATCGGGTAAAATATGATATTTTTTATATCGAAAACTGGTCAATTTTGTTAGATTTGAAAATTATTTTAACCACAATTTACCATATTATTAAAGGCGATAAAAAAGCGTATTAATGAGTGAGTTAGTTTCTATTATAACCCCAACATTTAACGCCGAAAAATATATCCGGGCAACTTTACAATCAGTACTAAATCAAAGTTATCAAAATTGGGAAATGATTTTGGTTGATGATGCATCGACAGACCTTACAGTTTCTATTATTGAGGAATTTGCTCAAAAAGACACCAGAATAAAATTGTTTAAATTAGCTGAAAATTCAGGAAATGGTTTTGCCCGAAATGTTGCTTTAGAAAAAGCTGTTGGTAAATATATCGCCTATCTTGATGCTGATGATTTATGGTTTCCACTGAAATTAGAAAAGCAAATACAGTTTTTAAAAGCAAATAATTTACCATTTACTTTTAGTTTTTATGATTGTATTGATGAAGAAGGCAATCCCTTAAATAGGCGAGTTCAAGCACCATTGAATTTAACATATAATCAATTGTTTTTCTGCAATTATGTAGGTAATCTGACTGCGATTTATGATGTTGATTATTTTGGAAAAATCGCATTGGAAGCTTCTCAAAAAAGACAGGATTGGCGATTGTGGCTTACGATTTTAAAACAAATCAAAACAACGAAACCTGTATCGGAACCTTTAGCATTTTACAGAATTAGGAAAGATTCTATTTCTTCGTCGAAATTCAAATTAATTAAACATAATTTTGGAGTTTACAGAGAATTTCACAGCTATAATTTTGTGTTTTCGGTTTTGTTAATGATACGATTTTTATTCACACAATTGATTATCAAACCGCATTATATCAAGAAACCCTAAGAGTTATAAATATGATTTAAACTGTTTTAGTTTCCCTCGATTGGTTCTTTCCAAAACCTTTTTTCTGGTAAAATTGAAGTTTAAATTAGGCTCTAAATATAAGGTAATAGCTTCTTCAATTTTTTGAATCTGAGCTGTATTTAACTCATTTTCACTCACGTATTCAATTTCAAAAGTATTTAACTGCGTTTGTTTGATAATAAATTCTTTTACATTTCCGTCGTCTTCAATAATACTTTTGGTAACATAATAAAAAGTCAGTCCCGGTGATTTTTTCCCGCTTGGTAAAATGGCAACATCATTAGTTCTTCCAACAAGTTTTTTCAAAATTGGTTTTTGGAGTGTACTTTTTTCATCTAAAATTCCGATGTCGCCGATATCATATCTGATAAACGGATTTGCTTTGTTGAATAAAGAAGTAATCACAATTCGGCCTTCTTTTCCGTAAGGCAAAACCTGATTATTTTCATCTAAAATTTCAATAAATAGTGTTTCAGAATTTACCTGCCACTCACCTTGAGGATTTTCAAAGGCAATTAAATCTAATTCTGAAGCTCCATATTCATTGATAATCGGGATACCGAATTGTTTTTCTAAGAGTTTTTTATCCGATTCAAAAAGCATTTCCGAAGTAACAAAACAAGCTTTAAGCGTTGGGCAAATTTCTTTTAGAATAATATTTTTTTGTTCTAAATATTTAGCAAATAAAACAATAGAACTGGTATAACCGTTGAGGTAATCGAATTTTTTTGTTTTGAATTTACCCAGGAATCTCCCCAAAATTTCATCAGATAAATCGAAAACCGGAAATCGAAAACGACGGCTCAAAAAATCTTTAAAACGCTCTTTTTGGTATCCAACAAAATCCATCGGAATGCCATAAAATCTTGCTTGATAGGAATGATTAAAATCGATTCCGAACCAGCCAAAACGCATAATATTCGAAGCCCAGGTTAAGGCATGCGAGTATTTGTCTTTGGCAAAAATAAAAGGAGTTCCGCTGGATCCGGACGTTTTGTTGAGGTAAATATTTTTTTTAGAATAGCCGTTTGAAAGTCTTTCTTCGAGTGGTTTTTGTAAATTTTGTTTGTTTAAAATGGGTAAATCTTCCCATTTTGGAGCAGTTTTATTTCCGACTAATTCATTATAAAAGCTATTATTCTGTAAATGAAAACCAACAATTTCATCTTTTTTCTTTTGGAGAAATTTTAAAAATTCTTCTTCAGAAAAACGAGAAATAGTACCCAGATCAGCTTTCGCTTTCTTTATTGGAAAACCGTTTAATTGAAGGGAAAGATCAAAAAGTGAAATCATTAAATTGCTTCTTTTAAATCGAAACGTTTGATCGACCTTAATTCCTGGCCTTTGTTTGATTCTTCTTCTTCAATATCAAAATCATCCTGAAGACCTAGCCAAAATTTAGCAGAATTTCCAAAATATTGACTTAAGCGCAAAGCAGTATCAGCAGTTATTCTGCGATTTCCTTTTGTGATTTCTGAAATTCTGGTTTGCGGAATTTTCAAATCTTTTGATAAACGATAAGGTGTTATGTTCAAAGGAATTAAAAATTCCTCTAATAAAATTTCTCCCGGATGTATATTTTTTAATTTTTCCATTTTAGTCATTTTAATGATAATCTACAATTTCTACAGCAGAAGCATTTCCATCTTCCCAGCAAAAAATTATTCGCCATTGATTGTTAATTCTAATACTGTAAAAATCCTTTAAATTGCCTGTCAATTTTTCTAAGCGGTTAGAAGGAGGAATTCTCAAATCTATTAAATTTAATGAGTTATGCAACATTCTAAGTTTCCTTCTGCCAATTTGCTGAATTTCTACAGAAGGTTTTTTTACAATAATACCATTCCAAATTTTTTCAGTTTCTTTAGATCCAAATGAAATTATCATACCTTTTGCGTTGCTAACGTCAAAAGTAAGTAAAAAAAATTATTATTTAAGGTTAAAACCGACTATTTTTGCACCACAACTAAATACAACTATATCATGACAATTTTATTATTGGGATCAGGCGGAAGAGAGCATGCATTTGCATGGAAAATGATTCAGAGTCCACTTTGTAAAAAACTTTTTGTTGCACCAGGGAATGCGGGAACTGCTGCTATTGCTGAAAATGTTGCAATGTCTCCAACCGATTTTGATTCAATTAAAACCTTTGTACTAAAAGAAAATGTAAAAATGGTTGTCGTTGGACCTGAAGATCCGTTGGTAAAAGGTATTTATGATTATTTCAAAAATGATGAAAGTTTAAAGCATATTCCGGTTATTGGGCCATCAAAATTAGGGGCACAATTGGAAGGAAGCAAAGAATTTGCAAAGGAATTTTTGATGAAACACAACATTCCGACCGCTGCTTATGACAGTTTTACTGCCGAAACAGTTGAAGAAGGATGTTCATTTTTGGAAACTTTACAGCCTCCATACGTTTTAAAGGCAGACGGATTAGCAGCAGGAAAAGGGGTTTTGATTATTCAGGACCTTGAAGAAGCTAAAACGGAGTTAAGAAACATGCTGGTTCATGAAAAATTTGGAGCTGCAAGCTCAAAAGTCGTAATTGAAGAATTTTTGGACGGAATTGAACTAAGCTGTTTTGTTTTGACAGACGGGAAAAGCTATAAAATTCTTCCAACAGCAAAAGATTATAAACGAATAGGTGAAGGAGATACAGGATTGAATACAGGTGGAATGGGAGCAGTTTCTCCGGTTCCTTATGTTGATGCTGTTTTGATGGAAAAAATTGAAACCCGTATTGTAAAACCAACAATTGAAGGTTTCCAGAAAGACGGGATCGAATATAAAGGATTTGTATTTATTGGTTTGATTAATGTAAAAAACGAACCAATTGTTATTGAATACAATGTGAGAATGGGTGATCCGGAAACTGAAGTTGTGGTGCCAAGATTAAAATCGGATTTAGTTGAATTGTTTTTGTCTGTGGCAGATCAAAAATTAGATACTTTCGAATTAGAAGTTGATCCGAGAAGCGCTACAACAATTATGGTGGTTTCGGGTGGATATCCGGAAGATTTTGAAAAAGGAAAAGTAATCACAGGTTTAGAAACGATTACAGATTCTATTGTTTTTCACGCTGGAACAAAATTGGAAGACGGAAATGTTTTAAGTAACGGAGGTCGTGTATTAACGGTAACTTCGTATGGAGATGATTTTCAGCAGGCCATAAAAAAATCTTACCAAAATATAGATAAACTAAATTTTGATAAGATGTATTTTAGAAAAGATATTGGCTTCGACTTACTTTAAAAAAGAGTGAGCGGTAGTATCTTGGTTTTCTGTTCCCTGAGCATCAAAAATGCGTAATTGTTTAATCCAATAAACGATTGCGCATGTACAAATAATCATAAAAATCCAGTTAATTGTGTTTGCACCAAACCAGCTAACAGGTTCTAAGCGACGCAAAAAGTCAAGTGGAGCAAACAAAATGTTAACGAATAAGTATTGTATTCCTTCAAAAAAAGCTGTCATAATTTATAAAATTATATGTTATTTATTGTTTTGTAACGCATTGAAGATAAATTCAAATAATAGAATCTTTTTTCAACTTGTTGGTTTTCCTTTTTAAACAAGTATTATATTTACATTCACAAAAGTATAAAATATCCTTATGATAACAAGTGTTTTTAAAAAATCTACACCATTAAATTATTCTTTGGTTGTAATTTTAATACTGGTTTTCTTTTTTCTTTTTCAAATTCAGGAACCTTCATGGATGAGTTCTTCATTTTTGGCGTTTCAAAAAGTGAGTCTTTTGTGTTTTATTTTAGCTTCTTTTTTCCTGATAAATTTCATTGTTAAAAAAAACGGACTCAGTAAAGACAACGGTTATGCAATATTTTTCTATTTGTTACTGCTGCTGTTTTTTCCCGCAATATTTAATAATCCGAACGTATTATACGCTAATTTTTTCATCTTATTAGCGGTTCGCAGATTAATTTCCCTACAATCATTAAAGGCTTCTAAAGAAAAAATATTTGACGCATCATTTTGGATTTTGATAGCATCCTTATTTCAATTTTGGTGTGTTCTTTTTTTGATATTGGTTTTTATATCAATAATTTTTCACGCTTCCAGAGATTATAGAAATTGGATTCTGCCATTTATTGCTCTCTTGGGAGTTGCTTTATTATTTTTAATGGTATCCTTTATTTTTAATTTTGACGCTGTAACATTTATTGAAAACAGAGCAATTATCGATTTAAGGATGGACTATTTTAAGAACAATTACGAAAACGGTTCATTTTCTATATATGTTGCTGTAGCGCTGTTTTTTATTGTTTCTGTTTTAACTACACTATCAAACAGACCACAGATTGTCCATACATCCTATAAAAAAATAGTTGCTTATTTTTTTATAGCAGTTGCGGTTTATATCATTTCACCTGATAAAAGCAATGATTTGTTGTTGTTCAGTATTGCTCCTTTAGCAATGATGGCAACAAGTCATGTCGAATATGTTAAGCAAAAATTAAATAACGAAATTGTATTTTATATACTTACTTTATGTAGTTTATTTACTTTTTTTTCTCAATTATAACTTATTCCCATAAGCAAGATCACCTGCATCTCCCAATCCTGGGATAATGTAGTTTTTATCATTTAATCTTTCATCTAATGCCGCTACCCATAAATGGCAATTCTCCGGAAGATTTTTTTCCAGATGAGCAATTCCTTCCGGTGCAGCAATAACGACTACGATATGAATTTCGTTTGGAGTTGCATTCTGAACCAATTTTTCATGTACAGCAACTATCGATTGACCTGTTGCCAACATTGGATCAAGTAATAAAACGGTTTTGTTATTTATGTTTGAAAGTGCTTGATATTCGACTAAAATTTCAAACTCAGCATCATTATTCGGATGATATCTGCAAGCCGAAACAAAGCTGTTTTCTGCATGATCAAAATAATTCAAAAAGCCATTATGAAGTGGTAGCCCGGCTCGTAAAATTGAACATAAAACTAAATTATCATTAATTTCAGTTGTTTTTTTAATGCCAAGAGGAGTCTGAATTTCTACGTTTTTATACGTTAATTTTTTACTCAGTTCATAGGCCATTATTTCGCCAATACGTTCTATATTTCTTCGAAAACGCATGCTGTCGTTCTGAATGTTTATATTTCTGATCTGACTTAAAAAATGATTTAGGATACTGTTATTTTCAGAGATGTAATGAATTTTCATAATGTGTTTTTAGAATTATTAATCGTAAAAAGGTACGAAAACGAAAATTTAAAGGTTTTTTTCGCACTATAAAAGTATAAAAAGTATCTTTGTATCTCTAAAAAATAAAGACATGTTTTCAAAACTAGCATATTCTGTTTTCGAACAAAGCATCAAAGATTATCATCAATTTGATAGTGTTGATCAACCTGTAAACAATCCATTTCCAAAAGATAAATTCGAACATTTATTATATTTAAAAAACTGGATAGATACAGTTCAATGGCATTATGAAGATATTATTCGTGACCCACAAATTGATCCTGTTGCAGCGTTAACCCTAAAAAGAAAAATTGATGCATCTAATCAGGAACGTACTGATATGGTGGAATATATTGATAGTTATTTTCTACAAAAATACAGCAATGTAAAGGTAAAAGATGGTGCAAAAATCAATTCTGAAAGTCCTGCATGGGCTTTTGACAGACTATCAATTTTGGCATTAAAAATTTATCACATGCATGAAGAAGCTACCCGCGCAGAGGCTTCGCAGGAACACAGAAATAAATGCCAGGAAAAATTAAATATTCTTTTAGAACAAAGAAGTGACTTGTCTACAGCAATTGAAGATTTGCTTACAGATATCGAAAATGGAGATAAATTCATGAAAGTATACAAACAAATGAAAATGTATAATGATGATGAATTAAATCCGGTTTTATACCAAAATAAAAAATAGTTGGCCACAAAATTGCCCAAAACTATTCAACATATAGCCGTCATGCGACTCTCTGCAATGGGAGATGTTGCCATGACGGTTCCTGTTTTACGTGCTTTTGCAAAACAGTATCCCGAGGTCAAATTAACGGTAATTTCCCGTCCGTTTTTTAAACCATTTTTTGAAGGAATCCCGAATCTTGATTTTTTTGCTTTTGATGAAAAACAACGTCATAAAGGATTTTTGGGCCTTTTAAGACTATTTCAGGATGTGAAAAAATTAAAAATAGATGCTTTTGCCGATTTGCATAATGTTTTAAGGTCTAAAGTTGTGAGCCTTCTTTTCGCTTTAAGCGGAAAAAAAAGAGCAACTGTAGATAAAGGCAGACAAGGTAAAAAAGAATTAACTCATGCCGAAAATAAAACTTTCAAACAATTGCCAACGATGTTCGAAAGACATGCAAAAGTGTTTGAAGAATTGGGTTTTACATTAGATTTATCGAATCCGGAATTTCCTGAAAAGGCAAATTTGAGTGCAGATATTTTGGAAATTGTCGGAAACCAAAATCAAAAATTAATTGGAATTGCACCTTTTGCCCAATATGATTCTAAGGTTTATCCGTTGGATTTAATGAACGAAGTTATTTCTACATTGGCACAAAATCCAAACAATAAAATATTGCTTTTTGGAGGAGGTAAAAAAGAAATTGAAATTCTGGATTCACTTTCACAGCCGTTCGAAAATGTAATAAACATGGCTGGAAAAATAAAATTCCAACAGGAATTACAATTAATAAGCAATCTTGACGTGATGCTTTCTATGGATTCCGGAAATGCCCATATTGCTGCTATGCTGGGTATAAAAGTAATTACACTTTGGGGCGCTACACATCCATACGCAGGATTTTTGCCATTTAATCAAAGTTTGGAAAATGCCTTAACTTCAGATAGAAATCAATATCCAAAACTGCCAACATCCATTTATGGAAATAAAATTGTTGAAGGGTATGAGGATGCGATGAGAACAATTTCTCCTGAGAACATTATTGAAAAAATGTAGTTAATCATTTCTCATAAATCAAAGAAAAGATACCCCATTGCTTTCTTTTTGTTTCTATCAACGACAATTTTTACAAAATGATTTTCTTTTTCAGTAGCGAGTAAAATGTGTTCAAAATCTTCAGTTGAATTTCTATAAACTTTATGTATCAATTCTGATTCTTTAATTTTATTCGATAAAATTTTAGCTGCTTTTAATTCACTTACATAAGGCCAAATATTAAAAAAACTATCATTAGAGACTGATATTTCTGCCATTCCCTCAGTCATTGATGAATTGTACTTTTCTTCAGAAAGTAGTTTAGGGCCTTTTTTGTTTCTTGCTTTTTTAATTATAAAGTATACACAAATAAAAGATGTTATTACAAAAAGTAATATAAAAGATAAACGAAGGTAGTGATGCATTGCCATAATATTTAATGTTTTAAAAGTGTTGACAATTAGATTAGCTTTATAAATCCATCTTAAGATAAAGAAGGGTTAACAGCTTTAATTACAGTACTAATATAGTAAATTTTCAGCATGTTTTTTAAAAAATATCTAAAAATCCACATGTTTTTTTGTTTATTATTCAGAAGGGTTTTTAAACTGAAAATTACACTTTCGAAGAGAAAAGAAAGTGGCATTTTTAATCTTGTAAAAGTTTTAAATTAGTATTGCAGATGAATAAAATAAAATTCATAACCAGACTAATTGTTTTTTCAGATTTTTTTGGAGGAATAATTTTACCAATTGTTTAACAAATGAGTTTGAAATTATTAACGTTAAAATACTACTTTGGCTCGCTGTGAATTTAGGTCTTACAATCTAAAGCTGAATTAGTAGAAGAAAGAGAAGCATTTTTGTAAGTGGCTTTTTAAAATCTTGAAATGTTAATATAATAAAACAGAAACTATTTATGCCAAAAATTACAATAACAATTGCAATTTTGCTTTTATTCTCTTTTTCAGCTTTTTCTCAAAAAGTAAATCTTTCGGGTGTTTTAACTGATGGTAACGAAAAGACACCCGTTTACAATTCGGTGGTTGCTTTATTAACTCCCATAGACTCTATTTTATATAAGTTTACCCGATCGGATAAAGAGGGAAAATTTAATATCAAAAATGTAAAAGCAGGAAACTATATCCTGATGACAGCTCATAGCCAATATGCCGATTATGTAGACTCCATAACCGTTAAAGAAAATGAAAAAAACGTGGGAACAATTGCTTTGATAAGCAAAATGAAACTGCTGAAAGAGATAATAATAAAGACGGGTTCTATTAGAGTTAAAGGAGATACCACCAGTTACAGGGCAAGTGATTTTAAAGTTGACGCTAATGCAAATGTAGAAGAATTACTAAAAAAACTTCCAGGGATACAAGTAGACAAGAATGGTACAATAAAAGCCATGGGGGAAAAAGTAGAAAAGGTATTGGTAGATGGTGAAGAATTTTTTGGAGATGACCCTGGCATGGCGGTAAAAAACTTACGGGCAGATGCAGTAAAAGAAGTACAGGTTTTTAATAAAAAAAGTGATCAGGCCGAGTTTACAGGAATAGATGATGGCGAAACAAAAAAAACCATTAACCTGAAATTAAAGGAAGATAAAAAGAAAGGTTATTTTGGTAAAATAGATGCAGCAAATCAACCATTTACAGATGCTGATTCCAGATACAATACCAATTCGATGTTTAGCAGTTTTAAAGGTAAAAGAAAATTATCCGCTTTTTTATTAAACGGGAACACGGGGCAAGATGGACTTAGCTGGCAAGATAGTGATAAATTTGGCGGACGTGATGATATAAGCATGAACATGGATGACGATGGAAATGTAAGTTATGAATGGACAGGTGGCAATAATGATGAAGAACCTTATATTGACACTCAAAATGGTTTTATCAAAAACACCAACGCAGGATTGCAGTACAGCAATAAGTGGAATGATAAACAAACATTGAATCTATCGCCAAAATTTAATAAGCAAATTTACACCAATAATAACAACAGAATCACTCAAACACAAGTAGGAGAAACTCAGTTAAATGAAAAAACATCGACGTTAAGCAATGTAAACAGAAGTAACTTTAAATTAAATGCTACTTACGATGTAAAATTAGATTCTGTAAATTCCATAAAAATTACAGCCAAAACCAATTTTTACAATACAGAAAGTGATGAATTTACAAACGGAACTACTACGGGAAATGATGGATTGTTAAAAAATAAACAGGAAAAAACATTTATTACAAAATCAGATAAAGAATCTTTGCTTGCTAGTATTTTGTTTAAACATAAATTCGCCAAAGAGCGTCGTACATTTTCTGTAAATAGTAGTTGGAACACGTTGAATACGAATTCAAATAATTTTTTAAAATCTTCTAACGAAAGTTATGATGAAGGTGTTTTTTCTTCCAGGAATGATGTGGATCAAAACAAAATAGGAGAGAAAACGAATCAAAATTTAGCAGTAAATGTCAGTTATACGGAACCTCTTAGTAAAAGATTTGCATTACAATTTGGCTATCAAATTACTCATAACACTGGCAAAAGCAATTATTTAACCTATGATTATTCTGATGTTACAGGTAATTATGATTTGGTTGTAGATTCTTTATCAAACCAATTCAAACAGACAATAACAACTCAGAGACCCAATATAAAATTGAGCTACAATGCTAAAAAAATAAATTATAGTTTTGGAAGCGGCTTCGGTTTTACTTCATTTGACCTGCAAGATCAAACTTTAAATAAAGAATACAAACGCCATTACATTAACTTTTTCCCAACGGCAAGTTTTTCTTATAAGTACAAAAGCAACGGTAATTTGCGTTTCAACTATCAAGGGGCAACTCAACAGCCTACTATTGATCAATTACAGCCATTGAGAAACAATCAGGATTTCTTTAATCAAATTGTAGGTAATCCAAATCTAAAACAATCCTTCACCAATAGTATAAGCATATCACACAATAGTTATAGTATTTTGACAGAATCGCAATTTTACCAAAACATTTCTTTAAGAATGACTTCCAATTTAATTTCGTACAACAAAGATATAGATCCGGAAAGTGCTAAAACAATTACCACACCCATAAACACGAACGGGAATTTCTCCGGGAATTTTTATTTTGGATATGGATTTAAGATAAAAAAAATAGATTTATACGTTAATCTTAATCCATCTCTTAATTACAATAAATCAGTACTTAGTATTAATAACAAAATCAACAATTCCAATACTTTAAATTCAGGGTTTTCGATTTATTTAAGTAAATTTAAAGAAAAGAAATACGAATTTAGTTTAAATAATAATTTTTCAAATAATAGAAACAGTACATCTCAAAACAATGAAATAAAATCATTTAATACTAACAATTTGGGTTTGGATATTGGGGTTTATTTCAGAGAAAAATGGAAAATATCCACAGACTACAATTTATATTCCCGTCAAAAAACAGTTGATTTTCAAACCAATCTCACGAATCAATTATGGAATGCAAGGCTGCAGCGCACCTTTAAAAATGATGAGTTCACGGCTTATATCCTTGTAAGAGATATTTTGAATCAAAATATAGGTATAAGAAGATATGTTTTTGAAAATATAATAGGAGAGGAACAAAACGACAGGCTGAAAAGATATGCGATGGTAGGCTTTACCTGGAATTTTAAAAACAGAGGCGAAACTGCAAAAAAATAATTCAGAAACTGTTCAGAAAAAAAGTTTACGAACAGCAATAAAAGCATTCAAAAAATCAATTTTATTGATCATTAATTACATATGACCAATAAAACAATAAATAGCAAGATTATGAAATCACTACTTTTTTTTATTGCAGGACTAATTTTTACAACCACATCAAAAGCACAGCAATTTATAGATAAAGCTGTAATTGAATATGAAGTAAATACCAATCTCAAAAAAACAATGAGTAATGACAGTTGGGACGAGATGATGAAAGAGAACTTGTCGGACTTAAAAATATCCTATTTCACCTATACTTTTGCAGACAACAAAAGCATTTATAAATTTAATAGATGGAGTCCAAAAACAAGAATACCAAAACACGAGAAAGACGCAGATGAAGAAAACACTTGGTATCTTGATTTTACAGCAAGAAAAATGAACATGCAAAAACAAATAGTTGGTACTAATTTTCTAATAGCAGATAGTATACCAAACATAGAATGGAAAATCACAAATGAACATAGAGAAATAGCTGGTTATAATTGCCGAAAAGCTGTAGGCAAAATCATGGATGACGTATATATATTTGCTTTTTACGCAGACGACATTACCATTTCTGGCGGTCCATGTTCAATAAATGGTTTGCCGGGTATGATTTTAGGCCTTACAATACCAAGATTATACACATCATTTATAGCTACTAAAATAGATTTGGAGATCAATAATACATTCGAGATAAAGCCCATTACAGCAAAAAAAACCTATGACTTAATTGAGCTAAAATCTTTGATAGAAGAAAAAACAAAAGATTGGTTTACCTATGGCGAGGACAAAGAAGAAAACAAAAGACAAAAGAATATGTTTTTGTGGAATGCTTTTTTATAATTATATAAAAAAATCCCAAAGTCCAATTTTTAGAGTTGGAGTTTGGGATTTTATATTTTTTGGAATTTAACTTCTAAACATCATCATAATCAATATAAATAGATTCTGAAGTTGGATGCGCCTGACATGTTAAAATTAAACCGGAAGCAATTTCTTTATCGGTTAAAATAGAATTTTTAGTCATTTCGGCACTTCCTGAAGTTACACGTGCTAAACAGCTGCTGCAAATTCCGCCCTGACAAGAATAAGGAGCATCGATTCCTTGTTTTAGAGCGGCATCCAATATGGTTTGTTTTTGAGACATTTCAAAAGAAACTTCATCATCATCAACCAAAACAGTAATTTTTGTATGCCCTTCTAGTGAAGTTTTTATTTCATGTTCCTGAGAAGAAGAAGTAAAAAGCTCAAATTTAATAGCTGATTCTTTTACATTTTTCTCTTTTAGAATCCCGGAAACGGTATTGATCATTTCTTCCGGACCACACAAATAAAATTTATCAAATTGCAATTCTTTGTGTTTGTTGTTCAATACAAAATTTACTGCTGATTTGTCGATTCTGCCAAACAAAGCATTTTCGGCTTTAGCCTGACTATACACATAATGCACGAAAAAACGGCCAACATATTTCAATTGTAGGTCGTGTAATTCCTGATGAAAAATAGTTCCTTCCGGAGTTTTATTTCCGTAAACCAATACAAATGAACTTTTTGGTTCGCTTTTTAAAACTGACTTTAGGATTGAAAGTACAGGAGTAATTCCGCTTCCTGCTACAAATGCAGCATAATTTCTTTGTCTTTCAGCTTCAGGTTCAAAAGTAAACTTTCCTTCAGGATGACCAACTTCAAGAACATCTCCGGCTTTTAGTTTTGTATTGGCAAATTGAGAAAATAAACCATTTTTAACTGCTTTTACAGCAATTCGTAATTCTCCGCTTTCTGGTGCAGAGCAAATAGAATACGCACGACGAATTTCCTGATTATCAAGGGTTAATTTTAAATTTATGTATTGTCCTGCTATAAATTTATAATCTGATTTTAGTTCTTCGGGAACATTAAAAAGGACAGAAACAGCCTCGGTAGTTTCACGTTTTACCTCTTTAATTATGAGTTTTAAGAATGAAGGCATGATATTAATATTTTATGCAAAAGTAGCAAACGGCAATTAAACCACAGGTACTAAATTATTTTTTTTAACTTTTTTTGTAACGTTTACTTACATTTGATCTCTTACTACAAAACTGAAAACCAAATAACCATGATTAAAAAGTTTATTTATCTCGAATGGAAAGCCTTTACAAGATCGGCATCGTTTGGTGCAAACCTGGCGATGAAAATTTTGATAGGTTTTTTAATGGTGTACTTTTCTCTTATTTTTATTGGAATGGGGGTGGGAGCATTTTATGTACTTAAAAAAATGAACCTTGAGCCGTTAGTAACTGTCAATAAATTTTTGATTTATTATTTTTTATTTGATTTAATAATTCGATTATTAATGCAGGCAATTCCGGTTCTGAATATAAAACCGTTATTGGTTTTACCTTTCAGGAAACCAACAATTGTTCATTTTTCTTTGGGTAAAACGGCTTTGTCTTTTTTCAATTGGGCCCACGCTCTTTTCTTTCTGCCTTTTTCGGTTGTATTGGCAATAGAAGGATATGATATTATTGGAATTATTTTTTGGCATTTGGCTATTTTATGTTTAGTGTATATCAACAATTTTTTAAATATTATTTTGAGTAATATTGATAAATTATTTGTTGTTTTCATCGGATTAATTTTGGCTTTAGGAGCAGCACAATATTATAAGTTATTTGATATTACAACCTTTACGACACCAATTTTTCAGGGATTTTATGCTATAAAAGGGATATTTTTAATTCCAATTTTGGTATTGATCGGGTTGTACGGATTTACATTTAAATACTTCAAAAACAATTTATTTTTAGATGCCGGACTTTCGAAAAAAGAAGATATCGCTGCAACCGAAAATCTTTCATGGCTTAATCAGTTTGGAACTTTAGGGACATTTCTTAAAAATGATATCAAATTAATCAAAAGAAACAAAAGATCAAAAACAACTATTTTAATGAGTTTTCTCTTTTTGTTTTACGGGTTAATCTTTTTTGGAAATTCACATCAGCCTGCGGTAATGCATATTTTTGCAGGGATATTTGTTTCGGGAGGATTTTTATTTGTCTTCGGACAGTTTGTTCCAAGTTGGGATAGTTCCTATTATCAACTGATGATGACACAAAACATTCCCTATCGTGGATATATTACTTCAAAATGGTGGCTGGTTGTTATTGCCACTTTTATTTCGACAATATTAGCATCATTTTATCTTTTTTATGGGTGGGAAGTTTATCTCACTATTGTAGTAGGAGCCATTTATAATATTGGAGTTAACTCACACTTGGTGCTTTTGGGAGGAGCATATACCAAAACACCAATTGATTTAAGTAATGCCAGTGGTGCTTTTGGAGATAAAAAAGCCTTCAATATAAATGCCATGTTGCTGACTTTGCCAAAATTATTATTGCCTTTGGGGCTATATGGTCTCGGACTTTATTTAGGAAATAAAACCCTTGGATTATTGTTGGTTGCAGGAGCTGGAGTTTTAGGTTTTATCTTTAGAAATACGGTTTTTTCCTTAATCGAAAAAAGATATAAAATCGAGAAGTACAGCACAATTCAGGCCTACAAACAAAAGAGTTAATCAGTCATTTTGAAAATGTGTCAATTAGGGAATTAGCTTCAATTGACTTAATCTAAAATCTAAATTCAAAAATCTAAAATTACCATGATACAAGTAAATCAGCTTTCAAAAATATATAACGGAACAACAGTTTTAAACATTAACAATCTTGAAATTCCAAAAGGACAAAGTTTTGGATTGGTGGGAAATAACGGAGCAGGAAAAACTACTTTTTTCAGTTTATTATTAGATTTGATTCAGCCTTCAACAGGAAGTATTAAAAACAATGATATTCAGGTAAACGTAAATGAAAACTGGAAATCTTTTACAGGTTCATTTTTAGATGAAAGTTTCCTGATTGGATATTTAACTCCTGAAGAATATTTTTATTTTATTGGAGATTTGCGTCATCAAAACAAAGCAGATATTGATGCTTTATTGGTACAACACGAAGAGTTTTTTAATGGAGAAATTCTGAACAACAAAAAATATTTGCGTGATTTATCTAAAGGAAATCAAAAGAAAGTAGGTATAATTGCGACACTTATTGGCAATCCGGAAGTGATTATTTTAGATGAGCCTTTTGCTAATTTAGATCCAACAACTGTAAGCCGATTGAAAAAAATAATTAAAGAATTAGCTGAAAATCCAAATGTTACGGTTTTGGTTTCCAGTCATGATTTGCAGCATACTGTTGAAGTTTGTGATCGAATTGTAGCTTTAAATAAAGGAGAAGTGGTAAAGGATATTCAAACTTCTGCAGAAACCTTACAAGAGCTGGAATTGTTTTTTGCAGTATAAGTTTCTATATTTCAAAAAGAAGCGTATTTTTACCAGTCATTATACTAAAAATCCTTTTTAGAAGTTAATTGATTTAAACTCTTTTCTATTGAAAAAGAATACTCTAAAATATAGTTTTCCACTTCTGTTTTTATTTTTTTTGATAGCCTGCTCTACCAAAAGAGATACTTTTTTAGCTAGAAATTCACATGCTTTAAGTACAAAGTATAACATTTTGTATAATGGAGGAATCGGTTTAGACAAAGGTCTGAAGGCGATTAAAGCCAACGATCAGGATAATTTTTGGGAAATACTGCCAATTGAAAAAATGCAGGTAAATGAAAATTTCGCAGAGCAGGAGAAAACCAAAAACCCGGATTTTGAACTGGCAGAAACCAAAGCGACAAAAGCGATTCAGAAACATTCCATGAATATCGGAGGAAGAGAGAAAAACTCTCAAATGGATGAAGCCTATTTAATGCTTGGAAAAGCGCGGTATTATGGCCAGCGTTTTATTCCGGCACTTGAAGCCTTCAATTATATTTTATACAAATACCCAAATAGCAGTAATATTTACACTGCTAAAATTTGGCGTGAAAAAACAAATATGCGTTTAGGAAATGACGCAATTGTTATAAAAAACATCAAACTTTTATTAAAAAATACTGATTTAGATAAGCAAACATTTTCGGATGCAAATGCATTGTTGGCAGAAGCATTTTTAAATTTAGAAGAAAAAGACAGTGCAGTTACCAAACTAAAAATTGCTGAAAAATTTTCCAGAATAAATGAAGATAAAGCAAGGTATCGCTTCATTTTAGGACAAATGTATCAGAAGGCCGAAAAAAAAGACAGCGCAATTTATTTTTATGATGGTGTAATCGATATGAATCGAAAAGCCGACAGAAAATATATGATGCAGGCATATGCAAAAAAGGCACAAATGTTTGATTATGAAAATGGTAATGATACACTATTTTTAAAGACGTATAATAAACTGGTTAAAGATCGTGAAAACAGGCCTTATTACGATGTTTTGCTTTATGAAATGGGTGTCTTTTATGATAAAAAGAAAGAACGGGAAAATGCTTTAAAATTTTACAACAAATCTTTAGCAAGAAAATCTAAAGATTCTTATTTGGTTGCTTCGACTTATCGAAATATAGGAAATATGTATTTTAAGGATACGGATTATACTATGGCTGCCAAATATTACGACAGCACCCTGACAAAATTAAATCCTAAAACCAGAGAGTTTGTTTTTATTGAGAAAAACAGAAAAAACTTAGACAATGTCATAAAATACGAAGGAATAGCAAAACGTAACGACAGTATAATTAAAGTGAAGGGTTTACCGGAATCTGAAAGAAAAACATATTTTGAAAATTATATTGCGGAATTAAAAAAGAAAGACGAAGCTAAACGAATATTAGAAGAAAAAGAAAAGGAAAGATTAGCCAATATCGAGCAAAATACAAACTCAAATAGTGGACCGGTAGCTGTAAATCCTCAGTCACAAGGAAATAATCCTCCAATGAATCCTACCGGAAATTTTAATCCTCCAACAGGAAATGATGTTGCAAGCGCTTTCTATTTTTATAATCCATCGACAGTTGCATACGGAAAATTACAGTTTAAGAAAATGTGGGGAAACAGACCGTTAACAGGAAACTGGAGATTATCGTCTGCAAGGTCAAATGCAGATTCGGTATTGACAGATTCAATTAACAAGCAACAAGATTCAATAAATACACTGAAGGATTCGATTGTTATCGAAAAGTATACAACAGCATTTTACGAAAAACAACTTCCAACCACTCAAACGGCAATGGATAGTATTGGTAAAGAACGAAATTTTGCGTACTATCAATTAGGATTGATTTACAAAGAGAAATTTAAAGAATACGATCTGGCCAGTAGTAAATTTGAACAATTGCTCCGTAATAATCCTGAAGAAAAATGGATTTTGCCATCGAAGTATAATTTGTATAAAATATATCAGATTACGAACCCTTCAAAAGCTGAAGCTATAAAAGCAGATATTTCGTCAACATATCCAAATTCACGATATGCCCAGATTTTAAACAATACAAATCCTGAAAATGGTTCCAATTTATCGCCCGAAGAGGAATATAAAAAATGGTATAAATTATATAAGGAAGAACAGTATGACGTTGTTTTAGAAAATATTGATAATTTAATAAATCAATATTCCGGCGAGGATATAGTTTCTAAATTTGAATTGCTAAAAGCAAATACTTTGGCAAAAGTAAACGGTTTGGAAGCTTATAAGAAAGGTCTGGAAAACGTGGCAGATAATTACCCAAATAGCGAGGAGGGTAAAAATGCCCGTGAAATTTTAGAAAAACAAATTCCGAGCTTAGAAAAACTTGATTTTACTACAGTTGATGGGAAAAGCTGGAAAATTTTATATTCAGTTCCTAATGATGATACTAAAACAGCCAAAAAAATTGAAGAAGCAATTAAGGTTTTTTTGTTAGTTGAAAATTTTGAAAGATTAACAACTTCGTTTGATAAATACAATAAGACTGAAAGTTTTTTTGTAATTCACGGTATAAAATCAGAAGCTTATGCCAGAGATCTTGCAGGTGTTTTTAGAGATGATAAAAAGTATAAAATTACTCACCCTGCTATTATTATATCCAGTGAAAATTATAAGATAGTTCAAATGAAGAAAAATCTTCAAACGTATTTAGCCCCCAAAAACCCATAATAATCATGTTTGATAAAGTTAAAAAAAATGGCACAGAGCTTTTAGGTAAAACAAATAGAATCGTAGAAGGCACCTCAATTATTGGAGATATTGTTTCTAAAGCCGATTTTAGGCTGGACGGAGAATTGATAGGAAATTTTACCTCCCAGGGAAAACTTGTTATAGGTGCTTCAGGCGTTATAAAAGGAGAAATTGTGTGTAATAATGCTGATATTGAAGGAGAGTTTCAAGGAAAAATAAAAGTTTTAGAAGTCCTTAACATAAAAGCTACAGCACAAATTCACGGTGAAGTGCTGGTTGGTAAACTTTCTATAGAACCCGGAGCTGATTTTACAGCTACTTGTACCATGTTAACAAATGCTAAAGAAGTAACAATTAAAGATGGAAAAGGAACCGAACAGAAATCAGAGAAATAAATGGATTGCTCTCATTAATATTCCGATACAAATGGGAGTCATTATTTTTTTGTTTTCCTATGCCGGGAATTGGTTAGATGAAAACCATCCTAGTCCCAAAGTGTATTACAATAAGATTTTGGTTATGGTTGGTGTCGTGATTGCATTATATAATGTAATTCGCCAGGTAAACGAAATTAACAAATCAAAGTAATTTAATAATAACACCACCAATAAATAATGTTGCACCTTTGTGGCGAATAACTATTTATGATGAATTTAAAAAATTACAAACCATTACGCAATTTATTTATTTTGTCGGCTGTTTTTTATGCACTCCATAAACTCGTGTTTTATGTTTTTAAAATAAACGATAAGGGTTTTCATTACAATTTGGAGACTTTATATTTGTTATTTGTTGCGATAGCGAGTATGCTTTTTATTGTTTTAATAATAGTTAAGCAAAAAAGTTTTGATAATATAGGGATGGCATTTCTTTTTGGAACAAGTTTTCAAATGTTACTTTGTTATTTAGTTTTGAGACCAATCCTGCAGGATAAACTGCAAAACACACAAATAGAGAAAACGAATTTTTTTGTAACATTTATTTTATTTTTGTTGTTTGAAACGCTTTTAACTGCCCGATTATTAAATGAAAAGCGTTAAAATAAAGATTCTGTAAAACAAGGTTCAAAAATAATTTTTCATATCCTTTTGAATATTAATAAAAAATGTACCTTTGCACCAAAATTTAGAAACGTAAAAAATTAAGATATTTAACAGATATGGTGATTTCAAACAAACCACTTAGATTTATATTAGCAACTTTTGTAGCGTGTCTTCCTATAACTAGTTTTGCAAATCCGGAAACGGATTCAACAAAGGTACAAACAGAAGTAACACATGAAGCAGTTGCGGAAGGACATCACGAAGGGGCACATGCCGAACCAACAGATGTGAAATCTAAAATAAAAGGATTTATTAATCATCACGTTTTAGATTCACATGATTTTACTTTTACACAAGATGATGTAACAGGAAAGCATTATGGTTTTTCATTACCGGTTATTCTTTGGGACAATGGGTTGCACATTTTTTCTTCTGCAAAATTCGAACACGGTCATGCTGTGGCAGAATCTGATGGAAGTTACTATAAGATCAATCACCACGATGGTAAAATATACAGAACAGATGCTTCAGGAACAATTACTGAAGATGAAAAAACAGGTCATCCGACAAATGTTCGTCCATTAGATTTTTCAATTACAAAAACAGTAGTTTCTATCCTTGCAGCTGCATTATTAATGTTTTTGTTGTTTAGCAGTTTAGCAAGATCATATGCGAAAAATGGTGGAATTGCTTCAGGAGCAGGAAGAATTTTTGAGCCAATTGTAATTTATGTACGTGATGAAATTGCGATTCCTAACATCGGAGTGAAGCATTACAAAAAATACATGAGTTATTTATTGACAATCTTTTTCTTTATTTTGTTTTTAAATCTCTTCGGATTAACACCACTGGGAATTAATGCTACCGGTAACTTAACAATTACATTTTCTTTGGCAATATTAACTTTCTTAGTAACTAATTTTACAGCTAACAAAGATTATTGGGGACACATTTTTTGGATGCCGGGAGTGCCTAAATTAATGAGAATTGTTTTGGCTCCAATTGAATTGTTAGGAATTTTTATCAAGCCTTTTTCATTAATGATTCGTTTGTATGCAAATATTTTTGCAGGACACATTGTATTGATGAGTATCATTGGTTTGATGTTTATTTTCAAAAGCTGGATCGGAAGCAGTTTGTCTTTCGGATTGTCTTTTGTGCTTTCTATTCTTGAAATATTAGTGGCATTTTTACAAGCCTATATTTTTACGATGTTGTCAGCTCTTTATTTTGGTTCTGCGGTGCAGGAACACGGGCATGAAGAAGCGCACGTTTAATTTGAATTTTTTAATTTTTAATACATATTTATTATGACAACTATTCCAAACATTATTGGTGCAGGTTTAATCGTTATCGGAGCAGGTTTAGGTATTGGTAGAATTGGTGGTTCAGCAATGGACGCTATTGCTCGTCAACCAGAAGCTTCAGGAAAAATCCAAACGGCTATGCTTATTGCTGCTGCACTTATTGAAGGTATTGGTTTCGCTGCGTTATTCGCATCTTAATTAAAACACAAAAACATAGTTACAACGGTTGGTTGTAACTATTGTTTTAAAATTAAAACATTAAAAATTGCATTTTTATAAGCAATTTTAAAAAAGCATAATTTAAAATTTATAATTATATATAATGGATAAGTTAATAAATCAGTTTGAATTCGGATTGTTCTTTTGGCAAATATTAATATTTGTTGGATTAATATTTTTATTAAAAAAATTCGCTTGGAAACCTATTCTTGATGCAGTAAATGAGAGAGAAGAAGGAATTAAAAATGCTTTGCTTTCTGCTGAAAATGCAAGACAGGAAATGCAAAATTTACAAGCAGACAATCAAAGAATTCTGAATGAAGCACGTGCTGAGCGTGACGCGATGCTAAAAGAAGCACGTGAGATGAAAGAGAAAATGATTACTGATTCTAAAAACGAAGCACAAGCACAAGGTCAAAAAATGATCGAGCAAGCTAAAGCGGCTATCGAAAGTGAAAAAAATGCAGCTATGGCTGAATTGAAATCACAAGTTTCTACTTTATCATTAAGCATTGCAGAGAAATTATTGAAAGAGGAATTATCTAACAAAGAAGCTCAAACTAAATTGGTTGAGAAAATGTTAGGTGACGTAAAGTTAAATTAAAATTATGGCAAGTACAAGAGCAGCAATTCGTTATGCAAAAGCAATTCTGGACTTAGCAAACTCTAAAGGTGTTGCCGAAGCAGTAAATAACGATATGAAATCGATTGCTTCAACAATCAGTGCAAATGCAGAATTAAGTGCTTTTATTCAAAATCCAACTACAAAAGTTGAGGTTAAAGAAAGTGCTCTTTTAGAAGTTTTTGCAAATATAAATGGTGTAACCAAAGGTTTATTTCATTTATTATTCGAAAACAAAAGATTCGAAATTCTAGATGCAATTGCAGTAGAATACAGTAAAGTATTTGATGAAGGTAATGGAATTGAAGTAGCAAAAGTTACGACAGCAATCCCAATGGATGCTGCTTTAGAGGCTAAAGTTTTGGCTAAAATTGCGACTTTGTCAGATAAGAAAATAACGATAGAGAATATAGTAGACGCTTCAATTATTGGAGGGTTTATTTTGAGAATAGGCGATAAGCAATACAATGCTTCTGTTGCAAACAGATTACAAATATTAAAAAGAGAGTTAAGTAATTAGTTTTATCACACATAAAAGTGTCTAAATTATAAATTAAGATGGCGGAAATCAAACCTGCTGAAATTTCAGCAATATTAAGAAAGCAAGTAGAAGGTTTTGAATCTGGTGCTACGCTAGAAGAAGTAGGAACAGTACTTCAAGTTGGAGATGGTATTGCTCGTGTTTATGGGCTATCTAACGTACAATATGGAGAGTTAGTTGAATTTGATAACGGACTTGAAGCGATTGTATTAAACCTTGAAGAAGATAATGTTGGTGTAGTACTTTTAGGACCATCAACAGGAATCAAAGAAGGATCAACAGCAAAAAGAACACAACGTATCGCTTCTCTTAAAGTAGGTGAGCAAATGGTAGGACGTGTAGTAAACACTCTTGGTTTTCCAATTGATGGAAAAGGCCCAATAGGAGGAGACTTATACGAAATGCCTTTAGAAAGAAAAGCACCTGGTGTTATCTTCCGTCAGCCAGTAACTGAGCCATTACAAACAGGAGTAAAAGCAGTTGATGCTATGATCCCGGTTGGTCGTGGACAACGTGAGCTTGTAATTGGTGACCGTCAAACAGGTAAATCAACTGTTTGTATCGATACAATCTTAAATCAAAAAGAATTTTATGATGCAGGAAAACCTGTATTCTGTATATATGTTGCAATTGGGCAAAAAGCTTCAACTGTAGCAGGAATCGCTAAAATGTTAGAAGAAAAAGGTGCAATGGCTTATACAGTTATTGTTGCCGCTAATGCTTCTGACCCGGCTCCAATGCAAGTTTATGCTCCTTTCGCAGGTGCTGCAATTGGAGAATACTTTAGAGATTCTGGCCGTCCGGCACTTATTGTTTATGATGATTTATCTAAACAAGCTGTTGCTTACCGTGAGGTTTCTCTTTTATTAAGAAGACCACCGGGACGTGAGGCATATCCTGGAGACGTTTTCTACTTACACTCTCGTTTACTAGAGCGTGCTTGTAAAGTAATTGCTGATGATGGAATTGCTAAAAACATGAATGATTTACCAGATTCTATCAAGTCTATCGTAAAAGGTGGCGGTTCATTAACTGCATTGCCAATTATCGAAACTCAGGCAGGAGACGTTTCTGCATATATCCCAACAAACGTAATTTCGATTACAGATGGTCAGATTTTCCTTGATGGAGATTTGTTTAACTCTGGAGTTCGTCCTGCTATCAACGTAGGTATATCTGTATCTCGTGTTGGAGGTAATGCTCAAATTAAATCAATGAAAAAAGTTTCCGGAACTTTAAAATTAGATCAGGCTCAATTCCGTGAATTAGAAGCTTTCGCTAAATTTGGTTCTGACCTGGATTCTGTTACTTTAAACGTAATTGAAAAAGGAAAAAGAAACGTTGAAATCTTGAAACAAGGTTTGAATGATCCTTATACAGTAGAAAATCAAGTAGCTATTATTTATGCAGGTTCTAAAAACTTATTAAAAAACGTTCCTGTAAATAAAGTAAAAGAATTCGAAGCAGATTTCTTGGCATACTTAAACAGCAAGCATAAAGATACACTTAATGCATTGAAAATTGGCAAGTTAGATGATAACATTACTGATGTTATCGAAAAAGCAGCAAAAGAAATTTCAGCAAAATATAACTAATAAGACAATTAGATAATTAGGTAATTGAAGATATCTTAAGATTTTTTCAATTATCTAATTGACTAATTATCAAATTTTCTAATTAGAAAAGATGGCAAATTTAAAGGAAATCCGTAATAGAATTACTTCCGTTTCATCGACGATGCAGATTACATCGGCTATGAAAATGGTTTCTGCTGCAAAGCTTAAGAAAGCACAAGATGCAATCACTGCAATGCGTCCTTATGCCGAGAAATTAACGGAGTTGTTACAAAATCTTTCTGCTACACTTGAAGGTGAAGTAGGTGGTGATTACACAACACAACGTGAAGTAAAAAAAGTATTGCTTGTTGCTATAACTTCGAACAGAGGTTTATGTGGTGCATTCAATTCAAATGTTATTAAAGAAATTAAAAACCGTACTCAGTTTTACGCTGGAAAACAAGTTGATGTTTTTCCAATTGGGAAAAAAGGAAATGATGTTTTAGCCAAAACGCATAAAGTTCACGGTCATCATAATTCAATTTTTGATCATTTGACTTTTGAAAATGTTGCAGGAATTGCGGATAATTTGACTGAAAAATTCTTATCAGGCGAATACGACAGAATTGAATTGATTTACAATCAGTTTAAAAACGCAGCTACTCAAATCGTTCAAACAGAACAATTTTTACCTTTGGCTCCAATTAAATCTGATACGCCGGTTTCTACTGGTGATTATATTTTTGAACCTTCTAAAGAAGAAATTGTGTTGACATTGATTCCTAAATCATTAAAAACTCAATTATACAAAGGTATTCGTGACTCATTTGCTTCAGAACATGGAGCGCGTATGACAGCAATGCATAAAGCAACTGACAACGCTACTGAATTGAGAAACCAATTAAAATTGACTTACAATAAAGCACGTCAGGCAGCTATTACTAACGAAATCTTAGAGATTGTTGGTGGAGCAGAAGCTTTGAACGGATAATATTTGAGATAAAGACAAAAAGAGCCGACATAATTTATGTCGGCTCTTTTATTTTATATAAATTTCAGTTATAATATTGGATTTAATGTTAAAATGGTGATTCCTGAGAAATTGTTTTCCCAAGAATCAATTCCATTTTACACATTCGTTTTAACGGATATTATTTCTAATTCCGTTTTGCTTTGTTTTTATGGGAACAAATTAGCTTTATAATCCCAATGCTCTTTTTATTTATAAGGGTTGCTACAGCTCGATCACTCCCTTGCTTTGTTTTAGGGTACAAATAGCTAAATTTTCCCGGCTCTGTTTTTTTGAGGGTTACTGCAGCTGAATCAATCCCTTTGCTTTGTTTTTTATGGGAACAAACTAGCTTTATTAGTCCCAGTGCTCTGTTTTTTTGAGGGTTACTACAGCTGAATCACTCCCTTGCTTTGTTTTATGGTACAATTAGCTAAATTTTCCTTGCTCTGTTTTTTGAGGGTTACTACAGCTTGTTAATCCCTTGCTTTGTTTTATGGTACACCTAGCTAAATTTTCCTTGCTCTGTTTTTTAAGGGTTACCTACAGCTGATCAATCCCTTGCTTTGTTTTTTATGGGAACAAACTAGCTTTATCAGTCCCAGTGCTTTGTTTTTTTAAGGGTTACTTTTTAGCTGAATCAATCCCTGAATTTATTACAATTTTTTTATAAAAGAAATTATCCATTTATATATTACAAATATTCGATTATATTATGAAAGCCACAATACCCACATTTAGTGATTTTTAATTTATTTTTCAAAAAAAGGTTTTGTTTTGTAAAAGCTTGTATTACAAATATATAATAGATAAATTTTTAAAAAGTTATATAATTTTTATTATTTATTACACAATTATAATGTTATAGTTTGATTGAAATAGTGCTTGAAAATTAAAAGATAAGTATTTTTGACTAAATTATTGCTTTAGACAAAATGGACTTAAAAATAACAGAATTGACAACTATTAAAGAAATGCTGATTGAAATTGATACAATAAGATTTCTTTATCCCAATCTTTCGGCTGAAAAATATGAAAATTATTTATCAGAAATGATTCCTCATAATTATACTCAGATAGCTGTTTTTGAAAATGATGTTTGTTTAGGAATTACCGGTTGTTGGTCAGCAACCAAATTATGGACAGGTAAATATCTTGAAATTGATAATTTTGTTGTACACCCGGAACATCGGTCTAAAGGAATAGGAAAGATGCTGACAGAATATATCGAACAAAAAGCATTAGATCTGGATTGCAGCAGTATTGTTTTAGATGCTTATACAGAGAATTTTGCAGCACATCGTTTTTATTATAATCAGGGTTATGGACCGCGAGGATTTCATTTTGTGAAAATTTTGGATGAAAAAAAGTTAACACACTAAAATTAGATAAAGTTTCTTTTTATTGAATTAATAAAAACGATAATAAACCAAAGAATTGGTTATTTTTGTTTTTTGAAAACTTTATTACTAAATTATTTTGGGATTATATAAAAATCTATTCAAACAGACAGCCATTTACGGATTAGCAACAGTATTACCCCGAATGCTAAGTTTTTTATTGGTTAGATTATACACAGGTATTTTACCAACTGCAGAATATGGTGAAGTTTCGATCGTTTTGTCATGGATGGTTTTCTTTAACGTAATACTTTCTTACGGAATGGAAACTGCTTTTTTTAGATTTTACAGTGCCGAAGATGACAAGAAAAATGTAATTGCCACATCTACAATATCTATATTTTGGTCGTCTATAGGATTTTTGTTTGCAGCATTACTTTTTAGGAACACATTGGCCAATTGGGCCGAAGTTGATGTACAGTATATAACTTATTCGATTTGGATATTAGTTTTGGATGCATTGGTTTTAGTCCCTTTTTCTAAATTAAGAGCCAATCAGAGACCAATGGTTTATGCGGCAATAAAAATTGGAAATGTTATAATAAATCTTCTTCTTAATATTTTCTTTTTAATCTTTTTGCCAAAAATTGCAGCGGCAAACCCTAATTCTGTTTGGGATAATTTATACGTTGAGAATTTTCAGATTGCTTATATTTTCATTGCTAATTTATTGGCAAGTTTAGCCACGTTTGTTGTTCTTTCCCCAAATTATCTTTCGCTTGGAAGAAAGTTTGACCCTGTACTTTGGAAAAAGATGATGAAATATGGTCTGCCAATTTTGGTTGCCGGAATTGCATTTGCCGTTAACGAACATTTTGATAAAATTTTACTGGGATACTTATTGCCTGAAAATATCGCAAAATCAGAAGTGGGAGCTTATTCTGCTTGTTACAAATTAGGGTTGTTTATGGTTTTGTTTGCAACAGCTTTCAGACTTGGAATTGAACCTTTCTTTTTCAGTCATGCAAAAAATGAAAATGCACCACAAACGTATGCTGTTATTACTAAATATTTTGTGATTTTAGGATCACTTATTTTATTAGGCGTGATTGTTTTTGCTGATATTTTAAAATTACTTCTGCTTGAGAATAGATCATATTGGGAAGCTATGAAAGTAGTACCGTTAATTATTTTGGCTAATTTCTTTTTAGGGATCTACAATAATTTATCGGTTTGGTATAAATTGACAGATAAAACAAAAATAGGAGCTTACATCTCTATTGTTGGTGCTATTGTAACTTTGGTTTTAAATTATTTATTAATTCCAAAATACAGTTATTACGGATCAGCAATTGCTACTATTTCAGCTTATGGAAGCATGATGTTAATCTCGTATACTTTAGGAAATAAATACTATCCAATACCTTATGATATGAATAAAATTGGCGCTTATTTAGGAATTTCAATTATATTTTCGGCTATCTCTTTTTATGGATTCAGAGAAAATTATTTTGTTGGAATTCCGTTATTTTTAGCTTTCGTTTATTTTGTTTATCATAACGAAAAAGACACAATCAAAGGAATTATGAATAGAAAGTAATCTAAATTCAATTTTACTTTTTTATCTTTTTAAATTAAAATGAAAATACAAATTATCAATAAATCTCAGCACGATTTACCAAACTACGAAACAATTGCTTCGGCAGGAATGGATTTACGTGCAAATTTAACCGAATCAATAACCCTAAAACCATTAGAAAGAATCATTGTAAAAACGGGACTTTTTATTGAATTACCAATTGGTTTCGAAGCACAGGTTCGGCCGAGAAGCGGTTTAGCTGCTAAAAAAGGAATTACGGTTTTAAATTCTCCAGGAACTGTTGATGCCGATTATAGAGGAGAAATAGGTGTAATTTTAGTAAATTTATCAAATGAAGCCTTTGTTATTGAAAACGGAGAACGAATTGCACAATTAATTATTGCCAAACACGAAAGAGCCGAATGGATAGAAGTATCAGCACTTTCTGAAACAACCAGAGGTGAAGGCGGTTTTGGAAGCACAGGAGTAAAATAAAAAATTTAATAATTTTAAAGATTGATAATTACAAAGATTCCATAATCTTGTAATTATCAATCTTTAAATCTTTCAATAAAAACATGAAAATAATCGTTCCAATGGCAGGTCGCGGTTCAAGACTTAGGCCACATACTTTAACCATCCCTAAACCATTAATTCCAGTTGCAGGAAAATCAATTGTACATCGTTTAGTCGAAGACATTGCTAAAATATTAAAAGAACCTGTTGAAGAAGTTGCATTTATATTAGGAGATGAAGCTTTTTTTGGAGAAGATCTTGTGGTAAGCTTACAAGAACTGGCACAAAGTTTAGGTGCAAAAGCATCTATTTATCGTCAGGATTTACCTTTGGGCACCGGTCATGCGATTATGTGTGCAAAAGATTCTTTATCAGGTCCGGCAGTAATTGCATATGCTGATACTTTAATCAGAGCTGATTTTGAATTAGATCCAGCGGCAGATGCGGTAATTTGGGTAAAACAGGTTGACGAACCGGAAGCTTTTGGTGTAGTAAAGTTAAACACAAATAATGAAATCGTAGAATTGGTAGAAAAACCAAAAGAATTTGTGAGTGATTTAGCCGTTATCGGAATATATTATTTTAAGGAAGTTGGTGATCTGAAAAAAGAACTTCAAAATGTTTTGGACAATAATATTCAAAACGGTGGAGAATATCAGATTAATGACGGAATTAAGGCAATGATGGCCAACGGAAAAGTTTTTAAAACCGGAAGCGTTGATGAATGGATGGATTGCGGAAACAAAAATGTTACTGTTGAAACCAATTCAAGAATGCTGGGATTTTTGCATAATGACGGAGAACATTTAGTTGATTATGATGTGAAATTAGAAAACGCAACCATTATTCCTCCTTGTTATATTGGAGAAAATGTAGTGTTGAAAAATGCAACAATTGGTCCAAATGTTTCTTTAGGAAAAGGATGTCATGTTACCGACAGTACTATTAAAAACAGCTTGGTACAAACTTATTCACAAATTAAAAATGCTAATTTAGACAATGCAATGATTGGAAATCATGTGAGTTACGATGGTAAATTTACAAGCATCAGCATTGGTGATTATTCAGTTTTAGAATAAAAAATTCAGTTTAAGCAGATTCTGGGGATAAAATAAAATTATAAAGGGAATGAAAAAAAGAGTTTTAGTAATTTTATTTTTTGCGTTACTTGGCAATACGGTTTCGGTTTTGGCTCAGACAGAACCAGAAGATATTGCTATGACTACCGATGAATATAAAGACTCTTTTTATGAATCTTTAAAGCAAAAAGGAATTGAAAATTATGATAAAGCAATCGTTTCCTTAGAAAAATGTATAAAGCTTAAACCAAATGATGCTGTAGCATATTTTGAATTGGGGAAAAATTATTTTGCTTTAAAAGAATATCAAAACGCACAAAGCTCATTCGAAAAAGCAACTCAATTAGATCCGAAGAATAAATGGTTTTGGCTTGGGATTTATGATGTTAGCTATGAAACCAAAAATTATCCATTGGCGATTGAAACGATTCAAAAAATTATTCCATTCGACGAAGAGTATAAAGATGATTTGATTTCGTTATACATGATTACCAATCAGTATGATAAGGCACTTTCCCTTATTACCGAAATGAATGATAAATTCGGGAAATCAGAAGATCGCGAAAGATATAAATTACAGATTCTGTCACAGGGAAAATATCAAAATGCAGAGATTTCCAATTTGATTGATCAGATCAAAAAAAATCCGAAAGAAGAATCAAATTATGTAAACCTGATTTTTTTGTATTCAAAATCCGAAGAAACAGACAAAGCTTTAGAAGTTATAAAACAATTGGCAAAAGAAGTTCCAAATTCAGAATGGGGTCAGGTAAGTTTGTTTAAAGTATACTTGGATGCAAACCAGGCAGACAAAGCTATTAAATCGATGAATGTAATTTTGTCAAGTTCAAAAATTGATTCAAAAATAAAACATCGTACTCTAAATGAGTTTTTGATTTATGTGAATAAAAATCCGCAATACGCTCCTGATCTGGAAAAAGCGATTGCTTATTTTGATAATGATAAAGAGGTAGATGTCGCAAAAGAAATTGGAAAATTTTACCATAGTAAAAACCAATTTGAAAATGCGATTAAATATTATGAGAAAGACTTAAAATCAAATTCGGATACAGATCGCGAGACCAATTTGCTTTTACTTGAAGTTTATATGAAAGCGAAGCAATTTGAACCAATGACAAAAAGGGCTATGAATATGATTGAAGTTTATCCGAGTCAGCCACAATTTTATTATTATGCCGGTTTGGGAAATAATCAGCTACAACAATTTAAAAATGCAAAAACCGTTTTAGAAATGGGCCTTGATTATGTTGTTGACGATATAAAACTGGAAGCGAATTTTAATATTCAGTTAGGAGAGGCTTATAATGGATTAGGGGATGCCAAGAAAAAAGAGGAATACTTTTTGAAAGCAAATGAATTATTAAAGAATAAAAAATAAAAAGATTAAATTCAGATGAAAAAATATATAGCGGTAGTATTGATGGCAATCTTTATGATTTCCTGTAAGTCTAAAGCAGTTGCAGTACAAAATAGCAACAGTGAAGTTGTAGCAAAAACAGATAATAAGGTTATAGAAAAACATTATGATAATAAATTAAATTTCTCAACACTATACATAAAAGCGAATGCCAGATATGTGGATGAAAAACAGAGTCAGAATGTTACTGCCGAAATAAAAATTAAAAAAGATGAGCAAATTTTGGTAAGTGTTCGTTTTCTGGGAATCACAATGGCAAAAGCTTTGATTACACCAACGGCAGTAAGTTATTATGAGAAAATAAACGGAACTTATTATGAAGGGGATTTTACCAGTTTAAGTAAATGGTTAGGGACTGAACTTGATTACAGTAAAGTACAAAATTTATTGGTTGGGGAAGCTTTAGATGATTTGAGAAAAGGAAAATATACACAAACAATTGTAGAAAACCTTATTCGTCTGGAAGATGGAAAAGATAATAATCTGAAAAAAGCATTCTTTTTGGACGCTGAAAAATATTTGCTTCAAAAAGAAGAAATATCTCAAACAGAAGAAAATAGAATGTTAGAGATTAAATATTCTGATAATAAAGTTTTCGATCAGGGAATACTTCCGGCAAGTATCGAAATTAATGCGATTCAGCCAAAAGGAAGAACAGATATTAATTTAAATTACAATACAATATCGTTCAACGAGGAACTTTCTTTCCCATATAGTGTTCCAAGTGGCTATAAAAAAATTATAATTAAGTAAATTTGCAAAAAGATAATAGAAAAATGCCAAAATTTCTCCTAAGCCTAATTTTTATATGTGCCACAACTTTTGTGTGGGCACAAGATTCGCAACAAGAAAAACTTGAACAGCGAAAAGCTCAGATTCAGCAGGAAATCAGGGACAACGAAAAAATGCTTCAATCTGTAAAGAAAAAAGAGAAATCTGCTGTTAACGTTTTTCTTATTCAGGCCAATAAAATAAAATTAAAAGAAAAATTGATAAACACTACCGCAAAGCAAGAAAAGCTTCTAAGCAATGATATGTATATTAATCAATTAAAAGTAAATAAGTTAAAAAGGGAATTGGCAGTATTGAAAGAAGATTATGCCAAAATGATCCTGAAATCATACAAAAGCCGTTCTGAACAAAGCAGGGCAATGTTTATTTTGTCTTCAGAAAGTTTTTTACAGGCTTATAAAAGAGCTCAATATTTAAAACAATATACCAATTTCAGAAAAAATCAAGGTTTAGAAATTCAGTCTAAAACAGCAGAATTAGTTGACTATAATGCTAAATTAGATGGACAAAGAAAGGTGAAGAAAAAAATCATTGCCGAAAATCAAAAAGAAAAACAAAGCTTAGAAGTCGAAAAGAAAGAGCAGCAAAAGTTAGTTAATTCGATTAAAAAAGACAAAAATAAAATTATTGCCGATACAAGAGCGAAACAGAAGGAATCAAAAGCAATTGATGCGAAAATTAAACAATTGATTCGTGCTGCTATTGCTGAAGCAAATAGAAAAGCAGAAGAAGAAAGACGAAAACGAATAGCAGAAGGCAAAAGCACTGAAAGTAGTGAACCGGCACCAGCTAAAAGTTTTTCATCTGATAGGATTGCGTTAACGCCAGAAGGTAAAATATTAGCAGCTGATTTTAAGGCAAACAGAGGAAAATTACCATGGCCGGTAGAAAAAGGATTTATTTCATTAGGCTATGGAGATCAGCCGCACCCACTATATCCATCACTGACCGTTCATAATTCCGGAGTAGAGATTACAACAGAACAAGGAGCAAATGCGCGGGCCGTATTTGAAGGAGTAGTGTCAAAAGTTATAGCATTGTCTCCTGTAAACAGAGCTGTTTTTATTCAGCATGGAGATTACTTTACCGTATATCAAAACCTAAGTTCGGTATCTGTTGAACAAGGTGACAAAGTAAAAGTTAAGCAAAGTATTGGAAAAGTAAGAACCAGTGGCGACACAGGAAAAACAATCATTAAGTTTTTGATTCTTCAAAACACATCAAATAATAATCCGGAAGGATGGTTACAAAACAGATAAATATAAAGGGAGCTAAATTGGCTCCCTTTTTTATTATTATTGCTGTTGCTGCTGTTGCTGCAAACGATCCATATAATCCAGCTGCTCCTGAATACGTGATGAAACTTCCTGAAGTTTAACATCATTGATTTCCTCAAATTGTCGTCCATCTTCATAACCAATCGAAACACAAACAGAAAGTGTTTGCCTTGCTAATCCTTTAAAAGTTCCTTTTATCGGTGTACAATCGCTAAAATTTCTTCCTACAGAAAGGCGAACATGATTATCCATTGTCCAGATATTATTGGTTGGATCCAGACCTAACCACCCTTGTGTTGGCGTATAAATTTCTACCCAGGCATGTGTGGCGCCTTCTCCGCGAAAACCACTTTCATTAGGGCAAATATAGCCGCTCACATATCGGGACGGAATTCCGGCAGTACGCAAAAGTTGTAATAGTATATGAGCAAAATCCTGACAAACCCCTTTTTTGAGTGTCAAAATTTCATCAACCGTAGTTTCGATATTGGTAATTCCTTTGGTGTAAGTGAAATTCTCGAAAACATATGCATTGCATTGCTGTGCGATTTCAATAATTGACTTATTTTCGATATTAATTTCTTTCAGAATGTTTTCAATTTCGTTCTGTTTTTCAATATTATCGATATAGCAAAGGCGTAATAATAAAATGCTTTTTTCTTTGTCTTCCCGAATATCATCCACGGAAGTGGCATCAATCTCCGGAATTTTAAGAGAGTGATTAACGCGAACGAGCATTCTGGATTCAATCGTCATTTCGGTATGAGCATCCAAAACATTGAAATTGCCCATACGATTTCCGTAATAATCTGCAGAAATATCAACGTCGGGATTATGAGTAATTAATAGCTGATATTGCAATACTTCCTGATTTTCAAAATGATGTGGAAACAATCTGATTTCGTTAATGCTTTCTTTTATCGGCCAATTGTATTGATATTTTGTAATGTGAACTATTTTGAAAACCGCCATATTTTAAGTATAAGAAAAGAATAATTTTGAGAAATCTGTTGAAAATTGAATAAGCTGATTTTTTGTATTTTTTAATACATCTTCTAATTCCTGATTCGTTAAATGCTGATAATCGGTGTAAGCAACATAGCTTTTCAAACGTCCAAACTGATTTAATAAAGTACGGGTTTCACTCAAATCGTTGTCTTTGATCAGACTATCCAAATAAGTATTTATCAAATCCAGAGTATAAATCACTGAGTGTGCAAAATCCTTATTAAAAATCATTTGCTGGACTACTTTTCGATTGTGCGGAATATTGCTGTAGCTTTTTAAATAGAGTTCATAGCCTGAAAGAGAAAATAATAATCTTCGCCAATATATTAAATCTTCTTCACCTTCGAGGTTGTAGTTTATAGGTGCAAAATACGCCTGGGTCATAGATATGGTCTGCAGGCATCTTTCGATATGTTTGCCTATGCTCGAAAAAGACCAGCCTAAACCTCGTGGCATTGTAACCTGCAGGATTCCGTTATAAAGCAATAAATCTTTATTGAGTTTGGTGATTACATTTAAGGCATCAGATGTTTCCAGTTTTTTTGGTAAGTCCGGAGAATTCATATAATGATACATGGAGTTAATGTGCTCCCACAATTCTTTGGTAATTTTATCTTGAGAACCTCTCGCATTTTCACGGGCTTTTACCACCAAATTTTTTACAGAATTATCGTTTTGATTATCACAAATAATGTACTTCAAAACATAAGTCGTATCATATTGTATGGCATGAATTTTATCCTGAGATAAATTGGTATAATATTCTAAAAGTGGTTTGTACCCTTGAAAATCATTAATTTCTTTATCAAAAGATAAAATATAAGATGTGTTTAAGGTAAGCAGCATCCCAGCTGTTCTTTCCATGTATCGGTTTAACCAAAACATTCCATCTGCAACTCTACTAAGCATATTTACGTTCATTTTTGAATATTATTACTATTTATTTTATTATCCAGGTGTCTTTACTTCCGCCGCCCTGTGATGAATTTACCACCAAAGATCCTTCGGTTAAAGCAACCCGCGTCAATCCGCCAGGAACAATTTGAATTCCTTTTGGCCCGCATAAAGCATAAGGACGCAAATCTACGTGGCGTAACTTAAGTTGTCCATCAATTAAACACGGAACCGTGCTGAGCTGGATAATAGGCTGCGCTATAAAATTCCGAGGTGTTTTGGTGATCGCAATTTTAGCATTGTCTATTTCCTCCTGAGTTGCTTTGTTGCCCATAATCATTCCGTAGCCACCACTTTGATTCGTCTCTTTTATTACCATATTTTCCATATTGGCAAAAACCATTTCACGTTCGTCTAAATTTTCCATTCGGTAAGTAGGAACATTTTTCAGAATAGGTTCTTCGTTCAAATAATATTTAATCATATCCGGAACGTATGCATAAATAGCTTTGTCATCGGCAACTCCATTCCCAACCGCATTAACCAATGCGACATTTCCTTGTCGGTAAGCGCTGATTAAACCCGGAACACCAAGCGCACTGTCAGGTTTAAAGACTAAAGGATCCAGATATTCATCATCTAAACGACGGTAAATCACATCAACTTGTTGTAAACCGGAAGTTGTTTTCATATAAACACGACTGTTATTTACTACTAAATCCCGTCCTTCAACAAGTGGAATTCCCATTTGACGAGCCAGATAAGTATGCTCATAATAAGCTGAATTGTAAACTCCCGGAGTAAGTAAAACAACATTTGGATTTGAAATATTTCTGGGGGATAATGAAATCAAAATGCTATGAAATATCATTGGATAATTGCTTACCATACTCACATGGTTTGAGGATAACATATCGGGGAAAATACGCTTTGTAATTTCGCGATTCTCCAACATATAACTTACACCGCTTGGACATCGCAAATTATCTTCAAGCACATAAAATTCGCCTTTAGCACCTCGAATTAAATCAATTCCGGCAATATGGACATGAATATTATGAGGCACTTTTATTCCTTGGACTTCCTGAATATAATGTGGACATGAAGCAATTAACCCAGCCGGAATAATACCATCTTTTATAATATTCTGATCATTATAAACATCTTCCAAAAATAAATTCAGAGCCAGCAAACGTTGTTTGATTCCTGATTCTACTTCTAACCAATCTTTTTGTGTAATAATTCTCGGAATAATATCAAATGGAAATATTCGTTCAATTCCTTTATCATCATCACTGTAAACAGTAAATGTTATACCCTGATTCATGAATAAATCCGAAGCTTGCTTTTGTTTATTGGTAAGGGTTTTATGATTCAGACTTTGCAAGGTTTGAAAAACCTGACGATAGGAATCTCGTACTCCCTGATTCGAAAACATTTCATCCCAACCACTATGATTTATACTTGGTGCTAATTTTGCCATATTTTAATTATTAAATAAACTAAATTTTATATATTTTAATATAAAATATTTGCTTTTTAATCCAAAATACAAATTTTAAATCTTGTTATTTGTGTTTTTTGTGTGAATTTTATAATTTATATAAAATTCATTTTTTGAGATTTCTATTTTGAAAAAAACATTTTTTAAGGCTATGTTTTTTTCTAATTTGATATTCCGTAAAATATTTTTCTAAATGGTTTGAATATAGAAAAGAATTTAATTTAGAATCAAATAAATATAAATTGAAAGGCAACAGTATTTAATCCTATAAAAATCATTTGATTGTTGAATATGAAATTGCAACGATTGAATTTAAAAATAGTATTTTTGCATTATGGAAACAAATAGACAGAAAAAAATAGGCGGTGTCATCCAGAAAGATCTGGTTGATATTTTGCAAGGTGAAGTGAGAAAAAACGGAATTAATAATTTAGTGATTTCGGTATCCAAAGTAAGTGTTACTTCAGATTTATCTGTGGCAACAGTATATTTAAGCATTTTTCCACAAGAAAAAGCTAAAGAAACTTTAGAAGGAATAAAATCTAATACAACATTAATTAAACACGACTTGTCTCAACGTGTACGTTTGCAATTGCGTCGTGTACCAAATCTGGTATTTTTTATTGATGACTCATTAGATTATATTGAGAAGATTGATAACGCTTTATCAAACAGAGAAAACCCGATTGAGAATCGTGATCTTTTAGAAAAAAGAAGAAAATCATAAATTGAATTTCCCCCTTTACATAGCCAAACGTTATATTTTTAGCAAAAGTAAAAACAATGCGATAAATATTATCAATCTCATTGCCAGCATGGGAATCATTGTTGGTACAATGGCTTTGTTTGTGGTTTTGTCTGTTTTTAGCGGGCTAAAAGTCTTCAGTCTCTCCTTTACAAATGAAATTGATCCGGATTTAAAACTTACAAGTACCTACGGAAAATCATTTTTGATTACACCGGATCAGGAAAATCAAATTAAAAAAATTGACGGAGTTGCTTCATATACCAAAATTATTGAAGAACGTGTTTTGTTTTTGTTTAAAGACAAACAGCAGGTAACTTATTTAAAAGGGGTCGACAGCCTTTATCCGGTTGTAAACGATATCAAGAAAAAACTTTTTAACGGTCAATGGCTTAAGCCGGAAAGTTACCAAGTTGTTATCGGTTACGGAATTGCACAGGATTTCTCAATGGGAATAATGGATTTTGAAAATCCTTTGCAAATATTTGCTCCAAAACCTGGAAAAGGGGCTATTGAAAATCCTGAGGAAGCATTTAATAAAACTGAAGTCCTGCCTGTCGGGATTTATTCTGTCAGTGAAGATTTAGATTCAAAATATGTGTTTGCCGATTTGGGTTTAACACAGGAATTATTGATGTATAAATCCAATCAGATTTCAGGAATTGAATTTAAGCTAAAAGAAAATGCAGATGAAAATTTAATTAAATCTAAACTCGAAACGATTTTCAAAAATAAAATTACTTTAAAAAACAGGGCACAGCTTAATGCATCTTTGTATAAAATGCTTAATACTGAAAACATTGCCGTTTATCTGATTTTTACTTTAGTGATTATCGTGGCCCTTTTTAATTTGATTGGTGCTTTGATTATGATGATTTTGGAAAAGAAAGGAAATCTAAAAACCCTTTTTAACCTTGGAACTGAAATCAAACATCTGCGAAAAATATTCTTGCTTCAGGGAACTCTGCTAAGTTTTTTTGGTGGTGTAGCTGGTCTTGTTCTGGGTATAATTTTGGTTCTTTTGCAACAGCGATATGAGCTGATTATGATTACACCGACTTTAGCATATCCGGTTGTTTTTACCTTAGAAAATGTTCTGATTGTTTTAGGAACAATTATTTCACTTGGCTTTATAGCTTCTTTAATTGCCAGCAGCAGAGTGAGTAAAAAGCTGTTAAATTAATTATTTCTTCGTAAAAAAAATATTCCTATATTTACCATCTTAAATTTTAAGAATATGATTGTTTCTGCCTAATCCTAATTTTATTTCTCAAATAATTTAGGATACTTACGTTTTTTCTTCAGTTCAGATTATTTGTATCTGGACTAATCTTTTCATTTATCCTAAATATATCATGACAGAAACAACAATAAAAAAGAGTTTATTCTCTAAAATTTTCACCACTTTAAAATTAGCAATCAAAGGAGACGAATCTTTTGATTACACTGCCGGAAGTATTAAAAAAGCAGTCATTCTATTAGCCATTCCAATGGTTTTAGAAATGATGATGGAGTCCGTTTTCGCACTTGTCGATTTATATTTCGTCGGACATTTAGAACACAGTAGTTTCGCAATACAAACCGTTGGTTTAACCGAATCTGTACTTACAATTATATATTCAATTGCAATTGGGATGAGTATGGCAGCTACAGCCGTAGTGGCGCGACGCATTGGGGAAAAAGATCCAATCGCTGCCGCCAAAGCCGGAATGCAGGCCATCATTATTGCTTTTGCAGTTAATAGTTTGATGAGTATTTTGGGCGTAATTTATGCGAAAGATATTCTGATTTTGATGGGAGCATCTCTTGAAGCTGCCGAACACGGTTACCGATTTACACAAATTATGATTGGCGGAAGCTTATGTATTATGCTTTTATTCCTAATCAACGGAATTTTTCGTGGAGCAGGAAATGCTGCCATTGCCATGAAGAGTCTTTGGTTAGCCAATATTTGCAATATTATTTTATGTCCGGTTTTAATTAATGGTTTTGGCCCAATTCCCGCTTTCGGATTAACGGGTGCGGCAATGGCAACTACTTTAGGAAGAAGCATTGGAGTTCTTTATCAATTGTATCATTTATTCTTCGGAAAAGGCGTTTTAAAAATCATTCCATCTTATTTCATACCTGATTTTAAACAAATAAAAGCATTGGTAAAAATTGCCGCTCCAGGAGTTTTACAATTTGTAATTGCATCCTGCAGCTGGATTTTCCTGGCACAATTGGTAGCAACAACAGGAGGAGATCATGGCTCTGCCGGTTATCAAACAGCGCTGAGAATTATGATGTTTTTTATTCTTCCGGCTTGGGGATTAAGCAATGCTGCCGCAACTTTGGTTGGACAGAATTTAGGTGCCAAGCGAATTGATCGTGCCGAAAAATCAGTTTTTACAACTGCAAAATACAATGTAATTTTTATGCTAACAATCATGATAGTTACGTTATGTTTTGGTCAATACATTATTTCGTTTTTTACCAATGATGAAATGGTGAAAACAATTGCGGTTGAAGCTTTGCAAATTATGAGTATCGGATTTGTTTTCTACGGAATCGGTATGGTATTGATTAACACATTCAATGGAGCAGGAGATACCTGGACTCCAACTGGAATTAATTTTTTTGGGTTTTGGTTGTTCCAGATACCTTTAGCCTTTATACTGGCAAAACATTTTGAGATGGGACCAACAGGGGTTTTTATTGCAATTCCAGTTGCCGAAACTGCTATAACATTAGCCGGGATTTTCTTTTACAAAAGAGGAAAGTGGAAACGTATTCAGGTATAATTAATAATAAAACCGTAATATTGTCTCTAAAAAAGAATGTAATGTTTGTTCAAATGAAAAATAAATTAAAAAGAATCCTGTTTACAATTGCGGGAGTGTTATTTACAATTGCAATACAATCTCAACAAATAGGAGATGGATTCGCTAGTGAAATTAATAATTTTACAGTGCCACTTAGTTCAGGCTGTTATAATGGACTTAACCCAATTGGAACATTGCCAGAAAATGGTTGGCAGCACTTGTTAGTAGTTAGACATCCAAATGGGACTAATAATTATCAATTACAGATAGCTTCATCATTAACAACAAATGATAAATTATATTTCAGAAAATTAGCATCTGGAGCAGCAACTTCGATAAATCCAAATTGGTATGAACTAGCAACTCGAGGAACAAATAATTTTATTGGAAATCAAACCATTAGTGGAAACATTGGTATTGGTACAACTGCTCCAAATTCCAAATTAACGATTAGATCAGGCAATACAGGTGTAAGCATTCATCCAGGAAACAGTCCATATTTTGGAACTTTAGCTTTTAATAGAGAAGCGGCTACAGGTGAGATATTTGATCCCACCGGTCAAGCTTTTCAAATAAATAATGGAGGCGCAGATAAAAATCTTCATTTTCAAGTTTATAATAATAATGGAGCACAAATCACAGACAATGCGTTAGTAATTAGCGGAACCAATGGTAATATTGGTATTGGTACACCTTCTCCAAATTCCAAATTAACTATTAAATCAGGTAATACAGGTACAGGTGTAAGTATTCATCCTAGAGTCGATTCATCATATTTTGGAACTTTAGCTTTTAATAGAGAAGCGGCTACAGGTGAGATATTTGACTCTACCGGTCAAGCTTTTCAAATAAATAATGGAGGTGCAGATAAAAATCTTCATTTTCAAGTTTATAATAATAATGGAGCACAAATCACAGATAATGCGTTAGTAATTAGCGGAACCAATGGTAATATTGGTATAGGAATTTCAAATCCAACCAATAAATTAGATGTAAATGGTACAATTCATTCCAGAGAAGTAAAAGTTGATCTGACGGGTTGGTCTGATTTTGTTTTCAAAAAAGAATATGAGTTGCCAACACTTGAAGAAGTTGAAAAACATATTGCTGAAAAGGGCCATTTAGAAAATATTCCAAGTGAGGAAGATGTTTTAAAGAATGGAATTAATTTGGGAGAAATGAATACTAAACTTCTACAAAAAATAGAGGAGTTGACGCTTTATACTATTGAACAAAATAAGAAAATCCAAAAGCTTCAAGAGGAGAATAAAAAATTTCTGGATATAGAAAAAAGACTGGAAAAAATTGAAAAAGAGTCAAAATAAAAAACAAATCATCTTTTGCAAAGTTATTAAACTTTGCAAAAGATGATTTAAACAAATTCATATCCCGCATAAACCTGTTCGATTTCTTTCATAACAGCGAAAAGATTTTCAGGTTCATCTGTAGTCACTAATTTTTGTTTGTATTCTTTAAAAGAGTGAATTCCTTTGAAATAATTGGTATAATGACGGCGCATTTCTACAATTCCTAAACGCTCGCCTTTCCAGTCCATAGACCATTGCAAATGATTTCTCGCTGCTTCAACACGATCAGCAACGGTTGGAGACGGTAAGTGCTCACCCGTTTTAAAGAAATGTTTGATTTCGTTAAAAATCCATGGATAACCAATTGCAGCACGACCAATCATGATTCCGTCAATACCATATTCATTTTTATATTTTAATGCTTTTTCCGGACTGTCGATATCGCCATTTCCAAAAATAGGCATTGTAATTCTTGGGTTGTTTTTTACACGTGCAATATGTGACCAATCGGCGTGGCCTTTATACATTTGTGCACGGGTCCTGGCGTGAATTGTCAAAGCCTGAACACCAATATCCTGAAGTCTTTCGGCAACTTCATCAATATTGATTGAGTTGTCATCCCAGCCTAAACGAGTTTTTACAGTTACTGGTAAATCAGTACTGCGAATGACGGCTTTGGTTAAACGTACCATCAAATCAACATCTTTCAAAACTCCGGCTCCGGCACCTTTGCAAACTACTTTTTTAACGGGACACCCAAAATTAATATCAACTAAATCCGGTTTTACTGTAGAAACAATTTTAGACGAAAGTGCCATTGCTTCCTCATCACCACCAAAAATCTGAATTCCAACAGGACGTTCGTAATCAAAAATATCCAGCTTCATTCTACTTTTGATAGCATCACGAATCAATCCTTCCGATGAAATAAATTCAGAATACATTAAATCGGCACCGTGCGTTTTGCATAATCTGCGAAACGGCGGATCGCTCACGTCTTCCATCGGTGCGAGTAATAAAGGAAATTCGGGTAATTCTATGTTGCCAATCTTGACCATCTTCAATATTTTGTGCAAAATTACAACTTTTTAGCCGAATTGACACAATTAGAGGTTCAAAGGGTCAGAGTAGCTAAGACTCAAAGGTTTTAGATACAGAGTTAAACCTCTGTTACTCTGAATCTTTGTAGCTTTGAACCTCTAAATGGTAGTTTTTCTGTAGTCGAAAAAGCGAATTGGTTTTCTACTCATTGGATTAAAAACCAAAGGATTTAAAATTTCTTTTGAGGCAAATTCAATTTTTGGAGTTACTCTTAATTTGGCCCTGAAATGATCTTTTATTTCCTGTAAAAATTCCGGAGTTTGATTTTTTACGGCAATTTTTATCAGGATTTCATCTGTACCTAAATCATTGGTAGAAATCTCAATAATATGGTTTTCAATATTATCGAAATCGCTTAAAACATCGTTCATCGCAGGCGGATAAAGCGTTGTACCTTTATATTTGATCATTTGTTTTTTACGGCCAATTACCGGTCCAACTCTGAAAGTATTTCTTCCGCAGGCACATGGCTCATCATATAACTGAACAATATCTCCGGTTTTAAAACGCAATAAAGGCATGGCCTCAATTCCTAAAGTGGTAAAGGTTAATTCGCCGGCTTCACCATTTTTTACCGGATTATTATTTTCATCCAGAACTTCAGTGATAATCAATTCCGGATGATGATGACCGCCAATTCCATGTTCACATTCTGTAAACGCGGTACTCATTTCTGTTGAAGCATAAGTTGAAAATAACTTAATGTCCCATTTTTCAGCGATTTTTTTGGATAAAGTATTCATCGAAAAATCCTGGTTTCTTAAAGATTCTCCAATGCAGATTGCACCTTTTATACTTGAATTATTATAATCGATTCCATGAATTTCGGCATATTCAACTAACTTCAATAAAAAAGAAGGAACCGTTATTAAATAGGAAGGTTTGTATTTTAAAATCGAATCCCATTGCAATTCCGGGATTCCTGCGCCTACGCGAATGACACCCACTTTTAGTTTTCGCAATCCTAAAAAATAAGCCAGACCAGCCATAAATTTACGGTCGATTGTGGTCATTAATTGCACAACATCACCTTCTGCAATTCCGGCACAGGCAAACGAAATAGCTTCATTATAAGCCAGTCGGTCTAAGTCAGAATCGGTTAAACCAAAAGTAACCGGATCACCCAAAGTCCCTGAAGTCGACGCATAATCGATAATTTTATGCTGCGGAACACACAAAAAATCATCGTTGTATTGTTGTAAATCTTCTTTTGTTGTTATTGGTAAATGTTGTAAATCTTCGAGGGTTTTAATTTTCGAAATATCAATATTTTGTCCTGCAAAAAGGCGTTTGTAAAAAGGGGAATTTTTGCTGATATAGTTTAAAAGTTCTGCTAATTTTTGCTCTTGAAAATTTTTAATTTCTTCTAAAGAATCTTTTTCTATTGCTGGAATCATCGTAATTTTCTTTTGAGTTTTTTTAAATATTTTTCAATTGCTTCTTTATCAGGAACAGTTGTAATTTCTTTGGTTAATGCTTTTTTAAAATTTTCCTGAGCAAGGAGGAAGTATTTCTTTTGGTAAAAATACAACCCTGCTTTATAATACACAACCCAATAATTAGGGTTCAAAGATTGGTAATTCTGAATAAAATCTAAAGAAATTTCAGTTTTATTTTTTAAGTATAAATCTATTTTGTGATCTTCGATCCTGAATTTTTTATAGTTTTTAAATGCCGTAGTTTCTAAAAATGGATCTTTGGCAATATTCAGGTTTTTTTCTTGAAATGAAATAACAGGTTCCTGTTTTCTTTCTTTAAAAACAGAATCTAAATTATAGCATACAAATTCGCCTAACTGATATGGATTTGCAGAAACCCAGACTAATTTTTCTTTCGGTTTAAAAATAACTCCATGATGTGCAATCAATTGATTGAGTGCTTTTTCGTTGCCGTAACCCAATGCTATATTTTGTAAACCTTCCTTATTTCTTAAAATTTCTGAAGCAATTTGAGGATTAATTTTTGGATTTTCAACAAACAATTCCTGCATTCTCTCAAAGCGATATTTCGAATGACTATTGATAATTTGTGATTCATTTCGTTTGTCATTTTTATATGCGTCACTCTGAAAATGATTTGAACAAATCAATTGATTGCTGTTTGGAACATCGTAAACACCCATTTTTTCCGGTGAAATCTCAATCAGAATTGCTTTGTTATCCTGAGCGCTTCCGACCATAATTGATTCAGAAACAAATACTTTTCTTTTTTTTGCAATTGAAATCGCTTCACCAATATTTTTGGCATATTGTAAAATCTCACGTGTCAGAATCGAAATTGGTGTTTTGGCAGTCAAAGGAATTTCCGATTTCCCCGCATTTATGGTTACTGTCAGACCTTCTTTATTCATTCCGGAAACAGCGCCAACCATACCCGGCCAGGTAACCATCATGAACGGATGTCCTTCTTTTGGATTTAAAAACGCCACTATTTTATTTTCCGCGAAAGCATCATTCACATAAAAATCAAAATTGCGGCCCAGAATTAAATTACCATCTTCAGATTTTTCACCCCAGGCGGCAAAAGAAGAACAGCCTACCAAAGCCAAATCCTGCAAAGCATGACCAATATCGTGTGCGGCGTGCAAATACAAACTTAACTGATATTGTTTGGCTAAGTTGTCAAAGTTATGCGAAGTGTATTTTGAAACTCCATAAATTTCGGCTTGATATTCATTCGGAACATTCTGATATAATTTTCTATTGTACCATTTTAGAAAATTCCGAAGCAAATTTTGCTGAAATTTTGAAGGAACAATATTTTCAATTCGGGAGAAAAAAATCTCTTCCTGTTTTTTTAGAAGTGAATCTGATAAAGCTCCGGTTGTCAGACCAATTTCCAGCGGATCACCTTCTGCATATAATTCCCAAAGACCTTGTTTGTTTTTTGAAAGAGAATTTTTACCGGAAGTAAAAACTGTATCTGACTGTTTTATTACAATAGGTTTTGTGGTATTATAATTTGAAATATCAGGCTCATGACGCATGGATTTTGAAGTACCGCACGAAACCAGTATCAACAAAAAAAGGAAAAATAAATGGATTATGATTCGATTCTTCATACCGCTCTTTTTATTCAGATGCCTGATTGATTTTATTAACCAGATACTCTTTTCCAACAATTTCAGAACAGGTCACAACTGCTCCGATAGTCACACCTAAAACACCATGCATGTTGATACCCTGACCAGTTAAATATAAATTATCCAATTTGGTTTTTGGTGCAATAAAAGTTTTCATAGGATTATTAGAGTCTTTTACATAACCATACATATTGCCATTATGACCTCCGATATAGTCACGATATGAAAGAGGTGTTGAGGTATGTACAGATTTGATACAATCCTTAATTCCGGGAAATTTTATTTCGATTTCTTCTAAAAAACGAGCTGCTTTTCTGGATTTAAACTCTTCATAACTTTCGCCACGATCGTTTTCTTCTGCAGTCGTATTAAAAGTATTTACCCAAGGCAGTAAATCATCATATTTCATATAAGTGATAAAAGTCATTCCGTCTGCCCATTCTTCCAGATTTTTAGAGGCATTCATTGAAGCCATATACGCTTTTGGCCATGAATTTTCATCATAATCGTGCGCATTCCAAACGTCAGTACTATTCTTAAAATGATAATAATTGTGATTGATATATTTGAAGGTTTCAGGTTTAAAAACTACATATAGGCTAAAAGCAGAAATAACACCTTCAAGGCTCTGAATCCTGCTGTAAAAAGATTTTCTAAAGTTTTGTTCCCCCACCATTTTCAAGGTAGTTTTGGGTTCAATATTTGAAATAAAATAAGTTCCTGAAACCTCAGTTCCGTCTTTCATTTTTGCAGAAGTTACCTTATTGTTTTCTACACTAAAATTGATGACTTCTTTGTATTTAAAAAATTCTCCATTATACTTTTTAAGCTGTTTTAAAAGCTGCTTTGTTATTTGACTTCCTCCGTTTATACAGCGCCAGGAACTCTGGATATAAGAGTTTACAGAAAGTGCATGAACATAAAAAGGTGATTTATCAGCAATTCCGGCATATAAAAAATTCGATCCGGCCAGAACGGCTTTTAATTTTTCATTTTGGGTAAATTGATCAATAGTTTCTTTAGCGTTTAATGTCAGGATTTCACTGTCATATTTTCCTTCCCATTGCAAGTTGTATAGCGGGAATGAGTCGCAGGTTGATTTTACTTTTGCACAATAATTTTCAATTGAGGTTTGCTCTTCGGGGAAATGTTTTACTAATTGGTTCACAAAATTTTCATATCCCTGAGCATGTGGATATTCTTTATTTTCATCTTCAAATGAAATAATATCAAAAGCATCTTCATCCATTTTTTTTAAATTCAAATGATCGATAATGCCAATATACTTAAAATATTTGTACAAATTTTGTCCTTCACTTAATCCTCCGATATAATGGATTCCGGTATCAAAAATGGTTTTATCACGCACAAAAGTCTGAAGATTTCCGCCGTATTGATTGTTTTTTTCGAGCACACATACGCTGTAGCCTTCTTTTGCTAAAATAATTGCCGACACTAATCCGCCCAAACCACTGCCAACAATAACTACATCATAATGCTTTTTCATTCTAATTTTTTCTTTAATACGACGATTGAATTTTCTTCCAAAACACATTCAAAACCAAAGTTAATCAAAGTGGTTTTTAAACTTTGACAATTCACTAAAATTACGCAGGAAGATGTGGAAATAATTTTTTCAATATCATTATTATAATTTTCTTCCGAAATTAAAACAACATCATATTGATTTTGAGCAGCTGTTTCAAGATTTTCCGGATAAGAGATTTTTCTTTTTGTAGCGATATAATTGTTTTTTGCAACTGACAGTTTTTCTTCGTCCGGATTATAGGAATATATTTTTCGTTGTGGTTGCTGCAAAGTCAATAATACATCTAATTGCCCATAATCATTCGATAAATGTAATATTTTGGCTTTTGCCGAAATATGCTTGTTTAACTGATAATAGGTTTCCAGATGCGTTTTTAAATTGCTTTTTACACTATTTATAATTTCTGCTTCTTTGTAATCATAACTGTTCACAAGCATTTTTTTGAAATATCCCGGGCCTTCTAATTCCTGACGGATTTTTTGATATTCGGCTTTAAAAAACGAACTTAATTGTTTGGTTCTTTCGGCATAATTTTTTCCGAACGAAAGATTATCAGGTGCAATTCTTTCCAAAATAGAAACGGTAAGACTGGTATCGTGAATTACAAAATCACCTTTCGGAATTGCTTCTGAAGCACCATGAATGACCACAGGAAGAATGTCTAAATTAAACTCTTCGGCAAGATAAAAAGCACCTTTGTGAAAACGCTTAATTTCATTGCTTTCTGAACGGGTTCCTTCAGGAAAAATCATCAATGAATAGCCTTCGTTTATTTTTTGACGTAAATGTTCAACGCCGCCTTCAAGACCTTCAGAGACAGGATAAAATCCGGCTTTTCTAACCGTAGCACCAAAAATAGGGGAGTTGTAAACCCAATCATTTACTAAAAAAATAATATTTGGACTCAGCATTCCGCATATCAAAATATCTAAAAACGAAGAATGATTCGCAATTATAATAGCCGGTTTTTCAAAATTTTCATTAAAGGTATTAATGACTTTTTTATGAAGAAACGGATTTGAATATAATACTGATTTCATGAATTTTGAAATCGCATATCGAAACCCTTTCATTTTTGTTTTTTCCTTAATGGGAAGAATCGGCATAATGATCAAACTAAAAAGAGACATTAAAACACCACCAAGGCCATAATAGAAAAAAGATAGTATGCCGTGAAGGAAGGTTCTTAACTGAAATGGGGCATTTCCGTTTTTTGGACGGTTTGAAATGAATAATTTAAAAAGAATCGGATAGAAAATAAAAGTGATAATGAGTGCGGCAAAGACTCCAATTAATGATACTGATGAAATAGATTTTAATGCAGGATGTCCTGCAAAAATCATTGCGCCAATTCCTAAAATTGTAGTAATTACAGCTAGAATTATAGATGTCCTGTAAATTGCAATTTCGTTTTTTCCGGTTGTATATTCTTTTTGGAGTGCACTTGTCATGAAAATACTAAAATCGACCCCGTGACCAAAAATAAGTGTACAGACAATCATGCTGAAAATATTCATCTGGATACCAAAAATGCCCATGATTCCTGCTGTTACAATTCCTGTTAAGGCAATCGGAATACAGCTTACAATAACTAATTCTATTCTTCGGAAAAAGAAAAACAAAATCAGGATTACGGCAACAAACGAATAATTTACAAGAGAATTAAAATCGGTTTTTAAAGTACTGAAAAACGTTTCGTTCATTTGCTGACGATCTATGGCAATCAGGTTTTTTTTAGTTTCAGCCATTTTTACAAAAGCGTCACGTTGTTTTGGAGCTACTTTTACTAAAGTTGAAATCGTGAAAAACCCATTTTTTTCAGTTACAAATTCATGCAGCTGCAAAGCCTGAATTTTTAGATAATCTGCTGCAGAAATCGGTTTGAAATTAAAATCCAGATGATCAAAAAAGATTGTGTAAGTTGTAGGTTTAAAACCTAATTTTGAACCTTCGGTAATTAAATTGGATTTTAAAAGCTGTTTTTTATTGGCATCCCAAAAAGAATTCCATTTTTCAATTTTCTGCTGCTGTTCTTTTTGTGAAAGCATAATTCCGCCAACCGAGCTGAAATTTAATATTTTTTTGTTTTGTTTTTCTTTAGATAAATCTGAAAAAAGACGGCTGTTATTTTGCAAAACTTCCTCCATACTTTTTCCGTACGAAGCAACATAAATTGTTTTTGAGGTTAAACTTGTACTTTCTTCCAGTTCTTTTTCGGCCGCTTTTATTTCTTTCGGAACAAAATTTAATTGCGACAAATCATTATTGAAGCCAACATTATTATAAGTAAAGCAACAAATAATTGTTATTAAAACGCAAAAGCCAATCAGGAATTTATTATTGTGAAACGAAAAGTGAGCCAATTTATCAATCACATTTTTCTTATGATCAAAATTATTTTCTTTCGGTTTATATAAATGCGGAACAATTAAAAGTGAGAAAAATGCAGAAGCCATAACAATCACGGCAGCAAAAATCCCCAAGTCATTAAGCGCTTCCGATTTCACAAATAACAAACATAAAAATGCAACAGCTGTAGTTGAACTGCTCATAATCAAAGGCATAGTAATGTCTTTGTACAGCGTTTTCACATCACTGTTGTGTTTGTAATGTGTAAGGATATGAATAGAATAATCAATCGTAATTCCCAATAGAATAGAACCAATTCCTAATGAAATAGCTGAAATTTGTTCTTTCACAAAATATAAAAAAGCTACAGCAAACAGAGCTCCAAAAACTGTTGGAAGAAAAATGATCAGGGGAATCAATATTTTTCGGTAGAATAAAATCAAGATCAGCATCAAAGTTATCATTGCGATTGTTGTCGTTAAGATAATATCGCTTTTAATTTGATCGGCATTTGCAACAGCAATCAAAGCCGAACCAAAATAACTAATCGAAGTTTTGGTTTTGAATTTCTGATTCAGATTGTCCTGAATCGATTTAAGCTTAGCTGCGAAAAGGGTGTTTTTTTCGGTTTCGCTTGACGGAAGATTTGACGTGATAAAAAGCAATAATTTCTTTTTGTCTTTGGTCATTACAAAACCATTGTCAAGTATAAAGTCGTCACCAACATTGAGCTGTTGTAATTTTTTTAGAGCGATAAAAGAAATCCCAAGCGGGTCCTGCAGAATAAAATCTTTGGTCACAAATCCGGAAGGGGAGATAATCGATTTATAATTTCCCTGAACGGTTGCCGCAATACTATCTTTTTGAAGTTTTTCCTGAATAGCTGCATAATCTTTATTTTCAAGGAAAAGTGGGAGATTATTGTATACAAAATCAATCGTTTCCTGAATGTTTTCTTCATCAACTTTTCCCTGAATTCCGGTTATGTATGGCTTGCATGATTTTGAAACACTATCAGAAAAAACGGTTGCCATTTCTTTTAAATCTTCATCGGTTCCATTTTTTTCCAATTTGAAAATAACGGTAATTTTATCAGCAAAATTAAGCTGTTTCAGCACTTTTGCCGTAACATCAGATTTGTCGTTTGTTGGAATAAGTTTGGTAATATCTTCTTCAAATTTAATTTGAGAAGCAAAAAATCCGAATACAAAAAGCATCGCGACAGCCAATAAAACCGACAGGGATTTTCTTCGGTTTACAAACAAATGAATGGCGTAAAAATAGTGATGCATTTATATTTTTATTATTTATTGTTATTGTTTTTTATCACAGATTAAAAGATTAAAATGATTTATTTTGAAGTAATCTGAATCTGTGGCAAAAAACATTTTAATCAAGGTTAGTTTTGTTTTTATCAGAACTAAAAGCCATTAAAAGCAAATAACTGATAAGACCAAAAAACAGTGCTGAAACTGTTGCTAAAATAAGACTTCCAACGATATATTGTGTTGCATTTTTCTGAATATCGTCAAGCGTAAGTGAACTGTCTAAAACCAAAGAAGTTTCATTCGATACAAAATAGCTTCCCATTTTTAAAGAGCCATAAATAATAAATGGAATAAAAGGTGGAAAACTCACATTTGAAGATAAATAAGCAATGACTTTATTGAGCCTGAGTAAAGTGGCAAAAGATAAAAGTAATATCGTTTGAAATCCCCAAAAAGGAGACAGACCAATAAAAATCCCCAATGCAATTGCAGCGGCTTTTTTAAAATTAGAATCGTTGCTTTCTAAAATATCTTCAAGGAAAAACTTTTTAAAACCTTTTTTTTTTGCTTTTCGAAAAAAGTCTCTCGGTTTGATGTACAAAAGCGCATTTACAACCAAAACAGTATTCAGAATACTGATTCGGGTAAAATCTTTAAACGGACGAAAATGCGAAACGCGCTCAGCAGGATCATATAAAATCTGAATCGGAATGTTTTTAACCAAAATGCCTTTCCATGCAGAACGAACAATTACTTCAATTTCAAACTCAAATTTATTGGTGTAATATTGTTTAGGGATCAATTTCAATGGATATAATCTAAAACCTGATTGTGTGTCATCAAGTTTAATTCCGGTTTCAAATTGAAACCAAAAATTGGAAAATTTATTCCCAAAACTGCTTTTTTTCGGCACATTTTCCTGTGTCATATTTCGGCTTCCAATCAATAAAGAATTCGGTTCTTTTTGAATTTCAGTTATAAAATTTGGAATGTCAGCAGCAAAATGCTGTCCGTCAGAATCAATCGTAACGGCGTATTCAAAACCTTTTTCAATTGCTTTTCGGAAACCGTTTCTCAAAGCTCTTCCTTTTCCTAAGTTTTCAGGATGATGAATTTGTAGCAGATGAGAATATGATTTTAAAATTTCACTCGTTTCATCAGTCGAACCATCATTAACAATTATGACGTTTGAAGTGTAATCTAAAACGGAATCCAATACTTTTTTTAACGTTTTGTGATTGTTGTATGTTGGAACGATCACACAAAAATGCGTTAAACTTAGTAGTTCTTGCTGTAATAAAATAGGTTTCATTGGTTGTGTTTTCTTTACCTACTTCACAAATTGCTTCTCTTTTTCAGAGAAACTTTTAGATTGTAATACAAAGTTTTTAAGGTATTCTTTTAAAGAGCTATTTTGCTCATCATAATGCTCTGTTATGAATTTTTTGTCTCCTTTAATATTTTTTTTATAACCCGTAATACCAGGTACATTTTCCTGAATACTCAATCGGATCATTCTGATTTCGATATTGTTGGGCTCACTTTTTACAGTTGATTCAAGTAGTTTGGCACCTTCTTTAAAACGTGCCATTTTTTCTCCTAACTTTTTTTCAAATTTTGAATCCAATAAAACAGAAGCTGCTTTATACGCTACTAAAACTTTATCATCATCATCAGAAATATTCGCAAGTTTGGCCGTAAATTCTTTGGCATTAGTTTCAGATTTTGTAACCGTTGGATACATTTTTCGGATAGCAGCCAAATCAGGATTTCCAATAAATGTAATCCATAAAAACAATGAAAAAAGTAGTTTCATAATTATATTTTTTTATACACATTGCTTAGTTTCAAAGAAACGGTGTCGTTAAAATAAGTTGTGTTTTTTACTTTTACCAAATCATCTTCGGTAGTTACGATATCAAGTTCCAAACGCAATTCCGGAGTAGCTTCAGGATTAATAAGCGCCATGAATTTTACATTCGCAAGCGTTTGAATTATCAAAGTACTTTTTGTAATAGCTTCGGTAAGTTCTTTAATAATCTGAATCATGCAAACTCCCGGCATAATTGGATTTCCCGGAAAATGACCTTTAAAAACCTCATGCTTTTCATTCACTAAAATAGTAACAATGTATTTTGAATCATTTATTTTTTCTTCTGAGAGAATTTTATAAAAGTCTTTTAAAACCATATTTTTTTATTTACCAAAGGCGTAAGAAACACCCAATTGAAAGCTAATATTTGTATTATAATCCCCAAACAAATAATCGCTGTTATTGGCATTACTGTCATAATAATCACTGTCAATAACATCGACTAAACCTTTTTTAACACGTGCTTCAATAGTTAATCCTGTCGAAGGCACTTTATAACCAAAACCGGCAACAAAAGTTAAATCAGCATCAGACTTTTCATGGATCAAATTATCACTTGTTCTAAAATCTATAGTTGGACCAACCTGAACCTGAAAATCATTAAATGTAAATTTATTGATCATGGCAATCGAAACATAGTTAATTTCTAAATCATTATATTCAATAATATCATCACCATTTTCATCATAACCTATATAAGTCTTAACATTATTAGAACCTTGTCGGGTATAAGTGATTTCCGGTTGCAACGTGTAAATCTTAGTTAATTTGATTTCACCGAAACCACCAATATAAAAATCAGTTTTATAATCTGAACGGGTATTTGAAAAAGTAGAAAAAGCGGCTCCGACTCTTAAACCAGGTTTAAATGTTACCTGAGCATTCATTGAACTTATAAATAAAATAAAACTGATTGCAATTAATTTTTTCATATATTTTTTATTACATTTTAAAAGTATAACTGATACCAATCTGGAAAACCTGATTTAAGATAACTTCATCATAATTTCCATTATTATTATCATCATAAATGCCATCGTAACCATAAATATCAATTAATCCCTGTTTAATTCTTGCTTCAAATGTTAATCCGTTTGGTAAACTATAGCCAACGCCCCCAACTATCGCCAGGTCAAAATCTTCAGGATTAGAATTGATATAATTATCATCGATTTTGAAGTCTAAAGATGGTCCTGCTAATATGTGAAATCCGCTTCCGTTAAAGTTAAATTTAGCAACGGCTCCAACTGTTATATAATTTAACTCATAATTTACATAGCGATAATTGCCATTATCAAAATATTCTCTTCCTTTATCACCTTGTCTTGAATATGTTAATTCAGGCTGCAATGAAAAATATTTATTGAATTTGATATTTACTAATCCTCCAAGATAAAAATCTGTTTTGGTATTATTGTCTTCAATATTGGTTAATGTAGAAAAGTTTAAACCGCCTCTGACTCCCGGACTTACTTTTACCTGTGCTTGTGCTGCTATTAGACCTATAAATAAAACAAATGCATGTATGATTGATTTTTTCATTTTTAATTGATTTAAAGTTTATGATTAGTTTTAATTTTCTGATTTAAAATAATTTAACTCGATTTTTAGCTTAATATTTTGATGAATAATCTGAATCTTTTCAGCAAAAATATTGTTTTCTGAATTAAAAAAGACAGTAAATTTTTCTTTTGTTTGAGATGAGTGAATTACTTTTTCTAACTTTTGATCTTTTTTGGTCAGAAACAGGTAATTATCACGCTTTCCATCTGCTGATTTGTAAATGTTAGAAAATTCATTTTCAAATTGCTCCTGAATTAAATAATCTTTTTTAAAAAGCAGGCGAAAATCTTCTTTTAAGGTATTTATTAGAATCTTTCGGTCTAATTCTGATACAATCGAATTAATTTTGAAAGTCGTTTCGGAAATTTCAAAATCAAACAATTTGTTGCCAAACTCTGTTGTAAAAACAATTCGATGTGTAGTGTCATTTATTTTTTTTGCAATGAAAATTCCGGACAATTCATTTCCGTAAACAGTGATATTGGTTTTGTAAACGTAATCTGTTTTTGAATCTGAAAAATAAGGAACTTCATAAGATGTTTTATCTAATTTTTTTGGTGTATAATTTTTTGTGACTGAGCCACAAGAAAATAAAACAACCGCCAAAAGGCAATTAATTAGTAAATACTGAATCGTCGATTTTTGCATTGATCACTTTATTTTTAAGTACAATTCGGGTATAATCATCTGATGATTCCAACAGTTTTACCTGTACAACTGTAGCTTCTTCTTTATCAAAAGTCAGCTCAATTTGTTTGATGTATTTTTTCAGTGTTGCATCTTTCGGAATAAATTTAGCCAGATTCTGCCCTTTCAATTTGAAGTACGAAATCGTAAATTCTTTGTCGTCAAACATATTGCCGCTCACACTCCCAACAATTAATTTATTGATTCTTCCAAAAATTTTGCTGTTTCCAGTATCAACAGCACTTTTTTTACCTTCATCGTTAATCAGGATTTTCCCGTTTTTGAAAATGATACTGTAATTGTATGGTTTTTTATATTGCCATTGGAGTAAACTTGGTTCTTTAAAAATCATTTTCCCTGATGTTTCAATATCTTTAGATAAAAAATCCAAATGCTTGTATTGAATAAAATCGGTGCTTAAGGTTTTTATTTTCTTTGATACAACATTTACATCTTCTTTAAATGATGCGATTTCAGCAGCAGTCATTTTTTGTTCCTGAGCTGTCAAAGCTGTTTGACAAATGCTGAAAAATATAGTAAGTAAAAATAGTTTAGTCTTCATATGCTTTAAGATTCAAAAGTTCTTCTACCGAAACAACCTGATAGTTTTGATTTTGCAGAAATTGCAAAAACTGTTCCAATACCAAAACAGAGTGTGATGCCGTGTCGTGCAAAAGTACAATTCCGCCGGGAGAAATACGTTTAATAATCCGATTGAAAATTAAATTTTGATTTTTGGTACCCCCATCAAGCGACCGGATATTCCAGCCAATAACTTTGTGACCGGTTATTTTTAATGCTCTTCTGATTGAAGGTGTTGTTACTCCGTAGGGAGGTCTGAAGAAGTTTATTTTTTTGGATGTGAATTTTTCTAATAATGTATCTGTTTGCTGAATTTCTTCCGTTATTTTTTTTGCATTATAAAAATCAAAAAAAGGAGAATGACTGTACGAATGATTGCCAACCAAATGACCTTCGGCGATAATTTGTTTTACAATCTCAGGATACACTTCAATGTTTTTTCCAATGCAGAAAAAAGTAGCTTTTGTGTTGTACTTTTTTAAAAGATCTAAAACTTCCAAAGTATAAGGGCTTGGTCCGTCATCAAAAGTAAGGGTTATTTTTTTTTCTGTTTCTGATGGATTATTACAAAAGGCCTTAACATGATAATTAGAAGATATTAGGGATGAACCAATAAGATTAAATACAAACCAAACCGAAACAATAATAGCAAACCACCAAAAATCAATTGCTATATACAGCTTCAGAAGAAGCAGTAAAAGCAATAAAAAGATAAAAAATAGTGAGATGTTTTTATGCGTTATCATTTTGAGATTAACGTAAAACTATGATTTTTTCCGTTTAGCTGATTGTACAGTAAAATAGTTTTGTAATTTTGTTTTTCAACCGAATTTACTTTTACAATTTCAGGAACTTCTTGTGTTTTTAGTACTTTTGCGGCCATCCACAAAGCAAATGCTGAAGCGGTATCATATTCACCACTCAAATGTTTATAATACAACTGAGGTATTTCTGCAAAAGCATTTTGTGCAAGATTCTTATAATAAATTTCAAAATCTACATTGCCGTCAAATCCTAAAACCAGAGCATCAATATCTAAAATTTCTAATTGATTTGATTTCAAAAAAGATTTTATTTCAGCTTCAATTTCGTTTTCTTCCAGTGTATTAATAATTGTGATATCCAGAATTTCTCCATACGTATTGTCTTTTCGTTCATTTTCTAAAACAAAAAACCCGGCGCCTTCTCCATAAACTGCACCACTTGTATTAGAGTCTAAAAGATTATAAGGTTGTTGGTTATCCGGTTTTATACGACCTGACAATTTAAAAAGTGCTGTGGTATAATCACCATTTTCGTCAACTCCGCCTACCAAAACCGATTGGACTTCACCTTCTTCGATTTGCATTTTAGCATCTAAAAGAGCAGATTCAAAAGAGACAGCTCCGTTTACATACGTAAAATTATAACCTTTGCATTGTTGTAATAAAGCAATTTGAGCGCCAACGGTATTATGTGTTGATTGAATAAATGCGGTTGGTGTTAAAAACTCTTCATTATTATCAAGGATATTTTTCAGGAATTTTTCAGAATCTTCTATACATCCCAGACCTGTTCCGGTAATAATGGCGTCAACATTTTCAATCTGTGCATCTTTCATGGCAATTGCCGAAGCTACAATTCCGTTCTTTACACCTTTTGCCATTCTTCTGCTGGCTGCCGGTGAAATATAATCTTTGTAAACCGGTGGAACAATTGCAAATACATTTTGATCATGATTGTGTACAGCTTCTTCTAAAAAAACAGTATCAAATGTTTTTTGAGTCGAAATGCAACCTATTCCATTTATATATGTTTTCATTCGCTTTTAGAAAATATAAGAGTAGAACAATTTCCTCCGAAACCGAAAGAATTAGACAAAACGTGTTCGATGTTTTTGTTTTTTAAAGAAATCTGAGGTTTCAAAACAAATTCTTCCATTGGAGTTTCGAAATTCAAATTAGGATAAACCACACTATTCTGAATTGCCAAAACGCTGTAAACAGCTTCAATTGCCGCAGCTGCTGCCAATGTGTGTCCTGTGAAAGGTTTGGTCGAACTAAAATCAGGTACATTTTTATCTTCGTAAATTCGAAGTATAGCTCGTCCTTCAGATAAATCATTGTTTGGAGTTGCTGTTCCGTGTACGTTGATATAGTCTATTTGAGAAGGTTTTAAACCCGAAACATCAAAAGCTTTTTTCATCGCTAAATAAGCGCCATCTCCGTTTTCTGAAGAAGCAGTTTGATGAAAAGCATCGTTTGCATTTCCGTAACCCGAAACGCGAGCCAGGACTTTTTTATTTTGTTTTTTTACGATTTCATCTGATTCTAAAACTAAAAAAGCGGCAGCTTCTCCTAAATTTAATCCCTTTCGATTGTTGTCAAAAGGTTTGTTATAATCGTCTGATAAAATCATTAAAGTCTTAAATCCGTTGATGGTAAATTTTGCCAAAGCATCAGTTCCGCCAACAATAACACGATCGAGTTTCCCGCTTTTAATTAATCGGGCCCCCAGCATAATTGAGTTCGCAGCAGATGAACAAGCGGTACTTATCGTTGTAACCATTCCTTTTAAACCTAATTCTTCTGCAATCTTATCTGCTACATCACCTCCATCATGACAAGTAATATATTTAACAAGTTCGGGATGTTTAAAATAATCGTAATAATGTTTTTCGGTCATGTCCATTCCACCCACACTTGTAGCTGAAATAAGCCCCGTTTTAAATTCGTTTATTGATGTGATTCCGGCATTTTCAACAGCTTGTTTTGCTGCAAAAGTGCCAATCATTGCTGTTCTCGAAAAGTTATTATCGGGTGTAAGATTCAATTCATCAATTAATTCCTGATTGGTTTTCTTGATTTCGCCAACCTTATTAATATCGGCATGAATCGTGGTAATATTCTCGACACGAGTAATAGCACATTTTTCATTTAATAATGAATTGAAATTTTCTTCGACTGAATTTCCAATCGAAGAGATAATTCCCATGCCTGTTATTGCAACACCTTTCATCTAATTTTAGATTTATGATTTTAGATTTTTAGACGATTCTTTAGGTTCTCAAAATTTTGAAAACCATTTTGAATTAGATTTAAATATTTCTATCTAAGAAATCTAAAATCTGAAGTCTATAATCTATTTAGTTCTGTTAGCGCTAATATAAGCAGCCATACTTTCGATTGATTGAAAAATGGTTTTTCCTTCTTTTGGATCAACCAGTTTAATTCCGTAATCTTTATCTAAAATCACGATTAATTCAAGTGCATCAATCGAGTCTAAACCTAGACCGTCTCCAAACAAAGCATCGTTATCAGCAATATCTTCAACTGCGATATCTTCCAGGTTTAAAGTTGTAATGATTTTATTTTTTAATTCTGTTTTTAATGCTTCCATGATTATTTATTGTATAAGGTATTGATCGTTTCGTTTGTATATTTTGTGTTTTCTTCTGTACTTATTGTACAAAGGAAAGCTTTGTAATTGTCATTAAAAAATTCAACCCAGCCACAAAGAACGATATCGGCTTTGTTTGAATTTAGAAGAATGTTCGAATAATTCGACATAAATTCAGTGTTGAAGGCATCAAATATAAAGAAAGAATTTTCACTTTTAAGCTGATGACGGATACTTATTTCGCCTAAACATATATTTGGGAGCGTATAAACGAATACGGCCGGACTCGGATAGTAGTTTTCTTTATCTGAAATAGATTCCTGATATTTTACATCGGTGTCTAAACTTGACGATTTATTGGCCAAAACCAAAGCAATATTATTTTCTTTATCAGTTGAAGTTATCGGACTCAAAAGCAATTCAGAACCTAAAAAAGCCAATTTGCTTAAAGCATCCATTTTAAAAAACTTCGGATATTGCATTTCAAAATTACGATACGCTTGTTTGGAAAAATCTCCAAAATCGGTTGGTTCAATTTTGAATACAGAAGTTCCGTTCAAAACAATTTCGTTGTTTTGAATTATGCAATAGGATTGTATGTAGGTTTTGTTTGGAGTCATTATTTTCTTTAACACTAATTCCACAAATTAGCACAGATTTGATTTTTAGTTTTAAATTTCACAAATTATATCTCAATTAATTCGTGAAAATTTGTGTAATTCGTGTTTAATTCTTTTTCACTTTTTCAAAAATCACAGCCGTATTACAACCGCCAAATCCGGAAGCTGTTTTCAAGAAAAACTCAATATTCTTCTCTTCGTTTTTTTCAATAATATTAATAGCTTCGCTTACACCGATTTCATCAAAACCTTTCGATTCAAAAAGCATATTTTGATTGGCCGATTCAATTGCGATTACTGTTTCTAATAATCCCGAAGCGCCTAAGGTATGACCGTAAAATCCTTTTAAACTATTTATTGGAACATTTTGCAAACCTAATCGATTCAACGCAATGGCTTCCATTTCGTCATTAAACGGAGTTGCGGTTCCGTGGGCTGAAATATAATCGATTTGATCCGAATTGATTTTCGCTTCTTTCATCGCATTCTGAATACTTCTAAACAAACCTTCACCTGTTCTTGACGGTCCCGAAATATGATTGGCATCGTTAATCGAACTGTCTCCAATTACTTTTATTTTAGCATTTCCGGCTTCCGCCGAAACTAAAACAGCTGCTGTTGCTTCGCCCAAACTTACACCTGTTCTGTTTTTAGAATAGGGCTTACAAGGCAGATCACTCATCGCCTGAAAAGCATTAAAACCTGACAAAACAAACTCCGAAACTTCGTCGCCGGCAACGACAAATGCATTGTCGTAAAGCTCAGACTGAATCATTCTTTTAGCAACTGAAACAGCTAAAATTCCAGAAACACAAGCATTAGAAACTACGATTGGCTGTGTTTTAAATCCAAAAAAAGCTGCTACGTTTTGCGCTAAAACATCTAAATGTGCATTATTGAAACTTTCTTCTGAATCATTTTTCAATGCCGTAACATTTCCTTTTGTTGTCGAAAGTATAAATGCTGTTTTTGAATTTAATTCAATTCCTGAATTTTTGATAATCGGCTCTAAAGCCAAAATCATCATTTTTTCTAAACGCGTATATTTTGTATCAGCGCTTATTTTTATAAAAGCATTATTTATTTTTTCGTCATTAATAATTGAAGCATAAAATGTATTCGGCATCAAAGAAATATCTTCATGCAATTGAATACCGGAATCACCACGAACAATCGCTTCGATATTCGATTGAACATCAAATCCTAAAGGTGTGATACAATTGGTTTGCGTGATATATACTTCTTTTGACATTTATGATTTCAATTTTATTGCGTCGTTTAATGGCTCGCAGATTTGACCGATTAAGCTGATTAACATGTTTTTTATTTTCAAATTCGTGAAAATTGGTGACTCGGGCAATAGCGAACTGGCGAAACAAATTCGTGTTTTACTTCAATAATCCCACTTTTCGTTTCCACTCCTCATAAAAAGGAGGATTTGTCAACATTAAATTTCCTTCTTTATCTAAAAACACCTGAACGGTTTCACCTATGCAGGCTACTTCGCCTTGAGCGTCAATAATTTTAAAACGGTAAACCATTTTGGCAGCCGGTGTATCGACAACTGTTGTTTCTATCGTTACAACATCGCCGTAGCGAAGTGATAATTTATGTTCACATTTTGATTTTACAATTGGTGTTGTGTAACCAGTTGCAGCAATATCTAAATAAGTAAGTCCGTGTTGACGTCCAAAGGCTTCTCTTCCATCCTCAAAATAGGTGATATAATTGCCATGCCAAACAATCCCAAGCGGATCAGTTTCGTTAAAACGAATTCTGATTTCATGAGTCACGATCAGGTCAGTTGCCTCGTTAAACTGTTCTTTTCTTTTTGTCATAAAATAGTGCGATCGAAGTTGTGATTATAAAAAACAAAAACAATAAACTTATTTTTGGAATGATTTCTAATAATGTTACGTTGCGTAATAAAACATCGTAAAAGGCTTCTAATCCCCAATTCATGGGAGATGATTTGGCAATGATCTGCATGATTTTTGGCATTACAAAAACGGGTACCCAAACACCACCGATTGCAGCTAAAATAATAACACTCGTTGCACCAAAAGGAGCAGATTGTTCTTGTGTACTTGCAACGGTTCCTAATAAAATTCCGAACCCGATGGCAGCAAAACCTGAAAATAAAGCGACAATACTCATTAAAAATAAATGCCCTTCGATATTTAACGAAGGTAAACCAATATGCGGAAACAGAAAAATAGCAACAGCAACCATCATATAAAACTGAATCATGCAAATGGCAGAGTAGGTGATGGTTTTACCGATAATGACAATTAAATTAGAAACAGGATTGGTTAACAAGCGCACGAATGTTCCTTGTGATTTTTCTTTTACGATATTGATTGATAATGGAATTACAATAAAAAATATTGCAAAAAGGGTCCATGCAGGAACATTGTGTTGTACCGAATTTGGAAGTATTTCTTTGTTGTTGATTTTAGGAATTATTTCTTTGAAAGTAATGAAACTCTTTTGTTCGAATTTTGTATTTTCTTCACCTAACTGATTCTGAAAAGTAGTATAAATTGATTTGGTTTCGATTTGCGAAATCATTTTATCAATCGAGCTCATCACAGCATTTTTGAAACTCATCTGAACTGCAGGATCAAAGTACAATTTAACTTCTTTTTCCTTAATTATTTTTGAAGGCTTCACTATTGCTGTGCTGTCGGATAAACCCATTTTACTCACAATGTTTTCTACATTCTGATCAATTTTGGTTTGTAAATCGGAACTTAAATTTTGCGGAATTATAATTGCCAATTGAAACTTTCCTTTGTAAACAGCTTCCTTTGCAACTTCTTCGGTAATCGGTTTATTGTCAATTTGAGTGACAACGCTAAACAAATTACTTTTTTCTAAATTATCAAAAACGGTTTTAGAAACAGAACCTTTATCATTATCGATTAATAAAATCTGAATTTTAGTATTACTTACAGTTTTAAAAGTGCTGTCTTGTATTAAGGTTACTGTGATTACGAGCACCAATGGCATAATAAATAAAATAATCAAACCACCTAAATCTCGTTTAAGGAGCAAAAATTCTTTTACGACCGACATCCAAATTTTATATATCATCTCTAAAGTCTTTACCGGTTAATGAAATAAAAACTTCTTCAAGATTTCTCGCTTGAGGAGTTGAAAGAATTAAACCTGAAGGAGAGCCTTGCGCATAAATTCTGCCCCGGTCTAAAATAGCAATATTGCTGCAAAAATCTTCAGCTTCCGCTAAATGATGCGAAGTATAAATAATAGTAGTCCCGTTATGATTCAGGAATTTCAAATAATCTATAATGGCATTTTTCGACTGAACGTCAACTCCAACAGTTGGTTCATCCAAAAACAAAACTTTAGGATTGTGCAGAATTCCCGCAATTAGATTAACTCTTCGTTTCATTCCCCCAGAAAAGGTTTCGATACGTTTATCTGCGAATTTTAAAAGACCCAGAAGATCTAAAGTTTCAATAACCTTGTCTTTCAGGTAAGTTCCTTTAAGGCCGTACATGCTTCCGAAATAATGCAGATTTTCTCTGGCGGTTAATGTTGGATATAAAGCATATTCCTGAGGGACAACGCCAATAATTTTTTTGATTTTTAAGGAATGATTTGCATAGTTCAGATCATTAATTGTGAAGTGGCCCGAAGTTGGTTTTACCAATCCGCAAAGCATGGAAATTAAAGTTGTTTTTCCGGCTCCATTCGGACCTAATAATCCGAAAATCTGACCTTCGTATATATTCAGCGAAAAATCGTTCAAAGAATACATTTCTGCATTTTTGTACTTTTTCGAAAGGGATTCTATTTTTATAATGGGTTGCAAAATATTTAGCTGATTGCTTTTTTTAGTTTTTTGAAAAACACTTCTTCTCTGTTGGCAATATCCAAAAGTTCATCAGCGATGGAATTGTAGGCATCTTCTTTGGCGCTTCTGTTTTTGTAAATTCGGGAAGCTTCTACAGCGAAATCACGCCATGAATCTCCAATTTGAGTCATTTCTTTAGAAAGTACTTTTAATTCTTCATTATTTAAAATAACTGAAGCTTCCTGTAAAAAAGCAGCATAAATAAAACGAAAACCTCCGCCTCCGGTTCCAATTTCTTCCTGCATCCGAACCATTTGCGCCAGATAATGATTGGCTTTTTTGGTGCCATGTTTTACAGGCCATTTTCTAATTTGTTTCGATACAAATTTGATTCCGCGTACGCCAACAATTGGCACTGGCGCCAGCATATCGCGACACGTATTTTTGATTCCTTTAATGATGGCACTTTTCAAATCAACAGCTGCAGGGATATTAATTGGATAATACATTTGTCCCCGGGGAGCAAATGCACCTTTGGCAAAACGCACTTTATTTAATTCGTCATGTGTTAAAGTTGTAACAGTTTCCATTACCGGGTCGCTGATCAAATAATCGGTTTCGGTTTTTCCGTAAACGACTAAATTGTGTGCGTTAAAATGAAAGCGGTATTCATCAGGAAAATAACTTAAATGGTAAACACCAACTTGCAATCCGGTTGGAATATTATTTTTTAAATTCGCATCCAATGCAGCATTTGCATTAGCAACGGATGAGAATTTTTGTCTTTTTATTTTTAGGTTTAAACGACTTGCCAGTTTATTGAAAATCTGTCCCGGTAAAGTTCTGTAACTTATTGCCGGAGCATGGTTCACTTTTATAAAAGGCAGATACACGAAAAGAAGTCCGGATCCAATACCAAATACCATCGGTTCGCTGATGTTCAGTCCGTTGTTTTTTAACAAATTCGAAGCTACTCCATTTTCACAGTGAGCAGATTGATGATGTGTAAAATTAGTTTGCATTAGTCTGTTTTGATATTTTTTAATTCGGCTATTGAAATTTCAAAAGCATCTGCATATTTCTGCAAAATTTTATCGCTTAATTTAGCAAAAATGGCAGGGTTAAAGTGTCTTTTTACACGCCATTTCCACATTTCGACATAGCCTGCAAGTATTGTAAGATCCATTTTGTTAAGTTCCATATAATAACAAATTGGACTTATTTCTCCAATTTGAACTCTTAATCTCGCTTCTTCTGCTCTTTCCTTTATCTCATCAATAGCATTAGAAAGTGCAATTGCTTTAGGCTCCCAGCCTGTGCTTAGTGCAGTAGTATAATTGCCATTTTCATCGGTGGCATATACCAGTTCTTTTAAGTTTTTCTTGCTTAAATTACTATCGTGCTGTGGTACATTTTCTTTTTCCATGACAGTTTTATTTTCGATCAGAATTATGTTATCGTCGAAATTGTTTTTTGAATGAACAAATTAATTTCACATTCTAAAAGTATTTTGTCGTCGAGTAAACTTTCGCAGCTCATCGTACATAAAGTATAATCATCGCCAACAAATTTTGAAACCAAATTTGCTTTGGTTATAATAGTATCATTAACTTTTGGCAAGGAATGTATTTTCAGGTTTTTTAAAGCGCTGATAAAACCAATGACATTTATGTTTTCATTTTCTGTTCCATTTTCGTCAAAAAAATATTTTTTACCAACAATCGAGGAACAGGTCTGTGCTGTATTTTCGATTAAACCAGCTTCAATAAAAATACCGTTATTAACAAAAATATTGTCTTCTTTTATCAAAAATATCGTTTCTACAAAGTTGGCATCCAAATTCAAAATTAAGTCAACCATTAGCATTGGAGCCCGGTGCGGTAAGTAATTCTGGATGTCTATTGCAGTTGTCATTCCTGTATTATTTAGCCAAAACGGTTTTCATTTGTCCTTTCGCGATTTCCTCGTTATTCAGGGTAGTTACAATATTTACTAAAGTGATTCCTGCAAATTCCTGTAAAATAGTTACCGTTGATTGAATATTATTGCTTACCTGTGGTAATTTTTTAATTTCAATTTCCTTGATAGAACCAATATAACCTGTTGGTGCTTTTTCATTTTTTAAAAAAAACTGATATCCTGTATGTAATGCTACAGATTGCGCCATATGTTCAATTAAACCTGCTTCTAAAAAAATATTATTATCAATGAAAATATTATCTTTTTGAATATCTAAACCTGAGATTAATGAAGTTTCGGTAAACGAATACATTTTGTCTACCATTACAAAAGGAAATTTTTGTGGCAATAAATTCTCTACAGCAGTTTTTTCTAAAAGTAAAGTTGTTTTCATTAGCAAACTGTTAAATACGCATAGGCAAACGAAAACCTCCCGCTTTCCGGAACTGATAATAAAATATGTTCTCCTTTTTTTAATTTTCCCGAATTCATCAATTCTTCAAGAGCGATGTAAATGGAGGCTGAGCCAACGTTACCAACTCTCAGAAGATTCATAAACCATTTTTCATCCGCAATTACAATCCCTTTTTCGTCCAGTCCTTTTTTTAGCCCTTCTACAAAGAAATTGGATGAAACGTGCGGTAAAAAATAATCAACTTGTTCTGCTGTAATATTATTTTTTGCCATCGCATCGCTCATACTTTCAACACCTTTTGGCAAAATAAATTCGTCTAACAATTTTACATCCTGCTTAACAGCAAATACGGATTCGTTTAACCATTGTTCAGGAGTAAAGTCACTCCATGGTTTTATTTCTCCATTTTCTAATTTATCACCCCCGGCATACATACATGTTTCAAGTTCGAATGCGTACGAATAGGATTCCATCCATTCAATTTTCAATGAAACAGCGCCTTGTCCGGGTTTGTTTTCTAATAAAAAAGCACCGGCACCGTCAGATAACATCCAGCGTAAAAAATCTTTTTTGAAAGCAATAATAGGCTGTTCTTCAAGATTTTTTAAATTGATTATTTCGTGATTGTATTTTTGGGCCGAAAGCCATGTTGAAACTTTTTCAGATCCTGTGCAGACAGCATTTTTTGAATTTCCAGACTTTATCGAAAGAAAGCCGTATTTTAATGCATTCATTCCGGAGCAGCAAATACCCGTAGAAGAATTTAATTCAACCGATTTGTTTTTAAGTAAGCCATGAACCATAGCAGCATGCGAAGGTGCCAGAACATCAGGCGATGAGGTGCCGCAAGAAAGGACTTCCAAATCCTGGGGCGTAAAATTTTCATCAAATAATTGTACAACAGCATTTCGGGTTAACTCCGTATTATTATGTGTACTCTTTCCATTTTTATCAATGGCATAGTGGCGACTCGCGATTTTATTATTGCGTAAAATAATACGTCTTGCTTTTGAAGCAGTATCATTTATCAATCCTAAATAGTTTTCCATTTCATCGTTCGAAACGGCTTCATTTGGCAAATACTTTGCAGCTTTGGTAATATATACTTCAAACATAATTTAAATTAGTATTCTGAACTCCTTGATAATATTGAGTTTCTCTTTTTATGGTTTTTAGTTTAAAAGGATAGGTAATAATGTGCAATATATATACTATTGGTGAGATTAACCATATAGCTAAGAATAAATAAATATAAAATATTTTAAGAAGTGGTTTTCTGTTTTTTTGATTTTTATAAATGAATTTAGACCATTTATTAAAAATTTTATTTGCAGTTTTATCAACCGTAATTAAATAAGGACTAATTCTGACACCATCCAGAGCTACCAATTTCGGCTGTAAATTAGTTAAATTATTTTGATTGAATTCTGAAAGTATCGCTTCTCCAAATTTTGTTGACTCCTGAATATCCTTTTCAGAAACTCCGGGTAACGGAAAGAAGCCTAAATATTTTTTCTTTACACCGGAAAACATCCAGTCAACAATGGTAATTACACTAATTAAGTTTCCAACCCGATCTGTCAAAGCTACATTTCCCACTAACTGAGCATTTGCCTGTTGTAATAAAACCTTAATTTTTTCCTGAGCCATAATCCACATATTTCGGGAACCGTTAATGGTGATTACCGGAGTGTTATCTAAGATTTTTTTGGCTTCATTACTCTTTAAAAAAGAATTGATGGGAATTGAAGGTGACAAATACCAAACCTGATAATGCAAAAGGACCAAATCAAATTTTGTATTTAATACTTCTTCGGGAATAGGTTTGAGCGCTGTGGGAATTTGCATAAACGATTCCGGAAAAGCATCAAAAAAAGAAGTTTTATCCCAAGGAAACGGAAATGGTTTTTCTAATTGTATTTCATGAAAAGTAACTTTTATTTCTTCGGAATTTAAAAATGGTTTTGCAATGTTTTGTGCAATAGATTCTAATTGTCCGGATTGTGAATAATAAATAACGAGAACATTTTTCATTAGGTTAGCTGCTTTGGTAGATGGCAAAAGTAAGTATTTTTTTTAAACGAATTTTCGTATTTTATCAGTTCGTTTGGTGTGAACCCAATCTGGCCAGGTTGATTTGTCTTCGGCATCATAAATACGTATTTTTTGGTTGGCATCTTCAATCAATAAATCATCCGGGGTACATTTTAAAATAGAGGCTGCCGCCGAAATTCCGGAATAGGTTGCCCCAGTAACACCATGTGATAATGTACAGGCACCACAAAGATGTAAATTTTCTATTTCGGATTTGTTTTTAAATGAAAATGGCCCAACCTGATTTAAAGTCTTTTCTGTACCATAAACATTTCCATTGGTCGAATTAATATAAAATTCATTTGTTTTTGGAGTTCCTAATTCAGCTTGGATAATATGTTTTTTTGCATCAGGAATAATTTTCTCCACATTATTCATTAATTTTTTGATGACTTTTTCTTTAAACGCAATATACTCCTCATTGTGATAGTCTCCGGTATCCGAAAAATTAGGGATATGTTCGTAATTGACATAGGTTACAATTTCGAAATTATGATAGCGTCCGTTAAAACTTGGCGGATCTTTAAGCGTTGTACAACTCATAAACAAGGCAGGGAAAGAATCTCCGTCAGCAATAGTATCGCTCATTAAATCATCAAAATTGGCATCGTCATTTTCATCTTTCATCATCCATATATTTCCGGAATCAATGCCGTAAAGTGTCACATCTATATCCAGGGTCAAAAATAAAATTAGGGAAGTAACCGAATATTTTGTTTTTTGAAGTTTTTTAAGAAGCGAATTACTCAGATGCTCTTTGCCAATCAGGTTGAGATATGTAATCGACGGATCAGCATTTGAAATAATGTTTTTAGCAAAAATCTGATGTCCGTTTTCTAATTGTACACCAACAGCTTTTTTATTTTCGACTATTATTTTTTGAACATTTTGCTGTACCCGAACCTCTCCGCCATATTTTTTTATTCCGTTTGTCATGGCTTTTACGATTCCGCCACCACCGCCCATCGGATAAAATCCGCCATCAAAATAATGACTCATTACCGAACAATGTACAGGAAAGCAGGCTTTGTTTGGCGAAAGCCCATGATCACCACACTGAATATTCAAAACAGCTTTCAGTATTGGATTTTCCACATGCCAGCCCACAACTTTTTTTAAGGGGAATAAAGCAAATTTTCCAAAATGTTTGGTTCGAAATGGAACTGTTATTTTCTGCCACCAGCCTTTTAATTTTGGAATTAGCTGAAGTTCGTAACTTACTCTTTCAACTAATGAAAGATATTCGTTGATGTTTTTTTCTTCAGATGGAAAATGTGCGGAAAGTGTTTCTTTAAGATTATTAATTCCTGCAGGCAAATCGAAAGTTTCATCGCCGATTATACAATGTTCGAAAGCATTTTTGTTCATTCTGAAAAACACCATATCATTGGCAATTCCCAGACCACGATAAAGTTTGTCTGTTGATTGTCCATCATCCAGAAGCCCGACATAATGTACGCCCGGACTAAAACGTTGACCATTTAGTGTGAAACTATGGCTCCATCCGCCAGGGACATAATGCTGTTCGAGAACTAAAACCTTTTGTCCTGACCTTGCCAGACAAATTGCAGTTGCTAAACCGCCAACACCAGAACCAATGATAACCGAGTCAAATTCTTCCATACATTATTTTGAGTTTACTAAAGTATGAAAAACAATAGCCGTTTAATTTTTAATTAAGGATTTATTCTTTATTATTCCAGAAATCGAAATAATTAAACCATTGCAGAGGATATTTTTGCAGTATACTTTCAACACTTTCAATATAAGCTTTTAACAGCCCTTTTTCATCACGATGTTTTACGGCTGCTTCTCTTGCATATAAATGATAATGTAAGTTTGGTTCTTTCATTACATATACAAAAACCACCGGTACCTTTAATCGTGAAGCAATTAAAAAAGGACCTGCAGGAAAGTTTGCTTCCTGTCCCAGAATTTTTTCGGAAAGTGATTTTGTGCCTTCAAAATAACGATCGCCTGTAAAACAAACTAATTCATTATTTGCCAAAGCTGCATTAATCTCAAAAATATGAGATAAATCATCTTTGATGATGATAAATTTAACGGTTGGTTTCTGTGTAACGGTTTCCAGATATTTTTTAATATCTGAATGTTCTAAATCGGTAGTAACTAAATTGATTTGAAAGTCAATATCAATGTCACCTAAAAAATGTTCGGCAATTTCAAAATTTCCGACATGCGCACTAATAAGAACTCCTCCTTTTTTCTCTGCCAATAGATTTTTTAGAATTTCGATTCCATCAAATTCATAGGTGAATTTATTTCGCATTCCTGCCGAAATGGAAATTTTATCAATGATGGTCTGACCAAAAGTGTAATAACTTTTGAAAACCATTTTTTTAGATTTAAAATTGGAATACCCTAATCTTTGATTGAAATAATAAAAAATCGCTTTGTTGCTTTTCTTTAGGAATAAAAAATAATATGAGGCAACAAAATATAGCAATACATAGGCGGCTTTAATACCTGCTTTTTGTATTAAAAAAACGAATATCCTATAGCCTAAAACAGTTCCTTTTGATTTGCCATCCCATTGACTCATTAAGCAGCTTTAGCTTTTAGTTTAGTTTCGATAAGGTCATAAAAATTCTCGAAAGTAGCAATTCCGACAAAATCGACTTCAACCAGTTTTACACCAAAATTAGCTTCAATAGAAACTACTAAGTCTACATAATCCAAACTGTCAAGTCCAAGTGTATCTTTTAAATTGGCATCTGGTTGGATTTCATCATTGTCAACTTCAAATTCATCAACCAAAAAACCATTAATTTTTTTTATAATCTCTTCTTTGTTCATCACTTCATTTAAACTTTTTAACTACCAACGCAGAGTTGGTTCCTCCAAACCCGAAGGAATTGGACAAAAATATGTCAAATTTTTTGTTTAACGTAGTTTTAACTAAATTTAATTTTGCGGAATCGACATCCGGGTTTTCTAAATTGATGTTTGGCGCAATAAAATCATGCTGCATCATTATAATAGAATAGATTACTTCGCTCGCTCCAGCCATCCAACATTCGTGGCCTGTCATTGATTTTGTAGAACTTACGTACGGATTTTTCTTGCCAAAAACTTCAAAAATAGCTTTGGCTTCATTTTCGTCACCAACCGGGGTTGAAGTTGCATGGGCATTTATATAATCAATATCAGTTGCTTTTAATTGTGCATCATCAAGTGCTCTTTGCATGGCAGTTGAAGGACCTTCGACATTTGGAGTCGAAATATGACCTCCGTTTGATGAAAAACCGTAACCAGCAACTTCGGCAATAATAGTAGCACCACGTGCTATAGCAGATTCATAGCTTTCTAAAATTAAGGTTGCGCCGCCGCCACTCGGAATTAAACCATCACGACCAGCATCAAAAGGTCTTGAAGCTTTTGTAGGTTCATTTTCTCTTGATCCAAAAACACCTAAACCATCAAAACTGCTCATTGCATATTTGTTGATTTCCTGTGCACCACCGCAAATAATAATATCCTGAAAGCCGCTTTTTATTAAAAAATAAGCTAATCCAATAGAATGTGAACCACTCGCACAAGCAGCACTTATAGTAAGATTGATTCCTCTAAGTTTAAAAATAGTAGATAAATTCATTGTTACCGTAGAATTCATCGATTTAAAAATAGCTCCTGAGCCAATTAAAGCAGTGTCTTTTTTCTCCCGAACAATATCGGTAGCATCAATAATAGCTTTTGAGACACTATCATTTCCGTACATAATCCCAACTTCACGAGTATCAAAAAAAGAATCGTCGATATTGGCGTTTTTCAAGGCTTCGATGGTCGCCATATACGCATACTCGGTTTCTTCACCAATACTCATTCGTTGCCTGCGGGTCAGTGAATTTTTTAAATCAGGTTTTGGAACCATTCCCGTTAAGGCAGACTGAAAACCAAATTCTTTTCGTTCGGCATCAAACTGAATACCGGATTTTCCGTTATATAAAGATTCCTTTACTTCATCTAAAGAAGTCCCGATACAAGAATAAATCCCCATTCCAGTAATTACAACTCTCTTATTCATCGTCTTTCAAGTAATTTTTTTCCGTTAAATGTAATTTTTTTAGCACATAGGTTCATGGTTTTTGTAAACTCAAAAAAAGCATTTTGCTTTATTTGAAATAAAAACAGCTAACTATGTGAAAGAAATATATTTCTTTTTAGTTCTCTTTTAACACATAAAACCTAGTTTCTATGTGTTAAATGTTTTTAAGAATATATTCCTCCGTTTATGTTAATAATTTCTCCTGTGATGTAGCTTGCTTTTTTCGAAATTAAAAAACTCACTAAATCGGCTACTTCTTCGGCTTCGCCAAAACGATTTACCGGAATTAGTTTTAGTAATTCTTTTTCGTCTAGCTGGCTTGTCATATCGGTTCTTATAAAACCCGGTGCAACTGCATTTACAGTTATATTACGTTTTGCAACTTCCTGCGCCAATGCTTTTGTTGCGGCAACAATAGCGCCTTTTGCAGCTGAATAATTAGTTTGGCCAGCTGTTCCTTTTACGCCGGATACAGAAACCATATTTACAATTCGGCCATATTTATTGCGAAGCATTTTTTGGATAAAAAACTGTGTCACATTAAAGAAACCATTCAAACTTGTGTTGACAACTCCGTTCCAGTCTTCGGGAGTCATCCACATAAAAAGACCGTCTTTTGTAATTCCGGCGTTATTGACAATAGCTTCAACAATGGCTTCAGGATTTGCATCCTGCCATTGGGTTAACGTTTTTTGTACGTCGTTAAAATTCGAAACATCAAATCCTAAAATTTCTCCGGTTCCGCCTAATTTTATTACTTCCTGCAGTGTTTCTTCGGCAGCTGTTTTATTTGAATGATAGTTAATCAGAATATGATAATTGGCTTCAACTGCTAATTTTTTACAAATAGCACTTCCAATTCCTCTTGAACCACCTGTTACTAATACACACTTCATTTATGTAAAATTTTATTTTTTATTGGTCAATATATATTATCGCTTTTTTTTATTTACTGGTTTTACAGCAGGTTTTGGCTTATCAGCAGCGGTTTCATTTATATTGTTTTTTTCTGTTGTTTTTGAAAATAGTTCAGCATTTTCAAACCATTGGTTACCTAAAACGGTACCGTCAGGTTTTAGAAATCCCCATTTTCCCTCATTTTTTACTCTTGCGACACCATCAATGAATCCTTTATCCTGTTGAACAAACAGCGCTATAATTCCGTTTGACGTGATACCATATTGTGTTGGGATTACTAATTTTCCTGTTTCATTGATGAATCCCCAGTTCTTTTCTTTTACTGGAGCCAATCCGTTTGCACTGAAAATTTCTGCATCGCTATAAGTTGGCGAAATGATAAATTCTGCTTTTGGGTTGATATATCCCCATTTAGAACCTACACAAACCGGAGCCAAGTTTTTTGAGAATGCTTTTGCTTTATCATAAATAGGCAGAATTGCCCAGTTTCCTTTTAAGTCAATGAATCCAATTTTTCCGTTCTTTTTGGCATATGTCAAATCCTGAGTTTCAAAATCCCAGATTTTTTCAGCGCCGTCAACCGGAATAAATTTTCCTGCATTTACAATTCCAAAAGTTTTATCCTTTCTTGCCCATGTTGTATTTTTAAAATAGTTCCCTATTTCGGCGTAAGCAGGTTCAACGACCTCTTTTCCGTCTGTATTTATAATTCCCCAGTTTTTATTAAGTTCAACTCTTGCAAAACCATTTTCAAAAGGTTTGATCTGATTGTATTTTGGTTCTAAAACAACAGTCATTTTCGAATTGATCAATCCAACTTTTTCTCCTTGTCTTATAAAAGCAATTCCGTCATTAAAATCAAATAGTTTTTCTGTTGCAGGAGCTTTTAAAATTTCTCCTTTTGTGTTGATGTAAACCCAAACTTTATCCTTTGACACTATACAAACGCCGCTATTAAAATATTTTGCGTCATTAAAAGTTGCCGGAATTGCCCAGTTTCCTTTTACATCTATAAACCCCCATTTTCCATTATCTTCTACTGCTGCAAGTCCTTCAGAAAAGTTTTTTGCAATCGTGTATTTAGGCTCTATACGAAAAGTACCTTCTTTGGTAATATAACCAAATTTTCCGTTTTTTTTAACCAATGCCAGTTCCTGACTATTAATAAACTGAATAAATAATAACAATAAAAAAAGGAATGATTTTTTCATAGGTTTAAGATTCAAGATTAATAATATGTAAAACTAATTAATTATTGATAAGATGATCTTTTACTTTTTGAACAAAAGGATACATTACCTGATCTTCTTTAAATTCAGGAATTATGTTTCGAATATCGTCATACCATTTTTTGGTTACCGATGAAATTTTATCTTTTTGAGCTAAATAATCAATTGCCTGAACAATTGTAATCATTTCGATACTCAAAACTTCAAAAGCATTTTCGATTACCTTTGAGGTAATTACGGCCGCATTTGTACCCATGCTTACAATATCCTGATTGTCATTGTTGTTGGGGATACTGTGAACATACATTGGGTTTGACAACATCTGACTTTCTGCAGTTGTTGAGGTTGCTGTAAACTGAACGCCCTGCATTCCGAAATTAAATCCTAATGTTCCTAAATTGACAAATGGAGGAAGGATTTCGTTGAGTTTTGAATTTAGTAAATAATTCAATTGACGTTCTGCTAGCATCGTTAATTTGGTAATAACAATTTTAAGTTTATCCATTTCAAGCGAAATATAATCGCCATGAAAATTTCCTCCGTGATAAACGTGTTGGTTTTTTACGTCGATAATCGGATTGTCGTTTGCCGAGTTAAATTCGTCTTCCAAAATAGAAGCGACATTATTTATTGTTTCTAAAACCGGACCTAAAATTTGAGGTACACATCTTAATGAGTAATACTCCTGGACTTTTTCTTTGAAAATTTCCTCAGTGTTCTCTCCTGAATATAAATGGTCTTCTCTTTTACGGATCAAAGTGCTGTCTGAAAGATTTTGTCTCATTCTTGCAGCAATTTCCTGTTGTCCTTTATGACGTTTGGTTTGGTTTAATTCTTCAGAGAAATGATCGTCATACGCCTGTACCAATTCGTTTATTGCACAAGAACATTTTAAAGACCAATCTAATAATTTATTGGCATGATGCACATTTACCACTCCAATTCCGGTCATTACTGAAGTTCCGTTAATCAATGCCAGGCCTTCTCTGATTTCTACCTGAATTGGTTTTAGGCCTTCGATTTCGAAAACTTCGGGAGTTGGTCTTCTGTCTCCTTTATAAAAAACTTCGCCTTCACCAATTAAAACTAAAGCTAAGTGCGACAATTGTACTAAATCCCCACTGGCACCAACGCCGCCATGTTCGAAAATCAATGGTGTAATATCTCTATTGATAAGTTCTGCCATTAAATGGATTACAGATGAGTGAACACCTGAATTCCCCAGCGATAAGGAATTTAAACGAGCTAAAATTGCTGCTTTTGCGCAAACCGGGCTTAAAGGTTTTCCCGTTCCGGAAGAGTGGCTTCGGATTAAATTATATTGTAACTGAATTTGGTCAGATTCTTTAATTCGATATTGTGCCATTGGACCAAAGCCTGTATTTACACCATATATTACTTTGTTCCCTGAAAATTCTTTTAAGAAATTAAAACTTTCATTTATACGATTTAGCACTAAATCGCTAATTACAACTTTATTATTTCCAAAAATAATAGCTTCAAATTCGGCTAAACTTAAATATTCATTAATTGTATTCATTAAACTGGTTTTGATTGTGCTAATTTAATTTTATTTATCAAAATAAATGTAGTTATTTTGATGAAGGCAAATGTAAGTTAATAAATAATAACATTTCTATTATGACAAAGGAGTTTGTAGACGTTTTAATTATAGGTGCAGGACCTTCGGGATGTGTATCTGCATCATACCTTCATAAAAACAATATTAAGATAAAAGTTGTAGAAAAAACAAAGTTTCCAAGACTTGTAGTTGGCGAAAGCCTTATTCCAAGAGTTATGGATCATTTTGCGGAAGCTGAACTTTTTGAGTGTCTTGATGCTATGAATTTCGAAAAAAAACTGGGAGCACGTTTTATAAGAGGAGAAGAAATTTGCGTTTTCGACTTTAGTAAAAAATTTGGAGAAGGCTGGGATTGGACCTGGCAGGTACCCCGGGCTGATTTTGATAACACAATGGCGCAGGAAGTGATCAGAAAAGGAATTGATCTGGAATTTGAATCGGAGGTTTTGGAAGTTTCCTTTGAAGGGAAAAATTCTAAAACGATTGTAAAAGATAAAGATGGAAATTTAAAAGAAATTCATGCAAAATTCATCATTGATTCCAGCGGGTATGGGCGTGTATTGCCAAGACTTTTAGATCTTGATACGCCATCAAAATTAGATCCTCATTCATCTATATTTACACATGTAAAAGATATCAACAGACCGGAAGGCGAGGAGGGAACTATGATTTCTTTTGATATTTTGGAAACTGAAGTATGGTTATGGGTGATTCCTTTTTCTAATGGAAATACAAGTTTGGGAGTTGTGGGCCCAACGGATTTTATCAATTCACTTTCAGAAAATAAAGATAATGCGGAGGCTTTAAAAAATGCCATTCAGCTTTCTGATTATTATATAAAAAGATTTCAGGGAACGGAGTTTTTGTTCAATCCTGTAAAATTGGAAAATTATTCAAGAGCCGTAAAAAGAATGTACGGAGATGGGTTTGCCTTGACAGGAAACAGCTCAGAATTTTTAGATCCTGTTTTCTCATCCGGAGTTGCTTTTGCTACAGAATCAGGAATGCTGGCATCAAAATTATATCTTAAAGAGTCGCAGGGAATTGAAGTTGACTGGGAAGTTGAATTTACAGAATACATGAAACGCGGAATTGCTGTTTTTACCACTTACGTGAAAGAATGGTACACGGGAAATTTGCAGACATTATTTTTTCATCAACCTGAAAACCCGGATGTGAAAGAAAAAATTTGCTCAGTTTTGGCAGGATATGTCTGGAATGAAGAAAATCCATTTGTCAAAAAACATGATAACGTGATTAAGAATATGGCATATCTGTTAGAAATGGAAAAGAAAGAAAAAGAAAACCCTAGTGAAAACTAGGGCTTTTTTTTGGAATATTATTTATATGCTTTTTTCACAAGTAATTTAGCCAGTGATTTTGCAGTTTTGGCATATCCTTCTCCAATTCTGGATTCATTACTAAAATTATTTCCCCATTGATCTCCGGGAGCTTCTTCGCTTGAAATTTCCAACAAGACATTCGATTTATTAGCTGTTTCAACAAATTTCAAATTTGTGGAGACTTTAGCAGGCTGCTTCATGATTGCGGCATCCCAACCTGGATAAATCCAAACGGTTTTTACTATCAAAGTATAAGGAGTGGTTAATCCTTCCTGAAAACTAACATCTTTTTTTTCTTTAACTAAAACAACATTTATTAATTCTAAAAACTTTGGAGTCCAGATTAATTCTTTAGAGGATTCCCATTTCTTTTTCCAGATGTTTCCGTTTCCTTTTAATTTTTCATTTAATTCGGCTGTTCTTTCTTCAACATATTGAGCTTCGGATTTTTTTTCTTTCATCATAGTAAAACTACTATAATCAAATTCTACGTTGATTTCTTTTTGGTTTTTTAAAAAATCAAAATTTCCGCTTACGACATTCATGTCCTGAGCAAATGTAAGTCCGGTAAAGAATAATAATGCAAATACTGTTTTTTTCATAAAGAATAGGTTTAAGTTAAAATTCAAATGTAAGTTTTTTATTTAATTTTTAAGGATTAAATTTCATTCCGGTTTGTTTTATTTTTTAGCCTCAAAACATAACGCTTTTTGTAATGATTATTGAGGTATTTCGAAAATCTTATCCATTAAAATCCATTTTTCATTTGGTTTTGCCCAAGGCAAAGCCTGTTGAAATTTCCACATTAAAGTCTCCCATTCCTGGACTTTCGCATTATTTTCATCCATTGCCGATTTTTTCTCAAATGTAAAACCTGCATCGGCTTCAATAATCATAAACAATCTGTTTCCGGTACAATAAATATCTAAAACAGTAATTCCTGAATTTTTAATACTGTCAATTATTTCAGGCCATACGTTTTCATGTAACTTTTTATATTCCCGAATTAAGGTTTCGTCTTCTTTTAAATCCAAAGCAAGACAGAATTTTTGTTTAATCATTTTTTTGAAAATTATAGTGGATGATTTAATAGTTCAGGTTTCTGTTTCTAAGCAGGAATTTGTAAAGAACAACAACCTGTGAGTATGAATTAAAAGTAGAAATAATTTTGTTATATAGAGAATATTTAACGCTTAAAATTTAACTTTCATTTCCAAAAGCATATTGCACTAATCTGTAATTTTGTAATATGTACGCTTTAGTCGATTGTAATAATTTTTATGCTTCCTGTGAACGTGTTTTTCAGCCGAAATTCAACGGAAAACCTGTTGCTATATTATCTAACAATGACGGTTGTGTGATTTCCAGAAGCAATGAAGCAAAGGAAGCCGGTGTTTTAATGGGTGCGCCTGCATTTAAGATTCGGGAATTGGTAAAAGAGAAAAATGTCAAATTGTTTTCATCCAATTATCCGCTGTATGGTGATTTGAGCAATCGGGTGATGGCAATTCTGGGTCAGTTTACGCCTAATGTAGAAATTTACAGCATTGATGAAGCTTTTCTTAATTTTGATGGTTTAAACGTTTTGGATTACTATGATTACGGACTTCAGATGAAAACCAGGGTTCAAAAATGGGTAGGAATTCCTGTTTGCATTGGGTTTGCCCCAACCAAGGCATTATCAAAAGTAGCCAATAAAATTGCAAAGGAATTTCAGTACAGAACCAATGGTGTGTATGTAATTGATACGGAAGAAAAACGTATCAAAGCTTTAAAATGGACAAAAATTGAAGATGTTTGGGGTATAGGCTATCGCACTAAAAAAAAAGCTAAACTTCGAAATATTATTACAGCCCTCGATTTTACAGCACCACAGCATGAAGCCTGGATTAAGAAAGAAATGGGTGTTATTGGTCTTCGTCTGAAATGTGAATTGGAAGGCAAATCTGTTCTGGACTTAGAACCTGTTACCGAGCAAAAAAAGAGTATTGCTACAACAAGAAGTTTTCCTAAACAAATATCAGACTTTGATTTACTGCGAGAACGTATTGCTACTTTTGCAGCTGTTTGTGCCGAAAAACTACGAAAACAAAATTCTTGCTGCCATACTATTATTGTAATGTTGGTAGTGGATAAACATTCGGTTAAGGCATCCAAATATTATTTTAATATGGCAGTAACGCTGCCTTATGCAAGTAATTCGACTTTGACTATTTCGAATGCAGCTATAGAATTACTGAAGAAATTACACAAAGGAAATGAGGGAATCAGGTTTAAAAAAGCAGGCGTTGTTGTGACCGAATTAATTGATGAGGATAAAAAGCAATTTCAATTGTTTGATGAGGAAAATCCAAAACATCTGGCTTTGATGAAAGCAATGGATCAGCTGAACAATAAAATTGGTGATGCAAAAGTAAAGCTGGCTACACAAAACCTTAAATTGACCTGGAATATGAACCAAAATCATCTGTCGCCCAAATATACGACCAGGTTTAATGAAATTCTCGAAATAAAATGTCTGTAAAAAAAGAACAAAAACTCACGTTTTTTCAGCCTGATTTCGAAAGTGAAATTAAAATTCCTTTTATAAATGAAGGAGTCTCGGCAGGTTTTCCATCGCCGGCTGCAGATTTTATGGAAACCAGTATTGACCTGAATAAAGAGCTAAGCGAAAATCCTCTCGCTACTTTTTATATCCGGGTCAAAGGCAATTCTATGATTGATGCCGGTATAAATGATAAAGATGTATTGGTGGTAGACAGAAGCCTGGAACCTCAAAACAATAAAATTGCGGTTTGTTTTATCGATGGTGAATTTACCGTAAAACGCATTCAGGTCGAAAAAGACTGTTTGTATCTTATGCCCGAAAATCCGGATTACAAACCCATAAAAGTTACCGAAGAAAACCAATTAATTATTTGGGGAATGGTTACTTATGTCATAAAAAAAGTCTGAAACTATATTCTTAGTTTCAGACTTTTTATTTAACTCAAAGATATTTTACCAGAACTTAGCGTACAAAGCAAAAATAACCAATAGTGTAATGACAATCATTACTGTAGTTTGTGGTTTTACTTTGAACATTTCAGTGTCTAATTCAAAAGCTTTTGGATTAATTTTCGGTCCGGCAAAACTTATAGCAATCATCGCTAATGTTGTAAAGAAGAATGATAATCCCATACAAATGTGGAATGGAATTTCGAAAGTACCTTTACCGTTAGGATAAGCTGTGTACAATAATGTTTCGTTTCCGAATAACATTGGCGCATATTCGTTGAATAAAACAGACAATACAAATCCTAAAATTACACCTACAATTGCTGCAGTTCCGGTTGTTCTTCTCCAGAACATACCAAGAATAAACATAGCAAATACTCCAGGACTAATAAAACCTGTATACTTTTGGATGTATGTAAATCCACCAACTCCACCAATTCCTAAAAGGTCATTCCAAGTGAATAAAACAGCTAAAAGCATTGCAGCAAATACGGCAATTCTACCAATATTTACCTGTTGTCTTTCGCCAGCTTCTTTTTGAATGTATTTTTTATGAATATCTAAAGTATAAATAGTCGAAATACTATTTACTTTACCCGCTAATGAAGCTACAATTGCAGCAGTTAATGCAGCTACAGAAAGTCCTTTTAAACCTGTTGGCAAAAACGTTAATACAGCTGAGTAAGCTCCGTCTTTTCCTCCAACTAATTGTGGTAAATGCCCGTTTTGGTATAAAACATAAGCAGCAATACCCGGCAACATTACAATTAATGGCATTAATAATTTTAAGAAACCTGCAAATAAAATACCTGTACGGGCAGTTTGTAAGTCGGCACCTAAAGCTCTTTGGGTAATGTATTGGTTACAACCCCAGTAATTTAAGTTAATAATCCAGATACCGGCAAGGTAAGATAATAATCCAGGGAAAGTTAAATATTTATCAATCTCAAGTTGAGATGAAGTTGCAGTTGGTTTAGGGATAATCATTTTGAAATGCTCAGGAGCTTCTCTCATTAAAACTTTAAAACCGGCAATTGCATTTTCACCTACTCCAAAATATTGTCCAACAGTTGTAAGAGCGATGTATGAAGTTACTAAACCTCCAATAATTAAAACAGCAACCTGAATAACGTCTGTATAGGCTACAACTTTCATACCTCCTAAAGAAATAAATAAGGCAAATACGGCTAATCCTACCATGATAACGTGAAGATATTCTCCACCGGCTAAACCATTAATAGCAACAGCCCCTAAATATAAAATTGAAGTTAAGTTTACAAAAACATATAAAAACAACCAAAAAACTGCCATAATCAGCGCTGTCGATTCATTGTAACGTGTTTTTAAGAATTGAGGCATTGTATAAATCTTGTTTTTAAGATATACAGGAATGAACCATACCGCTACAATAATCAATGCAATAGCAGCTATCCATTCATAAGCAGCAACAGCGATTCCTAAAAAGAAACCTTCACCACTCATTCCAATAAATTGTTCGGCTGATATATTAGAAGCAATTAATGAAGCTCCAATAGCCCACCAAGTCAGGTTTCCTTCTGCAAGAAAATAAGCTTTGGCATCGTGTTCGTTTTTTTCGCGTTTGCGATAAATCGTATACCCATAAGTGGTAACTACGATAAAATAGATAATAAATACTGCATAATCTGCAAAAGCAAGGTTCTGGCTCATTTGTTAATAATGTTTGAAATTAATATAAGTGATTTTTGTTTGTTTTATTAGTTGCGAAACTAGTTAATTTAGTTTTTTTAATCCGAAAAAAATACGATATATATTTTAATTTTGTTATTTTTTTATTAAATTGAAAATCAAAAGTAAAGTAAAAATAGTTATGGACAATAAAAAACAAATGTGTTTTTTACATTTGTAACAAAAAAGAGGATTAAATAACAAAAAAGATATAATTTCCAGTGTATTTAGACTTTTTACTGCCTGATTTTTTGTTCCCACTTCCAGGCACTGGCGATAGCATCTTCTAATGTTAACTCTGTTTTCCAGCCCAAAACAGTATTGGCTTTATCAGTATTGGCATAAGCTTCTGTAATATCTCCTTCTCTCCTGTCAACAATTTTATAAGGCAATTTCTGGCCGCTTGCTTTTTCAAAAGCATGGATAACTTCAAGTACAGAGCTTCCTGTTCCTGTTCCTAGATTGAAAATCTCTAATTTCTCTGAATTTTTTTTGTTCAGTAACCTTTGCATTGCAATTACGTGTGCTTTCGCAAGATCTACAACGTGTATATAATCACGGATACAAGTTCCGTCTACAGTTGGGTAATCATTCCCGTAAACAGATAATTCTTTTCGTAATCCTACTCCTGTCTGGGTGATAAAAGGCACCAGATTTTGTGGAACTCCAAGAGGCAATTCGCCAATTTCGTTTGATGGATGTGCGCCTATAGGATTAAAATAACGCAATAAAATAGCATTCAGATTGCTGATTTTTGTAACATCAGTAATAATTTCCTCTCCGATTTGTTTGGTATTTCCATAAGGAGACATTGCCGGTTGGACAGGTGTTGATTCTGCAATTGGCATTACTTCGGCCTGGCCATAAACGGTGCAGGAAGAACTGAATATAATGTTAGCTTCAGGTTTTTCCTGTAGTTCCTGTAAAATGTATACAAGAGAACTAATATTGTTTTCATAATATAATAAAGGATTCTGAACACTTTCACCAACTGCTTTCGAGGCAGCAAAATGAATTACTCCTGAAACATCAGGATATTTTTTAAAGAAATCCTTAACAGCAGTTTTATCTCTTAAATCTATTTGTTCAAAAAGCGGTTTTTTTCCTGTAATTTTTTCGATACCGTCCAGAACTTCAATTGAAGAATTAGAAAGATTGTCAATTACGATTACTTCGAAATTTTCGTTTTGTAATTCTACAACGGTGTGTGAGCCTATAAAACCCAACCCACCAGTAACTACTATTTTCATCTGTCTATTTTTTTTTATAGTGTATATCTGATTGTTCCCTTAAAATGGCAGCACTTTTTTCGGGTGTAATATCACGTTGTGATTCACCTAACATTTCATAACCTACCATAAATTTTTTCACACTGGCAGAACGTAATAAAGGTGGGTAAAAATGCATATGAAATTGCCATTCTTCATGTTTTTCCCCATCTGTCGGAGCCTGATGAATTCCGGAAGAATAAGGGAATGAAGTACTGAAAAGATTGTCATATTTCGTAGTCAGCTGTTTCAAAATGATGGCGTAAGAAGTTACTTCATCAGATGTGAAATCGGTAATTTTGCTGATATGTCTTTTACTGATAATCATAGTTTCGTATGGCCAAATTGCCCAAAACGGAACTAATGCTGCAAAATGTTCGTTTTCTATTACAATACGTTCATCTTTTTTTAATTCAGCCTGAAGATAATCCTGTAAAAGATTGGTATTATTTTTAGCAAAATATAATTTTAGGTTTTTCTGGGTTTTTTCAACCTGGGTAGGTAATGATGACTGAGCCCAGATTTGTCCATGTGGATGCGGGTTGCTGCACCCCATAACACTTCCTTTATTTTCGAAAATCTGAACATGATTGATATAATCAATTTTGCCTAAATCGGTATATTCTTTTTGCCAGGTACGAATTATATTTTCGATATCCTTAATTTCCATTTCCGGTAAGGTAAGATCATGTCTTGGCGAAAAGCAAACAACTCTGGAAATACCTCTTTCGGGCTGTGCCTTGAAAAAAGTTTGTCTAATATCGTCTTCATAAATTATTTCATCCTGCTTCATGGCAGCAAAATCATTTTCAAAAACAAATGAATTTTTATAATTAGGATTGTTCATACCATTTGCACGAACATTTCCCGGACACAAATAACAGGTTGGGTCATATTCAGGTAGTTTTTCTGTTGAAATAGCTTCGTTCTGACCTTGCCAAGGGCGTTTTGCACGATGAGGTGAAACCAAAACCCATTCGTTTATTAATGGATTGTAACGTCTGTGCGGATCTTCATTAATATCAAAATTTCTCATTAATTTGTTGTCTTATAAAGTGTTGTTCCGTTTGAGATTTTTACATCATAAATTTTTAAATCAATTCCAAATGTATCAAAATAAAGGCTAGTAAACTTTTCTTTTACATTCTTTTCGTTTCCTTTTTTGATTAAAGTGATGGCACATCCTCCAAATCCACCACCCATTAAGCGGGATCCGATTACAGTTTCTTCTTTTTTAGCTTGTTCAACTATAAAATCCAGTTCAGGACAACTTACTTCATATTCTTTCGACAATCCGTCATGGGTGTCAAAAAGCAATTGCCCCAAAAGTTCAATATTTCCGTTATCCAAAGCCTCACAAGCCTCACTAACACGGCGAATTTCTTTTACAACAAAATGAACTCTTTTAAAAACAATTTCACTCATTTTATCCTGAATACTCAAGAGCTGTTCTTCTTTGCAATCCCTGAAAGTTTTGATTTCAGGAAAATGAGTCCTGATAATAGAAAGCCCTTCTTCACATTCCAGTCTTCTGTTATTATACTCAGATGTAAAAAGTGAATGTTTTACATTACTATCAAACAAAATCAAAGAATAATCTTTGAAATCAGCGTTATGATATTCAAAATCCAAAGTGTTGCAGTCTAATTTTATTACCTTATTTTCAAGACCATGAACGCTTGAAAATTGGTCCATAATTCCGCAATTGATTCCTACCCAATGTTCTGCTTTTTGTCCTAATAAAGAAATATCTACTTTCTCAATAGTAAGGTTAAAAAGTTCCTTAATACCAAAAATCATCCCGCATTCCAGTGCTGCCGAAGAAGATAAACCGGAACCAACCGGAATATTACTGCTGAAAACACAATTGAATCCTTCGAAAGAAAAACCATTATCCTGCAATTGTTTGATAACGCCAAGAATATAATTGGTCCAGACGACTTCACTTAATTGAATTTTCTGAGTTAAGTCAATTTCGAATTCTTCATTTAAATCGATAGCGATAATTTTGGATTTTTGAGTGTTGTTTTTCTCAAAAGCAAAACAGATTATTTTGTCAATTGCCGCCGGTAAAACGTAACCGTCGTTATAATCGATATGTTCGCCAATAATATTAATTCTTCCTGGAGAAAGGACAATTTTTTGAGGAGTTGTCCCAAAAGACTTCTCAAAAAAAGCAGTGGTGTTTTGTATTAGAATCTCATTCATCATTTTGTAATTGTAATAGTATTGTTTTGTAATTTTTCTGATGTTGCTTTAAGCGTTATTTTCTTTTTTAAATTTTTAGTTTTAAGGATAATAGTTGCAATTCCGGCCTCAGCTTTTATTGGGTTTTGACCAATTAATTCTGCATTTCCTTCACCTACGGAAAAAGTTATTTCGTTTTCCCAATCACCACCAAAATTTACTTTTGCACGTGATTGCCCTGAATTCCAAACATTGTCAGAATGTGTGCTAAATCTTAATTCGTTTATAATGATTGAAATTTATAAGTTGTTTTTTGAATATATTCATCTCCTTTTTTCAAAACTGAATTCGGAAAATGTTGGTGATTGGGAGCATCCGGGAAATTTTGGGTTTCAAAGCAAATTCCACTTGCCGAATGATAATCTGTGTTTTCTTTTCCTTTCAGAATATTAAAACAATTTCCCCCAACATAAACATGAACACTGGGCTGATCCGTATAAACGATCATTTCTAAATTATTTTTCTGACTGAATAATTTTGCAGCCACTGCATTTTTTGATTCAACAACAAAAGAATTATCAATAACAGAAGGGCAATTTTTAAATGTTCTGAAATCAAAATCATGGCTCGCTAAACTTGTGAATTCCCCTGTTGGAATACCTTCTGCAGTAGTTTCCAGAATTTTATCGGAATTGATAAACATAACCTGGTCTAAAACATCAGAGTCGTGGCCATTGAGGTTAAAATAACTGTGGTGTGTAAGATTTATAATGGTGTCTTCGGTCGTTGTTGCTTTATATTCCAGTTTCAATTCGTTTTCTTCGGTAAGTATATAAGTTAAAGCTACCTGCAATTCTCCCGGGAAATTTTCTTCTGAATCTTCACTCAAAAGGGATAATGTTATCGAAGGATTTTCACCGATTGTTATATTGGCAACATTCCATATTTTTCTGCCGAAACCAACAAATCCGCCATGCAAAGTATTTTCGTTGTTGTTTTGGTTTAACTGGAATATTTTATTATTCAAACTAAAACTACCTTTGTGTATTCTTCCGGCATAACGCCCAACAGTTGTTCCAAAATAAGGAGCACTTGGCAAATCATAAGACTTTATGTAAGAATCTAAATCATTAAAGCCTAAAACAACATCTATTAATTTATTATTTACAGGGATTTTTAAACTTTTAATGGTTGCCCCGTATGTAATTACCTCCGCCTGCATTCCATTTTTATTCTCTAGTATATATGAATGTACAGAAATATCGTTTGTTTTTTTACCAAATAATTGTAAAGCAAATTCATCTGGAGACTCTGTGAATGATGTTGTTTTCATTGATTTTTATTAAAAGTAGGAGGCCAAAAGTATAAATATTCACCAATAAAACATACCAGTACCTACCAGTTTTTGTATATTGCACAAAAAATCATTGCCGTATGAATATTATTTCTATCCAAAATAATCTTGGTTTACCAAAATATAAACAGATAATTCTATCGATTGAAAAGGCAATCGAAGAAGAAAAGCTGATAAAAGGTGATCGCCTTCCTTCTGTGAATAAGGTTTGTCTGGCTTTCTCATTATCTCGTGACACTGTTTTGCAAGGGTATGATGAGCTCAAAAAAAGGGGTATTATTTATGCTATACCAGGAAAAGGCTATTACGTTAAAAGTGTAGAAATCACTATAAAACAAAAGATATTTTTGTTGTTTGATGAGTTAAATATTTTTAAGGAAGACATTTATAATTCCTTTTTAAAAAATATCGGAAAAAACGTTCAGGTCGATATATTTTTTCATCATTTTAATGTTCCGGTATTCAAAAAACTGATAAATGACAGCAACGGAAATTATACCAAGTATATAATTATGCCGACTAACTTAATCGATATAGTTGATAGCATAAAAACCCTACCAGTAAATGAAGTGATTATATTAGATCAGACTAATCCGGATTTAAAATCATATCCTGCTATTTACCAAAATCATAAAAAAGACATTTTTGAAGGATTGTATAAAGGAAAATCAAGACTGAGTAAATACGAAAAGCTTATTTTGATTTTTCCGGGATTCAGAGAACCTCTTGGAATGAAAATCGGCTTTGAAAATTTTTGTGCTGAATATGATTTTGAATATGAAATTATAACTGAATTTAAAGACAGGGAGATTTCAACCGGAGATTTATATGTTATTCCTAATGATAGAGATCTCGTTATGGTAATCGAAAATGCCAGAAACCATAATTTAAAACTGGGCTTGGATTTTGGAATTATTTCCTATAATGAAACACCGCTAAAAAAAGTTGTAGCGCAGGGAATTACAACAATATCAACACATTTTGAAGCCATGGGGAAAATTTTAGCCGAAATGGTTCTTAAAAGTAAAAATGAACAAATCGAAAATAAATCCTCTTTGATTATGCGTAACTCGCTCTAAGTTATTTCCCGGTTAATTGGTTATATGGTACTTAATTTTATTTCTGCTTATTAAATCATCAAAAAATTAATAAAAAAAATAAGGAAATAATTTTTTGTTTTTGTGAAATTATTTTACATACATTTGTAAATGTAAATTTTACACTTATTATTTAATTTGATTTTACTTCAGAATAGAAAATGATTTCTATTTAAGATTCAGTTGAAACAAATCATTAAACCACTATAAACAAAACCAATTAGTTTTTAAATTATAACTTAGAAATGAACAACAAAATAGACCAATTAGCCGCAGATAATATAAGGGCTCTAGCCATTTCGATGGTAGAAAAGGCAAATTCAGGACATCCGGGAGGATCAATGGGAGGAGCTGATTTTATGCACATTTTATATTCCGAATATTTAAAATATGATCCAACTGATATGCATTGGATTTTTAGAGACCGCTTTTTTATGGATGCGGGTCATCTTTCAGCTTTAATGTATGCACAATATCATTTGTTGGGGAATTATGAAAAATCAGATCTTCAAAATTTCAGACAATGGGGTTCTGTTACACCGGGGCATCCTGAAATTGATGTAAAACGTGGTGTTGAAAATACTTCCGGACCATTAGGACAAGGACATGCAATGGGTGTTGGAGCTGCAATTGCAGCCAAATTTTTATCGGCAAGATTTGAGAATTTATTTGATCATAAAATTTATGGTTTTATAACAGACGGTGGTGTTCAGGAAGAAATTTCGCAAGGTGCAGGACGTATAGCGGGACATTTGGGATTGAATAATTTTATTATGTTTTACGATTCAAATGATGTGCAATTGTCCTCAATGACAGATGAGGTTACGACTGAAAACACAGCAATGAAATATAAATCATGGGGATGGAATGTTATCACAATTGATGGTCATGACCATACTCAAATCCGTAGCGCCTTAACGGATGCGCATAACGAATCGGAAAAACCAACCTTGATTATTGGAAGAACGATAATGGGCAAAGGTTGTGTTACTGCTGATGGAACAATGTATGAAGGACAGTGCGAATTACACGGAAAACCAATTGGTGCCACAAAAGCTGATTTTGATAAAACACTATTAAATTTAGGTGCAAAAATTGAAGATTCATTTGCTGTTTATGAAGAAGTTGCGACTTATTATGAAACTATTTTAGCACAAAAAACAAAAGAAGCGGCTGATAGAAAATCGCAAATTGCAGTGTGGGAAAGTAAAAATTCTGCATTAGCACAAAAAATGAAACAGTTTTTCTCAGGAGATTTACCAGCTTTAGATTTTAGCAGTATAACTCAAAAACCAAATGCTGCAACCCGTGATGCTTCTGCTGCAGTTTTAGGATATTTGGCTGAAAATGTAGAAAATATGATCGTATCTTCTGCAGATTTATCAAATAGTGATAAAACAGATGGTTTCTTAAAAAAATCATCAGTTTTACAAAAAAATAATTTCAACGGAGGGTTTTTACAAGCTGGAGTTGCTGAATTGACGATGGCTGCAATTGCTAACGGAATTGCACTTCATGGTGGAGTAATTCCAGTAGTGGCAACATTTTTCGTTTTTTCTGATTATATGAAACCGGCAATTCGTTTGGCTGCAATTCAGGAATTACCGGTAAAATATGTCTGGACACATGACTCTTTCCGTGTAGGGGAAGACGGACCTACGCATCAGCCAATTGAGCAGGAAGCACAAATTCGATTATTGGAAAAAATTAAAAATCATTCCGGAGACCAAAGTTTATTGGCTTTGCGTCCTGCAGATGCTGTTGAAACTTCTGTAGCCTGGCAAATGGCACTTGAAAATAAGAAAACACCAACAGGTTTAATTCTTTCAAGACAAGATATAAAAGATATTCCAACAGTTGGAAGCTCAAGATTTGATGATGCTTCACAGGCAAAAAAAGGCGGTTATCTGGTAAAATCTACTCCAAATTCTGATATTACTTTAATTGCAAATGGTTCAGAAGTAGCAACTCTTATTGAAGCTGCTGCTGAAATTGAAAAAACAATCAAGATTAAAATAAATGTTGCTTCCATAATTTCCGAAGGATTGTTCAGATCACAATCTGCATCCTATCAGGAAAGTGTAATTCCAAAAGGAGCATTGGTCTTTGGACTTACTGCGGGACTTCCTGTTAATCTGGAAAGTTTGGTTGGAAGTAACGGAAAAGTATTTGGACTGGATCACTTCGGATATTCTGCTCCGGCTTCTGTTTTGGATCAGAAATTCGGTTTTACCAGTAAAAATGCTGCTGAAGAAATCATCAAATATTTAAAAGAAAACAATTTTTAATTCATCAAAATAAAAGAAAAAACATGAAATTTTTTATAGACACAGCAAACTTAAAAGATATTAAAGAAGCCAATGATTTGGGAGTATTAGATGGTGTTACAACAAACCCGTCATTAATGGCAAAGGAAGGAATTACCGGAGCACAAAATATTTTGGATCATTATATAAAAATCTGCGAATTGGTTGAAGGTGACGTAAGTGCCGAAGTTATTTCAACAGATTTTGATGGAATGATTGCCGAAGGTGAAAAATTAGCAGCTTTGCATCCGCAAATTGTGGTTAAGATTCCGATGATAAAGGACGGAGTAAAAGCCATTAAATATTTTTCGAATAAAGGAATTAAGACAAATTGTACATTGGTGTTCTCATCAGGTCAAGCATTGCTGGCTGCAAAAGCAGGTGCAACTTATGTATCTCCATTTATCGGTCGCTTAGATGATATTTCGACAGATGGAATGAATTTGATTGAAGAAATCAGATTGATTTATGATAATTATGGTTTCGAAACTCAGATATTGGCGGCTTCTGTTAGAAATGTAATGCACATTATTAATTGTGCAAAAACAGGATCTGATGTTATTACAGGGCCTTTGAGTGCAATTGAAGGTTTACTAAAACACCCTTTAACAGATATTGGTTTGGCTACTTTTTTAGCCGATTATCAAAAAGGGAATAGCTAAAAATAAGAATAATTAGTTTAGTTTTTTAATAAGTAGTTTTTATTGAAGTAAAAACCCTGAAAGTTTGAGGCTTTCAGGGTTTTGTTTTTTTATTAGTTTGAATGTGGTTTGTACGCAGATTTTTGCAAATTCATTATAATCCTTTTAATCTGTGGCTCTAAACCTTTTTCTATAAATTAAGTACAAAATCGTTTAGTAATTTTTCTTCATATTTTTCTTTGTTGAAAGTATACAGATACGATCCTTTTCTGGAAGATTGCATGTCTTTTTCGTCCAGTTTATTTAAAATTTCCAAGGAGTTAATCTTACTGATAAAGTTTCGTTTGTCTAATTCTTTACTTAAAATTGCTTCATATAATTCCAGCAACTGTCGCATGGTGAATTTTTCAGGTAATAATTCAAATCCAATTGGTTTTATTGAAGTTCTGTAACGCAATCTTCTAATGGCGTGTTGTACCATTTCGTTATGGTCAAAAATAAGATTTGGAGCATCGACAACACTAAACCATTGTGCATGATAATTTTTAATTAATTCAGCATTATGGTTTTCAATATTAATTAATGCATAATAGGAAACAGAAATAGTTCGGTCTACGGGATCACGATCAATTTCGCTGTAAGAATGTAACTGCTCCATATATATGTCGTGTAACCCGGTATAAGTATTCAAAATCCTGATAGCAGCATTGTCTAATATCTCATCGCGTTTCAAAAACCCGCCGATCAGAGACCATTTTCCCTTTTCGGGTTCAAAGTCCCTTTTGATTAAAAGTATCTTTAATCCCTGATGGTCAAACCCAAAAATGATACAATCTACCGCTAATAAAACCTTATCGGCAGAGCTATAACTGTTTAGCATAATCAATTTTTTATCGGTAAATATATAAACTTCCTAATAGCTTTCATAATTTTATTAATGTGTTTTTAACACTTAACTGAATTTTATCATAACATACCCTTAAATAAGTGCATTTTTCACAAACTCAAGGCATCTTATTTAGCTAATAAATTGCTTCTCTGACGTAAATTGCTTTGTTCATTTATATATAAAATGAATTTTAATCAAAAATTAACTTTTTTAAATAGGATTTTGAGTACAAAAAATAATTCTTTTTATCTAAAAATGAATCAAAATCAGTCTTTCTTAATAATTTTTTTAATTATCCTTTTTTTGCTTAAAAATCTGCTTTTTCATTAAAAGTGTAAATTTTACACAAATAATTTGGCCAAAACGCTATTTTTTTGAAAATAATGTCAGGTTTTAAATGTAGATTTAACACTTAAATTACGAGATGCGTTTTTTTCATTGATTTTTTTTACGATATTAATTTGTTTTTGCGCTTTTTTTTTATTTAAATTTACAAATGTAAAATTAACACTTATAATTATACACTAACCAACTTAAAAAACCTAGTATGATAACAAAACCACAATTATTTCTTTATTGGAATTTTTTATTACCAAAAAAAGAATGGCTCATAGCATTAGTAATGCTATTACTATCTGTTAATCAAATGTCAGCTCAAGACAAAGAGATTAAGGGAGTTATTACTTCGGCACAGGACAAATTACCTTTGCCGGGAGTAAATATTATGATAAAAGGGACTAAAACTGCTGTTACAACAGGATTTGATGGTGAATATTCTATTAAAGCATCACCAAACAATGTATTAGTTTTTTCATTTTTAGGGTATCAAAAACAAGAAGTTACTGTAGGAACACAATCAACAGTAAATATAGCTTTAGGTGAAGATACTAATAAATTGAATGAAGTAGTAGTTGTAGGATACGGAACACAAAAGAAAGGAGATCTTACGGGTTCTATTAGTGTCGTAAACATGGCAGATGCTAAAAAGACAGTTACTTATGATCCTGCAAAAATGCTTCAGGGTCAAGTAGCAGGTGTTACCGTTCAATCTTCTGGAGAACCGGGAGGTTTTGTAAATATTAAAATTAGAGGTGTTAATTCATTTGCTAATAATAATCCGCTTTTTGTTATTGACGGAATGATAGTTGATTCTCCTTACGATTTTGCCCCGGGAGATATAGAATCTATGCAGGTTTTAAAAGATGCATCTTCAGCTGCGATTTATGGTGTTCGCGGTGCCAATGGAGTTATTATTATAACTACTAAAAAAGGAAAAGCAGGAAAGTTAGATATTAAATACAAATCAATTGTAGGGTTTCAAAATGTTGCAAAAGAATGGTCTTTGACAGACAGAGCAGGTTACCAAAAAATTACTACTGCGGCTGAGATAAATAAAGGTCTTACTATTGCTCCGGGAAATGATCCTACAAGTCCATATTATATTAATAATGTAAATACAGATTGGCAAAAGGAAGCTTTTCAAACAGGGATTGTTCAAAATCATTCCTTAACATTCAATGGTGGAGCTGAAAGTTTAGGTTACAATTTGAATGTTGATTATTTTAAGAACGACAGTTATTTAAAATCGCCGCAGGAATATGAAAGATTATCTACTAATTTGAATTTATACGGTAAAAAAGGTAAATTTAAGTATGGTGCAAAATTAGGATATACACAGTCTGACAAAGAAAATTTTAATAGTTACTCAGGTGCTTCAGCTATTGCAGATTTATTAGGTGCTATTCCAACGATGCCGGTTTATGATGCTAACAGACTTGGAGGTTATGGAGGTACGGACGTCTTAACTCAAAAAGCAATTTCGATGAATGTTATAGGTTTTAATAATTTAATAACCAATAATGGGAAAAGAAATCGTTTTATAGGGGATCTTTGGGCAGAAGTAGAAATTATAAAAGGGTTAAAATATAAATTAGACGCTAGTTTTGACCGTGTAGATTGGCAAAACAGAAGATACATTCCGGAGAGTGATTTAGGATGGTATTATATCACTAAAGCAGATGAAGCTACATTAGATGTTTCTACAGGTCATGAATCAAGAACATTTTTGAATAATTTATTAACCTATGAAGTTTCATTAGGGAAGCATAAAATTGATGCTTTGGCAGGTTGGATTCAAGAGAGAACAGATAATTATAATCACTGGTCAAAAGGAACAGGATATAAATATGGCAGTATCAGTCAGATTGAATATGCTACTGTAGACATTAGTGCAGGTGAATATAACAGAACCATTACAGGTATTTCTTATTTAAGCAGATTGAATTATTCTTATGATGACCGTTATTTTGTTACCGGAAACTTCAGACAAGATAAAACATCGCTTTTTGCTCCGGAGAATAATACAGGTAATTTCTACTCTTTTTCAGGAGCCTGGAAAATTAGCAATGAAAAGTTCTTACACTTACCAAAATGGTTTAATACGATTAAAGTAAGAGGTGGTTATGGTGAACTAGGAAATAATACAATAGGGCCATACGCATATACTACTACAATAAACAAATTTGCAGGTTACGATTTTAATAATGAGCTTGCTCCGGGAACAACGGTGGTTAGTGCAGTTGATCCAAATGTACACTGGGAAAATACAAGTACAGCGAATGTAGCTCTTGAGTTAGGGTTTTTTAATAATGATCTTCAATTTACTGGAGAATATTATCAAAAAAAATCAACGGATTTATTAATTGGTGTACCATTACCTTTTTCAACAGGAGCATTTCCGGCAAGTGTTGTAACAAATGCAGGAGCAGTAAAAAATACAGGTTTAGAGTTTACAGCTACTTATAATAACCGTCATAATAAATTTAAATACAACATCTCTGCAAATTTAGGGACTTTAAAAAATAAAGTAACTCAAATTGGAATTAATGGAAATCCTATATATGGAGCAGCTGCAAAAACAGAAGTAGGCAGATCAATTGGTGAAATTTTTGCTTGGGAAACAAATGGTATTTTTCAGGATGCAGCTGATTTAGCATCTTCTCCAACACAAAGTAATGCAGGAATTGGTGATCAGAAATTTAAAGATGTAAACGGCGATGGTGCTATTACTGATGCAGATAGAACATACCAAGGAGTTACAATTCCAAAATACAGTTATGGTTTCAACTTCAGTGCAGAATATAAAAACTTTGATTTTTCAATGTTTTGGCAAGGAGCAGGAGGAAATAAAGTATTCAATGCAATGTATCGTAATTTAATGATTGGAGATTATGGAAATCATCATACAGATGAGTTGAATTATTGGACACCAACCAATACTAATACGAATGTTCCTCGTCCAATTATAGGAGATCCAAATGGAAATGCAAGAGATTCAAATAGATTTATTGAAAGCGGAAATTATGTGAAATTGCAAACTATGCAAATCGGATATACAATTCCGTTAAAAGATAAATTTATTAAAAACGCAAATATTTATGTTAACGGACAAAACCTGTTAATTATTAGTAAATACAAAGGCTATGATCCGGATTTTAACAGTAATGACGGATTATTTTCAAGAGGATATGATGCGGGATCTTTCCCAAATCCAAGAACTATTTCTTTAGGAGTTGAAGTACAGTTTTAAAAAAGACAAAACAATTAAAAAGAATCAAAATGAAATATAAAATATATAATTATATCACAATTTTCTTTTCACTTTCTGTCGTAATGACAAGCTGTGTGAATGATGAAGATTTAGTACAGGCAGATCCAAATGTTGAAACTGCGGCGTCATATTGGAAAACAGATGATGATGCTTTACGAGGAGTAAATGCTGCTTATGGAAGTTTACTGACAGACGGTACTTATATGAGAAGTACACCACTTTTATTAGACTTAAAAGGGGATGATACCCGTAGTAATAGTCCATGGGGTTCGATGGCTAATGTAGGACGTTTTAATTCAAATGTTACAGATGCCGCTATTTATGGATGGGCATTTGAAACATACTATCAGGGAATTTATCGCGCCAATCAGGTTTTGACAAATGTACCAGGTATAGCAATGACAGATGCAGGACTAAAAAACAGAATTTTAGGGCAGGCCTATTTTTTAAGAGGATTATATTTGTTTCATGCCGTAAATATGTTCAAAAATGTACCGTTGCCTACAACGTTAGCAACTTTTTACCCTCAAAAAACTCAAGCTGAAGGCTGGACACAAGTAATCGCCGATTTTAAAGCAGCAGCAGAATTATTACCACCTTCTTATGATAATGTTACAGGAGTAGATGCAGGAGAAAAAGGGCGTGCTACAAAAGGGGCTGCACTAGGATATTTAGGAAAAGCATATTTGTTTACTAAAGATTTTGATAACGCTAAAACAACTTTCAAAGAAGTAATCGATTTAGGAGTTTACTCTTTGGTTTCAAACTATCGAGATAACTTTACAGATACGAACGAGAATAACTCAGAGTCTTTATTCGAAGTACAGTTTAGCAGAGATGCTGGAGGAGTTGATTTAGGTTGGGGTGGAGCCCCAGCGACAGGATGGGGAAAAACTTCAGCAAGAGCGATTACTTACGCGCCAAGAGGTTTTGGATGGACAGACGTACAGCCAACATGGGCTTTGTTTAATGAATATCAGGAAGAAAAAACAGTTTCGAATCAGGTAGACCCTCGTTTAGATGCTACAGTTTTTTATAACAAACCTGGAGGGATGCAATTATACGGTAAAGATTTTGCTACTTTCTATGCTGCAAACCCAGGAGACTTAAATGACTTATTCTGTAGAAAATATCAAAATTCTGATGGAAATTATGGTGATGAATTTGATTGGCGTTCTGGTATCAACGAGCGTTTGCTTAGATATGCTGATATTCTTCTAATGTATGCTGAATGTTTAAATGAAACAGGTGATACTCCGGGAGCTTATACTTATATTCAGAAAGTGAGAGACAGAGTTGGTTTGCCAAATTTAGCTACTGCTAAACCTGGGTTGACTAAAGAACAAATGAGAGAACAAATTGGTCATGAAAGATTTCTTGAATTCCCTCTTGAAGGTCACCGTTTTGATGATATTCGTCGTTGGGGATGGCTACAGGATGCTACTAAATTAGCCTGGTTAAAATCAAGAGATGCTGAATTTAATTCATATTTGCCAGGAAGAGAATTTTTCCCAATACCGCAAACAGAAAAGGATAATAATCCTGGAACAATACAGAATGACAGTTATTAATATTTTTTGAGTTAGTAGAATGCATAATATCATGTGGCGGCTTAAAATTGCTATGTGATATTATGTTTTTTAAAAGAATTGAAATACAGAGAAGTGAATTTAAGCAGTAACTAAAAAATTATATCACAATGAAAACAATAACAAGTTTGGTTTTATTAGCAATATTATTAGGAAGTTGTCAAAATGAAGATGTTATTTCTTCAGATCAGGAAACAAATGCAGTCACTAAAGATTCTCAGATTACAAATATAACGGCAAAAACAGTTGCCGGAAATGTACCTTCACACGATCCCAGTACCATTGTAAAAAGCGGGGTTAATTATTATGTTTTTACTACAGGAGATAATATCCCGATGACATATTCAACGAATTTAACAAACTGGGCCTGGGGCACATCAGTATTTACTTCAACCCCAAGTTGGATTACTGGATATGTTCCGGGTTTTACCAAAACATTTTGGGCACCCGATGTAGCCTGGTTTAATAATCGTTGGAACATGTATTACTCTTGTTCTACATTTGGTTCGGCTACTTCTGCAATTGGTTTAGTAACTACACCCGCTATTTCTCAAAGTGCAGGAACAACCTGGACAGACAGAGGAGTAGTAGTATCATCAAGTTCTTCTTCAGATGTAAATGCAATTGACCCTTCGATTTTAGTAGATGGTTCAAATGTATATATGGCTTATGGTTCCTGGCATGCTGGTATAGGCGTGGTTCAGATTAACGCTTCTACAGGTAAACCAACAGGAACAAGAACTATTGTTGCCGGAGGAAATAGTGCTTCATGGGAAGCTCCTTGTCTGATTAAAGAAGGCAGTTATTATTATATGTTTGTTAACAGAGGTAATTGTTGTCAGGGAGTGAATAGTACTTATTATATTGTAGTAGGCCGCTCAACAAGTCCGTTTGGACCTTTTGTTGACAAAAATGGAGTGTCTTTAACAAGTGGCGGCGGAACAACAGTTTTGGCCACACAAGGAAATTATATCGGACCAGGTCATTTGTCCAGAATTGTCGGAACCCAAAAAGGAGCTGTCCATTATTATGACGGTGCTGATAGCGGTAACCCTAAACTGGAAATTGTTTATTTTACATGGTCATCAGGATGGCCAACCCTTTCTTATTAAAATTAATATTCAGAGGAAAGTTTTATTAACTTTCCTCTTTATAACTTTATCTATAACATGAAAAAAACGTTTTTAATTTTATTTGTTTTTACATTTTGTAATCAAATTACTTTCGCTCAAAAAGAGACCACTATTGTTACATTAAAAAATGATGACAAGGCTCCAATTATTAATAAAAATATCTATGGTCATTTTGCTGAGCATTTGGGTCGTTCTATTTACGGAGGTTTTTTTGTTGGAGACACATCAAAAATTCCAAATACAAACGGAGTTAGAAATGATATTGTTAAAGCTTTAAAAGAATTAAAAATTCCAAATTTAAGATGGCCGGGCGGATGTTTTGCAGACACCTATCATTGGAAAGATGGTATTGGTCCGAAAGAACAAAGACCAACTATCGTAAATAAATGGTGGGGTGGTGTAACAGAAGACAACAGTTTTGGGACACATGATTTCTTAAATATGTGTGAATTACTTGGAGCAGAACCTTACTTATCTGGAAATGTAGGCAGCGGAACCGTTCAGGAATTATCTGATTGGGTGCAATATGCGAATTTTAGCGGTAAAAGCCCTATGAGCGATTTGCGTAAAAAAAATGGAAGAACTGAACCTTGGAAAGTTAAATTCTGGGGAATCGGTAATGAAGCCTGGGGATGTGGCGGAAATATGACTGCAGAATATTATGCTGATGAATATAGAAAATTTGCCACATTTATGTCAGATTGGGAAAACACAGGAGGAATTACCCGTATTGCTTCCGGATCAAATAGTGCAGATTATCATTGGACTGAAGTTTTAATGAAAAATATTCCTCTAAATATGTTAGGAGGAGTTGGTGTTCACCATTATGCTGTAATCAATTGGGATAAAAAAGGAGATGGAGTTGATTTTACGGAAGATCAGTATTTTCAAACTATGAAATCTGCCTTAAAAATGGAAGAATTGGTTACCAAACATTCAGCTATTATGGATAAGTATGATGTTGATAAAAAGGTAGCAATGATTGTAGATGAATGGGGCGCCTGGTATGAAGTTGAAAAAGGATCAAATCCTGGATTTTTATATCAGCAAAACACGATGAGAGATGCAGTTTTAGCCGGATCAACGCTTAATATTTTCAATAACCATGCTGACAGGGTTCGTATGGCGAATCTGGCTCAATGTGTGAATGTATTGCAGGCAGTTATCCTTACTGATAAAGCAAAAATGATCTTAACGCCTACTTATCATGTGATGCAGTTATATAGTGTACATCAGGATGCAAAATTATTACCAATAAGTTTTAATTCGCCAACGTATACTTTTAACGGAGAAACACTTCCTGCAATATCAGTATCGGCTTCAAAAGATAAAAGTGGATCAGTTCATATTTCACTGGTAAATGTAGATGCAAAAAATAATAATAAAGTAGAGATTGATGTGAAAGACCTTGGAGTTAAAAACTTTACAGGAAAAATTATCACATCAGCAAAATTGCAGGATTATAATTCATTCGAAACTCCAAACAAAATAGTACCAACTGTTTTCAAAGGCTTCGAGAATAAAAAAGGAAAACTAGAAATCACGATTCCTCCTTTCTCAGTAGTTGTTTTAGAAGGAAAATAAAAAAATAAAAAAATGAAAAAATCAAATTCCATTTTAAAAATCGCTTCCTGTTTTGGGCTTTTTTTATTTCTTTTTGCTGCAGTAAGTTGTTCAAGTGATGACCCTGCAACTGAAAATACAGATCCTCCGGTAGTGGAGCCGCCTGTGTTGCAGCCTGGTTTTCCAGGACCAACATATGCGGATAATTATATTTCTATTTCTTCCTGGAACAGCAGGGCACAATGGAATTTAGCCAATGTACACGATCCATCTGTAGAAAAATGTGGTGAGTATTACTATATGTATCAAACAGATGCCTCCTATGGGAATGCACATGATGGTCACGGGCATTACCCTTACAGACGTTCTAAAGACCTTGTTACCTGGGAATATATGGGATCGGCTATGGTCACAGCCCCTGCCTGGGTAAAAGATTCCCTGAATAATAAAAGAGCAAGAATGTCTCCTGCTTTACCTGCAATTGAAAATCCCAGATATGGTTATTGGGCACCCTACATCAAGAAAGTTGGCAGTAAATACCGAATGTATTACAGCATTGTAGTAGACGAGCCAATTGTTGGAACCAGTTTTGAAACTTCATGGTCAGAAAGAGCTTTTATCGGATTGGCGGAATCTGACGATTTAGCAACAAATGTATGGGTGGACAAAGGAATGGTAGTATGTTCTGAACCTGATGGAGTAAAGCCATATTCTTTTACAGGAACCAGAAATTGGGAAAATGCTTATTTCAAATTTAATGCTATCGATCCAACTTTTACAGAAACTCCTGAGGGAGATCAATACCTAATTTATGGTTCCTGGCATTCGGGCATTGCATTACTAAAATTGAATCCAGCCACAGGAAAACCGGATCAATTGAAAACCTTGAGTGATTATGGAACCCGTATAGCATCCCGAAACGCTACAAGTCGTTGGCAGGCTTCCGAAGGACCGGAAATTATATACAATCCGGATAATCAATATTATTATCTTTTCCTGGCATATGATGGTTTGGATGTTCCTTACAACACCAGAGTTTGCCGTTCCAAAAGCATTACAGGTCCTTTCTTAGGAATCAACGGAGCCAATGTAACTAACGGAGCTGATTGTTGGCCAATGCTTACGCATCCTTATGGATTCAATAATCATACCGGATGGGTTGGATTTTCTCATTGTTCTGTTTTTCAAAACCCGGATACCAAACAATGGTATTATGCATCACAGGCTCGTTTGCCTAAGGATGTACCCGGGATCAATGCGTCAAATGCTCTTATGATGGGACACGTTCGTGCCATAAAATGGACAGAAGACGGCTGGCCTGTAGTTGATGCTGAAAGATATGCAGCTGTACCGGAAACGACTATTACAGAATCTTCTTTTATTGGGACCTGGGAACAAATTACAATGAATTACCAATATGCAGTCATTCAAAAATCAGTTACTATTTACTTAACGGCTGACAAAAAAGTGAGTGGAGGTGCTTCTGGTACCTGGTCGTATGACAGTACTGCTAAAACATTAACCGTAAATGGTGTAAAATGCAAAGTAAGTGATGCCTGGGATTGGGAATCAGCTACCAGAAAAGTAACTATAAGCTATTCTGGACTTACTGCAGCTGGTGTGCCAGTTTGGGGTAAAAAAATAAATTAAAAAATAAACGGCCCTTTCATTTCAGAGAGGGCTTTTTCTAAAAATAAAGCTCTGATTTCATTTCATTATTTAAAATGAAAGTCAAACAAATCATAATGAAAAATATAATTATAATCCTGTCACTTTTAGTTTTGATTACCTCTTGTAAAACAGCTGAGGTAAAATCGACTGTGGGTAAAACAGAAGCAGTAAAATTAAACAACCCAATTATCACCGATCAATATACAGGCGATCCGGCAGCATTGGTTTACAAGGATAAAGTGTATTTATATGCCGGTCACGACGAAGCGCCAAATGATTTTAATTTTTATAAGATGAATGAATGGGTGGTCTATTCTTCTTCAGACATGAAAAATTGGGAACCGCATCCGGTACCGCTTAAAGTAACTGATTTTAAATGGGCTTCTAATGATGCCTGGGCTTCGCAGGTAATAGAAAGAAACGGAAAGTTTTATTGGTATGTAACAGTTTCTCACGGAACAGTTCCCGGAAAGGCAATTGGTATTGCGGTTTCAGACAGCCCGACTGGTCCTTTTAAAGATGCCTTGGGAAAAGCTTTAATTACAAATGACATGACAAAATTTACCGATATAAGCTGGGATGATATTGATCCGACGGTTTATATCGATAATGATGGACAAGCTTATTTGTTTTGGGGAAATACAGCTTGTCATTATGCCAAATTAAAAGACAACATGATTGAATTAGACGGACCGATTCAGCATATAGATTTACCAAATTATACGGAAGCGCCATGGATTCACAAACATGAAGACTGGTATTATTTATCGTATGCATATCAGTTTCCTGAAAAAATTGCCTATGCGATGAGCAAATCAATTACGGGACCTTGGGAATATAAAGGAATTTTGAATGAACTGGCTGGGAATAGCAATACAAACCATCAATCGATAATAGATTTTAAAGGACAGTCCTATTTTATTTATCACAATGGAGCGATACAACCTCATGGAGGAAGTTTCAGAAGATCTGTCTGTGTAGATAAATTATATTACAATAAAGACGGAACGATGAAACGAGTTGTGATGACTTCTGAAGGAATTACAGAATAATCAGGAAAATTTTGAAAAAAAACAAAAACATTTTTTGCCATCTATTTTTACTCATTATATATGCATCCCTTTTTAAATACATTTTTTAACAATTATATTTTAACACATGGTTTTCTCCAATATTAAAGTGAGTTTGAAAAAAATAACGACTAAATCATTTTATTTAGTCGCAACTCTCTTAATTACTTTCTCCTCAATTGCACAGATGCAGGAATTTAAATTGCAAGAGATAAAATTAACTAGTGGTCCTTTCAAAAATGCTCAAAACGTTGATCTTAAATATTTATTAGATCTAAATCCAGACCGACTATTAGCACCTTATTTAATATCTGCCGGCATACCTACAAAAGCAGATAGATATGGCAACTGGGAAAACATAGGCCTTGATGGACATATAGGAGGTCATTATTTAGCTGCATTATCAATGATGTATGCTTCTACGGGAAATAAGGAGATTAAAAGCCGTTTGGATTATATGATTTCTGAATTAGCACTTTGTCAGGAAAAGGATGGAACTGGTTATGTTGGAGGTATTCCGGAAGGAAAAGTTTTTTGGGATAGAATTCATAAAGGAGATATAGACGGTAGTGGTTTTGGTTTAAATAATACCTGGGTTCCGATCTATAATATTCATAAACTTTTTGCAGGTTTAATTGACGCCTACAATTATACTGGTAATGAAAAGGCAAAAGAAATTGTAATAAAATTAGGAGATTGGTTTATCGAATTAATCAGACCTCTTTCTGATGAACAAATTCAAAAAATTTTAAAAACAGAACATGGTGGTATAAATGAATCTTTTGCGGATTTATATAGCATCACAAAAAACAAAAAATACCTTGAAACAGCTGAAAAGCTTTCGCAAAAAGCCATTCTGGATCCATTAATTAAAAAGGAAGACAAACTAACGGGTTTGCATGCTAATACACAAATACCGAAGGTTATTGGTTTTGAGAAAATTGGAAAGCTATCGGATAATAAACAATGGTCCGATGCCGCACAATTTTTTTGGATGAATGTCACCGAAAAAAGAACTGTCGCTTTTGGAGGAAATAGTGTTGCTGAACATTTCAATCCTATAAATGATTTTAGCGGAATGTTAAAATCAAATCAAGGCCCGGAAACTTGTAATTCCTATAATATGGAACGTTTAAGTAAAGCGTTATTTTTAGACAAAAACAATGTGAGTTACCTTGATTTTTATGAGCGTACACTTTACAATCACATTCTTTCTAGCCAGGAGCCTAACAGAGGTGGTTTTGTGTACTTTACTCCAATTCGACCAAATCATTATCGCGTATACTCGCAGCCAGAAACGAGCATGTGGTGTTGTGTTGGGACAGGACTTGAAAATCATTCTAAATATGGAGAATTAATTTATAGCCATTCAGAGCGTGATATTTTTGTAAATCTTTTTATTCCATCCACTTTAAACTGGAAGGAAAAAGGAATAGAATTAGAGCAAACCACAAAATTTCCTTATGAAAATAACACTGAGATTGTTTTAAAACTTAAAAATCCTAAATCTTTTGTTTTGAATATTCGTTATCCAAAATGGGCAACGAATTTCGAAATTTTAGTCAACGGAAAATTGCAAAAAGCAGAAGCCAAACCAACTAATTATGTTAGTATGGCAAGAAAATGGAAATCAGGAGATAAAATAACCATTGCATTTAAGACTTCAACACATTTAGAAAAATTGCCAGATGGCTCCAATTGGGCAGCATTTGTAAATGGTCCTATTGTATTAGCTGCTAAAACCTCTACTGAAAATTTAGATGGTTTGTTCGCTGATGATAGCCGAATGGGACATGTTGCTCAAGGAAAATACGTTTCGTTAGACAAAGCTTATGCACTAGTAGGAGAAGAGGGAAGTTATGTTTCAAAGCTTAAAGACTTAGGTAATATGCGCTTTAAGTTAGATTCATTAGAATTACAACCATTCTTTGAAATACACGATGCCCGTTATCAGATGTATTTTCAAACCTATAAACAAGAAGATTACAAAGAAAAACAAGCATTGTTAAAGCAACAGGAAATCGAGGCTATGGCTATTGAAGCGAACACTGTCGATAAAATAAATTGTGGAGAACAACAGCCTGAGGTAGACCATCATTACAAAGGAGAAAAAAGTGACTCTGGCTATGAGGAAGATGGTTTTTGGAGAAATACCAGTTCGTATATTTCCTATCAAATGGTAAATAAAAATCTAGAGGGCAAATTTATTGAGATAAGTTTTTTAGGAGACTTTAAAACCGACAACCTGGATGTTTTTATTAATGAAAAAGCTGCGGAGATTATCGCAAAAAAAGACAAAATAATTCAATTCAAATTAGACAATACTCAAATTATTAATTTAAAAATTAAGTCTAAAGACGACAAAAAAACGTCTAAAATTTATCAAATAAGAATTGTAAAATAAAAAATAATCATGCAATTGTACACCAAAATAAAATCAGTATTCACGATCCTATTTATTCTAACGGGATCCGCAGTAATAGCACAAGACATTGTGGTTCATGATCCGGTTGTAATCAAACAAAAAGGCACTTATTATTTATATTGTACGGGAAACGGAATCAGTGTTTTTAGTTCAAAAGATTTAAAAAAATGGGATAAACAGCCTCAGGTTTTCAAAGAAAAACCAGTTTGGGCAGACGGTGTTGCAGTCGATTTTAAAAATCATATTTGGGCACCGGATATTTCGTTTCATAACAATATGTATTACCTGTATTATTCGGTTTCGGCTTTCGCCAAAAATACTTCGGCGATTGGCGTTGCAACCAATACGACCCTGGATCCATCTGATAAAAATTACAAATGGGTCGATCAGGGAATTGTAATTCAGTCACAGCCAAATCGTGATATGTGGAATGCCATTGACCCGAATTTAACTTTTGACGAAAACAATACACCCTGGCTGGCTTTTGGTTCTTTTTGGGAAGGATTGAAACTGGTAAAATTAAATCCGGATTTAAAATCGATTGCCCAGCCTCAGGAATGGCATACCATAGCCAAACGCAAGAGAAGTTTTGAACTGGCAGATTCTGATCCGGGAGACGGTGCACTTGAAGCTCCCTTTATTTTTAAAAAGAATGGTTATTATTACCAATTTCTTTCCTGGGATTTATGCTGTCGCGGAGAAAAAAGCACCTACAAAGTGGTGATAGGAAGATCTAAAAACATAACCGGGCCTTATGTAGATAAAGAAGGAAAATCGTTGGCAGAAGGAGGCGGAAGCATAGTAGTTCAGGGAGATGAAAATTATTTTGGAGTGGGTCACAACAGTGCCTATACTTTTGATGGTAAAGATTATATTATTTACCATGCTTACGAAAAGAAAACCAACGGAACACCAAGATTAGTAATAAAAGAAATACAATGGGATGCCGATTTATGGCCTCTTTTAAAATAAAATAATCAATTATAATTAAGAAATTATGCCTTTTTAACAAAGAAAACTATGATTCTATGTGTTAAAAAAATAAAGCCAAAGATTAAAGGATTAAAACTGCTTCAATTTGCATAATCTGCGTGAGAAAAAAAATATACCTGCAAGGTTTTAAAACCTTGCAGTAGAAAAAACTGCAAAAATCAGTTGAATACGTCGTTAAACCCGTGGCTCAAAAGACCACAAAATATAAAACAAAACACAATTAAAATGAACTCTAAATTAATCACAAAAGCTACAATCTGCGGACTATTATTTAGCAGCATTCTGGCATCGGCGCAAAAAAATAATCTTCAGGTTGATGTTGCAAAAACAGTTACCAAAATTCAGCCTACCATGTATGGAGTGTTTTTTGAAGACATCAATTTTGCTGCCGATGGAGGTTTGTATGCTGAGATGATCAAAAACAGATCATTCGAATTTCTGTTTCCAATGATGGGATGGAACGAACCAAACAGCGACCGTCATAAATTAAATACACAATCCGGAATTGCAAATGTGATTCAATATTCCCAAAAAGGAACAAATCATAATTACTGCAGAGTAACCATTAATGATGCTTCTGGTTATGAGTTGATTAATGAAGGTTTCAGAGGAATGGGAATTAAAAAAGACCTGAAATATAACTTGTCTTTAAAAGCATCAAAAATATCAGGAAATATTTCCAAAATCAAAGTTCAATTCATCGATAAAGACAGTAAGGTTTTAGGGGAAACTTCAATTGTACCGACATCTAATGACTGGTCAAATTACACGGCGCAATTAACGTCATCTGCAACAGAAGCAAAAGCAAAATTAAAAATCACTTTTGAAGGAAACGGAGTGATTGATTTAGATAATATTTCGTTGTTTCCGGAAGATACCTGGAACGGCAGAAAAAATGGATTGCGTAAAGATTTAGTACAATTATTATACGATTTAAAACCGGGGTTTTTACGTTTCCCAGGAGGTTGTATTGTAGAAGGAAGAACTTTGGCGGAACGTTACCAATGGAAAAAATCAGTTGGAAATGTTGATGACAGAGAGACTGCCGTAAATCGTTGGAACATGGAATTTGCACACAGACCGGCTCCGGATTATTTCCAAAGTTTTGGTTTAGGATTCTTTGAATATTTTCAGCTTTCCGAAGATATTGGGGCTTCTCCATTACCAATTTTAAGCTGTGGAATGGCTTGTCAGTTTAATACAGGTCAATTAGTTCCTATGGATCAATTAGATCCTTATGTACAGGATGCTTTAGATTTAATTGAATTTGCAAATGGCGGAGCAGATACAGCCTGGGGGAAAGTAAGAGCAGATATGGGACATCCAAAACCATTCAATTTAAAATTCATCGGAGTTGGAAATGAGCAATGGGGACCGGATTATATTGAGCGTTTTAAAGTGTTTCAAAAAGCAATTAAATCAAAATATCCAAACATCACAATTGTTTCCGGAACAGGACCTTTTCCTGACGGGGATTTTTATGATTACGGTATGACTGAACTTAAAAAATTAAACGCGGAAATCGTTGATGAGCATTATTACAAAGACCCGGCCTGGTTCAGAAAAAATGCTACTCGTTATGATAATTACGATCGTAAAGGACCAAAGATTTTTGCCGGAGAATATGCAGCTCAAAGCGTAGCGATTGCAAGTCCGGATAACAAAAATAACTGGGAATGTGCTTTTTCTGAAGCCGCTTTTATGACAGGAATGGAGCGTAATGCTGAGGTAGTTCAGTTAACTTCTTACGCACCATTATTAGCTCATGTTGAAGGCTGGCAATGGACACCGGATATGATTTGGTTTAACAATTTGCAATCATACGGAACGCCAAATTATTATGTTCAGAAGTTATTTTCTAACAATAAAGGAACAGATTTAATTAACATTACGTTGGACGGAAAAGCAGTAACAGGTCAAAATGATTTGTTTGCATCGGCAGTAAAAGACATGAATTCAAAAGAAGTAATTCTAAAAATTGTAAATACTGCAGGAACAGTTCAAAATGTTTCAATTGATTTAAAAGGAGCAAAATTAGATGCTAAAGGAACGGCTGTAATTTTGAAAGGAGACGGTTTAAATGATGAGAATTCTTTTGACGCACCAACTAAAATTAGCCCTAAAGAAACCGAATTTAAGGTAAAAGGGAGCCAGGTTCAATACAGTTTTCCAGCTTACTCAGTTACCGTTTTGAAAATAAAGATGAAATAATCGCAACAGAATAAATGTAAAACTAACGTTTATTTTCTGTTTTGATCTTAAATTCCTGTTTTGGTGCATTATTTGTAAAAAACAGTTAACTTATTTTTATTAAGTGTTTTTTGTACACTTATAAATTAATTATTTTTATATTTGTCATTATTAAAATGAAGTTCGAATGAAAAATTACGTTATAGGATTAGATTACGGAACAGATTCTGTTCGTGCGGTGCTGATAGATACTGAAAATGGGCAGGAGTTAGCATCAAATGTTTCTCATTATAAAAGATGGAAAAACAAGCAATATTGTAATGCATCCATCAATCAGTTTCGTCAGCATCCTTTGGATCATATTGAAGGTCTGGAAATTACGATTCAAACAGTTGTAAAAGAGAGCAAAGTTGATCCTTCGTTAGTACGCGGAATCTGTATTGATACAACGGGATCATCTCCTGTTCCGGTTACAAAAGAAGGAATTCCATTGGCTTTGACAAAAGGTTTTGAGGAAAATCCAAATGCGATGATGGTGTTATGGAAAGATCATACTTCAATAAATGAAGCAAACGAAATCAACGAACTGGCAGTAAGCTGGGGCGGTGAAAACGTTACTAAATATGTAGGCGGAATTTATTCATCTGAATGGTTTTGGGCAAAAATCCTGCACATTGCAAGAGAAGATGAAGCCGTTCGAAATGCAGCACACACCTGGTTGGAACACTGTGATTTAATGACATATTTGTTAATTGAAGACAAAGACTTAAAATCATTTAAAAGAAGCCGTTGCGCAGCAGGTCATAAAGCCATGTGGCATGAAGACTGGAATGGTTTGCCGCCGGTAGAATTTTTAGAAAAATTACATCCTTATTTAGCACAGCTTAGAGGTAATTTATATGATAAAACATATACTTCTGATTTAGTTGCCGGAAAATTAAGCAAAGAATGGGCAGATCGTTTAGGACTTACTACAGATACAGTTGTATCCGTAGGGACCTTCGATGCGCACTCCGGAGCTGTTGGAGCAAAAATCGAAGAGAATACTTTAGTTCGTGTAATGGGAACTTCTACTTGTGATATTTTAGTAGGTTCTTATGATGAAGTAGGTACAAAAAACGTTCGCGGAATCTGCGGTCAGGTTGACGGTTCAGTAATTCCGGGTTATATTGGTTTAGAGGCGGGACAATCTGCTTTTGGCGATTTATTAGCCTGGTACAAGGAATTATTGATGTGGCCAACAGAGCAATTATTAGGTTCTTCATCTATTTTAAATGACACTCAAAAAGAACAGTTAAGAGAAGAATTTAGCGATAAACTAATTGTAGAATTAACAAAAGAAGCTGAAAAGATTCCATTGTCCGAAAGTGTGCCAACCGCTTTAGACTGGATCAATGGACGCAGAACTCCGGATGCTAATCAGGAAGTAAAAAGTGCTATTTCGAATTTATCTTTAGGATCAAAAGCGCCTCATATTTTTAAAGCTTTAGTAAACGCAATCTGCTTTGGATCTAAAAAAATCGTGGATCGTTTTGAAGAAGAAGGTGTAAAAATTGACAGCGTTATTGGTATTGGTGGTGTAGCCCGAAAATCTCCTTTCATCATGCAGACTTTGGCCAATGTTTTAAACAAACCAATTAAAGTTGCAGCATCAGATCAGGCACCGGCTTTGGGAGCGGCAATTTATGCAGCGGTAGCCTCTGGAATTTATTCAAATGTAATTGAAGCCAGTCAAAAAATGGGAAGCCCTTTTGAAAGTGAATACATGCCACAGCTTGACAAAGTTGCTGCTTACAATAAACTGCTGGTTGCTTACGATCAATTAAGTGCTTTTGCAGATCCATCTATTAAAATTACAGAAAATGAGTTCTCTTTATAAAGATTTAAAACAAGAATGTTACGAAGCCAATATGCAGTTAAATGCGTTGAATCTGGTTGTATACACTTTTGGAAATGTAAGTGCAGTAGACAGAAAAAATGGTGTTTTTGCCATTAAACCAAGTGGTGTTCCTTACGAAGATTTAAAACCTGAAGATATTGTCATCGTAGATTTTGATAACAATATTATCGAAGGAACGATGCGCCCTTCATCAGACACTAAAACGCATGCTTATTTATACAAAAACTGGCCAAACATTGGAGGTGTAGCACATACACATGCAACTTATTCAGTGGCCTGGGCGCAATCACAGCAAGATATTCCAATTTTTGGAACCACGCATGCAGATCATTTAACTGCTGATATTCCTTGTGCACCGCCAATGGCAGATTCACTTATTGAAGGAAACTACGAACACAATACCGGAATTCAGATTTTGGATTGTTTTAAAGAAAAAAACCTTTCGTACGAAGAAGTAGAAATGGTTTTGATAGGAAATCACGGTCCGTTTGCCTGGGGAAAAAATGCTGCAAAAGCAGTTTACAATAGCAAGGTTTTAGAAGTTGTAGCCGAAATGGCTTACCTGACTTTACAAATAAATCCAAATGCGCCAAGATTAAAAGATTCATTAATAAAGAAACATTATAACCGTAAACACGGAAAAGATTCGTATTACGGACAGTAAAAATTTTGTTTCAGGTTTCAGGTTTTTTAGTTTCAGGTTATTGGAACGGTGAAACTTGAAACTTGAAACAAAAGAAAACCTGAAACAAAAATTAACAATTCGATTTTCAGATTCCAACAACTTGAAACCTGAAACTTGAAACAAAAATAACAAAAACAAAATGATAGATATATCTCAAAAAGAAGTTTGGTTCGTAGTAGGAAGCCAGGAATTATATGGTGAAGAAACACTTAGAAAAGTTGCGGAACATTCGCAAATAATCGCAAAAGGATTAGGAGCATCATCTCAAATACCGGTAAAAGTAGTTTATAAAGATGTTGTAAAATCGCCTTCTCAAATCTTAGATGTATGTTTAGCAGCAAACACGACTAAAAACTGTATCGGAATCATTGCTTGGATGCATACTTTTTCTCCGGCAAAAATGTGGATTGGCGGATTGAGTATTTTAAAGAAACCATTATGCCATTTGCATACACAATACAATGCTGAAATTCCGTGGGGATCTATCGACATGGATTTTATGAACTTAAATCAATCGGCTCACGGAGATCGTGAATTTGGTTTTATCATGTCAAGAATGCGTAAAAAACGTAAAGTTGTTGTTGGGCATTGGGAAGACGAAAGAGTACAAAAAAAATTAGGTATCTGGACAAGAGTTGCTTTAGGATGGGATGAACTTCAAAACCTGAAAGTAGCCCGTATTGGTGACAATATGCGTGAAGTTGCCGTTACTGAAGGTGATAAAGTTGAAGCTCAAATTCGTTTCGGTATGTCAGTTAACGGTTTTGATTCTTCTGACGTGACCAAACATATTGAAAAAGTTACCGATAAGGAATTAAATGATTTATTAGCGGTTTACGAAGCTTCTTATAATTTAACTGATTCTTTAAAAGAAGGCGGAGCGCAAAGAAGTTCTTTAGCAGAAGCGGCAAAAATTGAATTAGGTTTAAGAGCTTTCCTTGAAGAAGGAGGTTTTGGAGCTTTTACAGATACATTTGAAAACCTGGGTGCCTGGAAACAATTACCAGGAATTGCAACACAAAGATTAATGGCTGACGGTTATGGTTTTGGTGGAGAAGGTGACTGGAAAACGGCTGCAATGGTGAGAGCTTTAAAAGTTATGAATGTGGGTCTTGAAGGAGGAACTTCTTTCATGGAAGATTATACGTATCATTTTACACCTCAAAAATCATATGTTTTAGGATCACACATGTTAGAAATCTGTCCGTCAATTGCTGATGGAAAACCTTCTTGCGAAGTACATCCTTTAGGAATTGGAGGAAAAGAAGATCCGGCAAGATTGGTGTTTAATTCACCGGCAGGAGATGCAATCAATGTTTCGCTGGTTGATATGGGAAATCGTTTCCGTTTGATTGTGAACGAAGTTGAAGCAATTAAACCGATGGCAGATTTACCAAAATTGCCTGTAGCCCGTGTATTATGGGATTGTAAACCGAATTTGGATATTGCTGCAACAGCATGGATTCTTGCAGGAGGTGCGCATCATACAGTATACAGTCAGTCTGTAACGACTGAATTTATGGAAGATTTTGCTGATATCGCCGGAATAGAATTATTGGTGATTGATGAAAAAACAACTATCAGGGATTTTAAAGATAAAATCAATGCCAACGAAGCATACTATCATATGTTTCAACACGGATTGTAAGGAATAAGAGAAGAGTCATTTCTAAAATATTGAAAGTTTGAAAAGTAAACCTCGTTTTTCTAAAAATTTTGGTTACACTAATTAGTGTTTTTTTTAATTCTTACGAGGTTTTTTTCTAACTTTCTAACTTTTGATTTATAATGTAATTTAAAACCAGTATTTATGAATGTATTAAAACGTTGTGCTTTCGGAATTACGATAATCAGTTTGGCGTCTCTTTCTGTTCAATGTAAAAGTGATAAAAAAATGGATGTTACCTCAACTCAAGAAGCAAAAGATTCTGTAACGATTGAAAAATCGGCTTACGGAACAACTCCAAAAGGAGAAAAAATTGAAAGCTATAAGCTGAAAAACCATAATGGGATGGAAGTGGATATCATCACTTTTGGTGGAATTATCACTGACTTGAAAGTGCCAAATAAAGAAGGCGTTTCTGAAAATGTTGTTACCGGATTTAATTCTCTGGAACAATATATGAAGCCAAATCCTTTTTTCGGAGCTTTAATAGGGCGTTTTGGAAACAGAATCGCAAAAGGTAAATTTTCATTAGACGGTAAAGATTATAAATTGGCTACAAATAATGGACCTAATGCCCTGCACGGAGGACCGGAAGGTTTTTATAGAGCAGTGTGGAAAGCTGAAGAAGCAAAGTCGGGAGAGTCTGCTGTTTTGAAATTATCTTATTTAAGCAAAGATATGGAGGAAGGTTATCCTGGTAATTTGCAGGTTTTCGTAACCTATACTTTAACCAAAAACAATGAACTTGAAGTTCTTTATGAAGCTAAAACAGATAAAAAGACAGTTGTGAATTTAACACAACATACGTATTTTAACTTATCAGGTGATTTTTCTAAAACGATTTTAGATCATGAACTTACGTTGAATGCTGATAAAATAGTTCCGATTGATGCCACATTAATTCCGACAGGTGAATTAGAAGATGTTGCCAATACACCTTTCGATTTCAGAAAACCAAAATTAATCGGAAAAGATATCGAAGTTAAAAATGAGCAGTTAGAAAGAGGAAAAGGATACGATCACTGTTGGGTGCTGAACAATCCTGAAAAAGGAAAAACAATCATTGCAACTGCATACCATCCTGCAAGCGGAAGAGTTTTGGAAATGACGACAGACGAACCTGGAATTCAGTTTTACTCAGGCAATTTCCTTGATGGGACTTTACCAATGCGCAATGGCGGAACCTATGCACACAGAACAGGTTTTTGTTTAGAAACAGAACATTATCCGGATTCTCCTAATCAGAAAAATTTTCCAACGACAGTTTTAAATCCTGGAGAAAATTATAAGACAAAAACAACTTTTAAATTTTCAGTAAAAAAATAAGTTAAATCAGTTTTGTTAGTTTAATTCAAAAAACCTCGAAAGTTGTGATTTCGAGGTTTTTTTATGTCTTGTTTTTGGGTATTTATACTTGGTTAGTTTGTGTAATTCTTTTTTACTTTGGTAGCTTACATAAATAAAGTTTTGTTTATATATTACTTATTGTTAGTTTGAGACACTTTGTTTGTGATAATGAAGTTATAAATGTAATTAATAAAAATCTTATGAAAAGAATATTTCTATTAATCTCTTTCTTTTTCTCAATTTTAATTATTGGACAGAGGCAATTGCCATTTAAAAAGGAGCAAGATAAAAACACAAAAAATGAAATTTCTATTTCAATTCCTAAGGAAGTTCAGATAAAGAACATTTCAGCAATTAAGGAAGATAATTTAGACAAAAAAATGCCATGGATTATTGCATTAGTGATAGGAGTGTTATCCGCAGGAGTCAATTTTTGGATTTCACATCGCTTAAGACAATCAAATGAGAGAAACCTACAGAGACAAGTTGAAAGTGCACAAAAAATGACATTAACTCAATTTAAAGCAACTATTGCAACAAAGAATAGGCAAGATTGGATAAATGAATTAAGGCACGAATTGAGTGAGCTTTTAACTTCAACTACGAGAGTAACAGGCATTGGGCCTAAGAATGAAGATTATGAAAAACACATTGATAAAATTTTATTTACTAAATCAAAAATTCAATTAATGCTCAATTATGAAAAAATAGAACAAAAAAAGTTGATTGATAGTATTGAAAATCTTTTTGATAAACATATTGAAAGTGATGGAAAGATTGATGATGATGATTTTGCAGAATTAAGAAGTTCTATAATAAGTGATGCAAGAGTTTTATTTGATATTCACTGGAAAAAAATAAAAAATCTGCAATAAACACACACAAAGTTTGTAAGCAAAATTGCCAATTGTTTTACATAACTTGATATTTCCTAATATTGAGAAAAAATCAGCCTGATATAGTATAAACCAGAATCTTAGCAACGTCCTTAAAAAATGCCATCCAAACACCTCTTCAAAGCAGCAATAAACTGGACTTCTAACCAAAATCAGGAACAATCAGGAAGAAAATTCTACAGTAAAAGTCACAAAATTTTAATCGAAGGCAAACCAGTTTTAAATGTTTCGGCAGCGAAAACTTTCAAAGGCGATCCGGAATTATACAATCCGGAAGATTTGCTTTTAAGCAGTTTGGTTTCCTGCCATATGATGTCATACTTATATGTGTGTGCGCAAAACGGAATCGAAGTTCTGGAGTATTCAGACAATGCTGAAGCAACGCTCGAAGTTTCTCCTGATGGAAGTGGCCGTTTTACGGAAGTTCGTTTACATCCGAAAGTTATAATTGCAAATTCTGATCAAATTGAACTGGCTTTAGAGCTGCATAAAAAAGCCAATCAATTATGTTTTATAGCGAACTCCTGTAATTTTCCTGTTGTGCACAATGCTACTTGCGAAGGGGTATAAAAAAAGAGACTGTCGTGGAACAGCCTCTTTGTATATTGTCTTTTTTTCTTTTTTTTTGATTTGGGGTTTTTTTCGAAAGAAAATTAATTTTTTAAGTCTTTAATCACTTTAAAAGCAACATCAACTTGTTCTTCTCCTACCAGGATCGTAAATTCGTTTGAAGTCGAAATTACTTCATTAATAATAATTCCTTCCCATGCTAAACGCTGAAAAATGAAATAATAAATTCCCGGTACAACAATGTTTTCTTTTGGTAATTTTACTGTAATAGAAGCCAGATTATCTAATTTCTGAATTAGTTTTTCACGTAAGAAGTGTTTTTCAACTAAATGGTTGATACTGCTGCTTACTACAATGTTAGTCTCATTTACACCACGTGATGAGGTATAAAAGATATCAGACAAAACATTGATGTCAGAAATCAAATCAGCTTGTTTGTTTAAAACTGTGTCAGAAGCTGCAAAAGTGTAATCTGTCAATTCAGAACGAACCGTAATTTCACCAATGTTTTTAATGACTTTGTTGATTTTGTGGTTCAATTTAAAATCTAATTCTTCGGTTAGTCTTTTTAGGGACATTACTACAGCGCCTTGTTTTACTTCTTTACCGAATTCGCTTTCTAATTCGGTCATAATGTTACGGGATAAAGAAGTCAAATTGATAATTCCCAAGGATAATGCATTCAGTAAAAAGGGTTTGGTCTTGATGTAATTTTCTACAATAGAAGAAACGGTTTTCATAATCTTTTAATTGTTTTTGGTAATGTAATTGTGTTAGTTGGTTGTATGTGATGTTATAAATCTTTGCAAAGATAAATAAAAAAACAATTTGTTACAAATATAACAATAAAAAATTATGTTAAAAATGATAAAAAGCGTCTGTAAGATGTTCAATAGCAAATGATTCTACATTTTTGTGGATAGCAATGATGTCAAAACGTACTTCAAAATCTATATCCCTATCGTTTATGTAGGCATTTACTGCTTTTATTAGTAATTGAATTTTTTTTGGCTTCACAAAATCTTGTGGCAGACCAAAATCTAAATTCGAACGCGTCTTAACTTCAATGATGGCCAAAATATTTTCTTTTTTGGCAATGATATCAATTTCCGCTTTCTGAAAAGTCCAGTTTCGGTCTAAAATTTCATAGCCATTTTCTAATAAATATGCTACGGCAAGATCTTCTCCTTTTTTCCCAAGTTCGTTATGTTCAGCCATTTTTGGAGATAAATTTTAGATTTGAAAAAAAGTAGAAAATAATTAACGAATTGATAATTTTAAAAATAAAAAAAAATAGAAAAGAAACTGCTTTTTGAAACGTAATTCCTTTTCTATTTTTTATAGCGAAAGTCACTCAGTTGGTGTAATTATTTTTAACACATAGAATCATAGATTTTGTAAACTCAAAAATAGGCGTTTCACTTATTTAAAACACACAAAGCTAGCTATGTGAAAGAAATATATTTCTTTTTGTATTCTTTTTACACACATAAAAATCTATGATTCTATGTGTTGTAAAACTTTTATGAATTAATATTTACTATTTATTAAATACCAACGTACTTCCGGATTCATTAACTTCAATGGTAACTGTACTTCCCATAACAAGGGCACGATTGTCCTGAATATGACCGGCAGGGAAATTAAAAATCACTGGAATATTGTATTTTTTAGTAACATCATCAACAATTTCAAGCGCATTTTTTCCCCACGGAATTTCGTTGTCCTTCATTTTGGTCATGGCTCCAATAACAATTCCTTTTAGGTTTTCGATGCAGCCATTGCGTTTCAGGTTCATCATCATACGGTCGATGTGATATAAATATTCATCAAGGTCTTCGATAAATAAAATTTTATCCTTGCAGTCTATCGCGGATTGTGAACCCAATAAACTGTATAAAATGGATAAATTCCCACCAACCAATTCACCGGTTGCTTTTCCAAAACGATTCATTTTATCCGGACCAACCGAATAAGAAAGCGGTTCGCCAAACAAACTCTTTTTTAATGAACTGATAGCTTCCGGAGTTGCTCTAGGGATACTCACCGGCATTGCTCCATGAATCGATTTATAACCCATAGTGTTCAGGTGATTGTGTAAAACAGTAACATCACTAAAACCGATAACCCATTTTGGGTGTTGTCTGAACTTCGTAAAATCCAGTAAATCAATCATTCGAACAGTTCCATAACCACCACGAACACACCATATTGCTTTTATATTAGGATTGTCTAACTGATGCTGAAAATCGGCAGCACGTTGTTCGTCAGTTCCGGCTAATTGGTTAAGATCAAGTCCAATGGTGCTGCCAATTACGGCTTCAAGACCCCAACTGTGCAGTAAATCTAAAGTAGGTTTTAAATTATCATCGATATTTTTTCGGGCTGTGGCTAAAATGGCAACGGTATCGCCTTTTTGTAAATACGGTGGTGTTATCATATTTTGTTGTGATTGACTGGTAAAAGAGTGTAAAGCAAAAATAAGAAATACAAATCTGTAAAAAGCAAAATATTTATTTATTGGAACTAATCTATTGGTGTACATTTTCTCTCTTTTGCTTAAAGTTTATCTAAAAACAAAGATATAGATTTTGAAAAATAAAACTATTAGAAATTTCTGACAAATTAATTATTTTGATTAAATTCAACATTTTAAATTCTTAAAATTATTTATGCGGATTATTATATTTAGAACTTGTTTGTTTTTTTGTTTTTCTATCTCATTTTTCGGGCAATCCAAAAAATATGTTATTCATACTGTCGCATTTTATAATTTCGAAAATCTTTTTGATATTAATGACGATCCTTTTACCAATGACGATGAATGGACACCAACGGGTTCCCAGCGCTGGACAAAAGAAAAGTACCATCAAAAACTACTGAATCTTTCTAAAGTTTTATCTGAAACAGGAACGCCGGAAAATCCAAATGCACCTACTTTTATTGGAGGTTCTGAAATTGAAAACAGGGGTGTTTTAGAAGATTTAATCAAAGAACCCAAATTGCTCCGTTTCGATTATGGAATTATTCATTTTGACTCACCGGACAAACGCGGAATAGATGTGGCTTTATTATATCAGAAGAAATTTTTTAAACCTACTTCATTTTCAAATATACCTTTATATGTATACAAAAATAAAGAAGTGGCTGCAGCAGATAAAAAAGAAGAACCTACGGATGAAGAAGTAGAGCCTGTCACACAAAACAATCGTGTTTTTACCCGTGACCAGCTTTTAATTACCGGTTTTTTAGAGTCTGAAGAGATTCATATTATAGTCAATCACTGGCCATCACGCTCAGGTGGAGAAAAAGCTACAAGTGAATATCGGGAAGCAGCCGGAAAATTAAACCGTAAGATTATTGATTCATTGCAGCAAATAAATCCAAATGCTAAAGTGATTACAATGGGTGATTTAAACGATGGTCCGTATAATAAAAGTCTAAAAATAGCCTTGGGTGCAAAATCCAAAAAATCCGAAGTTGCCGAATTTGGTACTTTTAACCCGTTTGAAGAAATGGCAAAACGCGGAATGGGATCTACTGCCTTTCGGGATTCCTGGGATATTTTTGACCAGATCATTATTACGGAATCACTCATAAAACCTGATTTTGCTACTTTTAAATTCTGGAAAGCCGGAATTTTTAATAAACCCTATCTTATTCAGAATTCGGGACAATATAAAGGATACCCATTGCGGCATAGCACAACCGAAGTTGGTTTCAGCGATCATTTCCCCGTTTATATTTATCTGATAAAAGAGATGAATCTGTAGAGGCGCACAGCAGTGCGACTACACAATTATGCGATACGAAAGACGCACTGCTGTGCGTCTCTACAGAAAACTTTTTCTTAACTTAGCCTCTCAGAAACTTAGTACCTTCAAAAAAATGGCCATAGCAAAACCTTTCAACCTGACAAAATGGATAGACGAAAACCGTCATTTATTAAAACCGCCTGTTGGAAATAAAAATCTATATGTAGATTCCGGAGATTATATTGTAATGATTGTAGCGGGTCCAAATGCCCGAAAAGATTATCATTATAACGAAACCGAAGAGCTTTTTTACCAGCTTGAAGGCTCTATAAAAGTAGTAATTCAGGAAGATGGCGAACGTAAGGAAATGATTTTGAATGCTGGCGATATGTATCTGCATCCCGCGAAAATTCCACATTCTCCAGTTCGTTCAGAAGGTTCAATAGGTTTGGTAATCGAGCGAAAACGTGTGGGATTGGGTTATACCGATGGTTTGCTTTGGCATTGCGATAATTGCAACCATAAATTATATGAAGTATTTTTTGAATTGCACAATATCGAAAAAGACTTCCTGCCGCATTTCGAACATTTCTACAACTCTGAAGATTTAAGAACCTGTGATAACTGCGGAACCGTGATGGAATCTGATCCGAGGTTTGTGGCTAAAAAATGATTTTTTAAAGATTTATAAAATAATAAACCCGCAAGTTTCTTAAAACCTGTCGGGTTTATTATTTTAATGTCTTGTCCTGAAAAGATTAAATAGAAAAGAAAAGAATCCAAACAAAATCATTCCTAAACCAATAAATAAGAATAATTTTCCAATAAAAGGAATAATCCTAATTAATAAAGAAAAAGATAAGATTGTAATAATCAAACCTCCAACAACAATCAAAATCGATTTTAATAGATCTCTTATCATTAAATTACTTCTTCACACTCTCAATAATCCCTTTCAAAAATCCATTAAAATCAAAAGCAGGATCTTCTTTCAATCCCATTCTTACGATTACCATATCCAATGACGGAATAATCGCCACCATTTGTCCCTGATAACCGTTGCAATAAAACATATCACGTGGTGCGTCCGGAAATTTTCCGCCGGCGTTTAGCCAGAATTGTGCACCGTATTTTCCTTCAGAAGTATTAGTTGGTGTTGCAGTGTATCTTACCCAGCTTTCATCAAGAATTTGTTCACCGTTCCAGTTGCCTTTATTCAGATACAATAATCCAAATTTAGACCAGTCGCGAGGTGTTGCCCATCCGTAGGACGAACCTACAAAAGTTCCGGTCATGTCCTGCTCCACAATCATTGAGTTCATTCCGATTTTGTCGATTACTGCGCTGTACCAAAAATCCAGATATTCCTGTTGTGTTTTAAATTGATTTCTTAAAATTCGGGACAATAAATTTGTAGTTCCGGAGGAGTAATTCCAATGTGAATTTGGTTTAAACTGTGCGGGTTTATCCATTTGGACTTTTCCCATATCTTCGGCCAGAAAAAGCATTTTGGTAGCATCACAAATGGTACTGTAATTTTCTTCCCACTCCAAACCGGAATTCATGTGTAGCAAATCGTTTATAGTGATGTTTTTACGTTCGTCTTTTTGCCATTCAGCAATTGGCGCAGGTTTGTAAATGTCTATTTTCCCTTGTTTGGCAAGAACTCCAAAAGCTGAACTTGTAATGCTTTTTGTCATTGACCAGCCTAATATTCTGTTGTCTTTGGTAAATCCGGTATCGTATTTTTCGGCAATCAATTTGTTTTTGTACAAAACCACAACAGCACGGGTTCGTTTTAATTTTCCGCCTGATTTGTCAAAAGCGTTGTCAATTGCTTTTTTCAATTTCGAATAATCAATGTTAGAAAAAACGGTGTCTTTAGGCTCGTTATTACCATACGGGAAAGGTAAATTATTGACTAATTTGTTTCGTTTTGGAACTAAATAGGGTTTCGAAACATCAAAATCATCATTAATTAAAGTAGCTCCCAAACCTTCACGATAAATTGCTTTCCGTTCTTTCAATCCATAAACATTCGAGGTTGCAAATTTTCCTGCATCATCAATTGTGTTGGTTGCCAAATCAATCAGATCAATATCGTTGTCGGTTTTTTCGATTAATTCTTTGGAACGATTATCCAAAAAATGACCTGACGCAATACTTTTGGCTGAAAAGCCTGAAATCAAATCAAGCTTCGGATAGGTGGTAAATCCGAAATAAAACAGAAATAGTAAAAGTGCAAGACCTAGAATTTTAAATATTTTTTTCATTGTAGAAATATAAATTTATAGCAATTTAGTAAAAAAACAGAACACAAATTAGATAAATTTTAATGTCGTAATTACTGAAGATTATTTTACTCAAAACAATTTTAAAATGTAATTACTTAATAAAACATTAAGTATATTTGGCGGATTGTAAAAAAAACATAAATCATGAAACATAAATTACTTTTTCTTTTTGTTACCCTTTTTTCGTTGAATAACAGCATTGCACAAGATACACCTCTTGGTAATAAAATAGTTGGAAATGGTGATGCTGCCAATTATTATATTGGTCATTTTGCTGTTCCTGGATCCGATGGATTAGATCTTCATTGGCATGGTGGGATTCGTTTTGGTGATGCGACTAGTAATAGTGTGATGCAAATAACAAATGGGAATGTCGGTATTGGTACAATTAGTCCGAGTGCAAGATTGCAAATTTCTAATAACATAGCTGGAATCACATCGTTTAAGGCAGTCGGGGTTAATGGAAACGTGATTATTGATAATGTGGGATCAGGAGAAAATTATTATAATGCGAATAAATTTCATCAATTTCAAATAGCTGGAATTCCTAAAATGCACATTAGTACAAACGGAAATATAGGTATAGGAACAACGGAACCCAGCGTTACCACACACATAGAAAAATCTGCATCAGGTATAGTAGATATTTTAAGAATAAAAAATAATTATGGAGGAACTAGTGGATTACATGGTACAAGTATTTTATTGGATGGGTATTATTCTCAATCTAAAATAACTTCTTATGAAAATCCACAATCCACACTTGGTGGTAACTTACAATTGCAAACTTATAATAATCAAGGTGTTTTAAACGCGGGTATATTATTAGATAGATCAGGGAATGTAGGTATAGGTAGTGTTAATCCAGACTCGAAACTTACTGTAAACGGTACCATTCACTCTACTGAAGTCAAAGTAACACAAACCGTTCCTGCAGATTATGTTTTCCAAAAATACTATACAGGTAAATCAGAATTGAAATCAGATTACACTATGCCAACACTTGCAGAAGTTGAAAGTTTTACAAAGATAAATAATCACTTGCCTAATGTGCCATCTGCAAAAGAAATGCAACAAAACGGTGTGTTACTAGGAGAGATGTCGAATGTATTGCTTCAAAAAATAGAAGAGCTTACACTTTATGTTATTGAACAAAACAAAAAAATAGAAGCATTAGAAGCAAAATTGAGTAATAAGTAATCATATTTAAAAAAATAAAAAGTTAAAGAAATAATTTTTGACTTGTGTAATTATAAAAAAGAGGTGTAATAGCCTCTTTTTTTATAAACTATCAGTTAATCAATATTTTTTTACAATATAAATGTCATTACATATTCTTCTGAAATGTGTGTTCCATAATAAAGTATATTTTATAGTAGTTATTATAGAACATAAAATAGAAAAATTTAATTTGCGAAATCTACAATTGATAGTGCCATAAAAGGAAATTATAGAATTGACGGATAAAACAATTTAGTTTTAGTACTTTTGTAAAATAGAATTTTTCTAAATAAATTATGCTGGATATTCAAAAAATAAGAGCTGATTTTCCGATACTTTCTGAAAAAGTAAACGGAAAGCCATTAGTATATTTCGACAATGGGGCAACCTCACAGAAACCACAAATTGTGATTGATGCTATTGCGAAATATTATCAGGAAATAAACGCCAATATTCACCGTGGGGTTCATACATTAAGTCAGTTAGCGACAGATGCTTATGAAATTTCACGTGTAAAATTGCAACATCATATTAATGCCAAATTCGCACACGAAGTACTTTTTACTTCAGGGACTACGCACGGAATCAATTTAGTTGCCAATGGTTTTGCCTCTATTTTAAAACCTGGAGACGAAGTTTTGGTTTCTGCTTTGGAACATCACAGTAATATTGTGCCCTGGCAGATGTTATGCGAAAAAACAGGAGCAGTTCTTAAAGTCATTCCGATGAATGAAGAAGGCGAGCTTATCATGAGTGCTTACGAATCTTTATTATCTGAGAAGACTAAGATTGTTACTGTAAATCATATTTCGAATGCATTAGGAATCATAAATCCAATTAAAGATATGATTGCGAAAGCACATGCTGTAGGAGCAGCTGTTTTAATTGATGGTGCACAGGCGGTACCGCATTTAAAACCGGATGTTCAGGATTTAAACTGTGATTTTTATGCTTTTTCGGGACATAAAATGTGCGGGCCAACCGGAACTGGAATTTTATACGGAAAAGAAGAGTGGTTAAATAAATTGCCTCCATATCAGGGCGGTGGTGAAATGATTAAGGAAGTCACTTTCGAGAAAACAACCTATGCCGATTTACCTCATAAATTTGAAGCCGGAACTCCAAATATTGCTGGCGGAATTGTGTTAGGAACTGCTGTCGATTATTTGAATGACATTGGTTTTGGAAATATTCAGCTTCAGGAAAACAAACTTTTGGAACATGCTACCAAGCGTTTACTTGAAATTGAAGGTTTGAAGATTTACGGAACCGGAAAAAATAAAGCATCGGTAGTTTCGTTTAATATTGATGGAATTCATCCGTATGATATTGGTTCGATAATTGACAAATTAGGGATTGCGGTTCGTACCGGGCACCATTGTGCTCAGCCTATCATGAACTTCTTTTGTATTCCGGGAACTATTCGTGCTTCGTTTTCTTTTTACAATACCAAAGAAGAAATTGATTTAATGGTTGAGGCTGTTAAAAAAGCAAAAACAATGTTAAGCTAAAAAACTTTTTATGAGAATATTATCTTTGTTACTCTTAACCATCTTTATGGGAACTGGTTGTTCAAGCCAAAAAAAAACAGATATGACATCTACGCAAATTGAATACTCTGCAGTTTCGAGAGGAGTTTATAAAAAGATAACAGTTCAGAATAAAACAGTTTCGGTTGTTAATGGAAGGAATGCCCAATCGGTAGAAAAGAAAATCGATGATGCAAAATGGAAACAGATTGTTGCTGAATTTTCAAAAATAAATTTAGAAAGTATTCCTATTTTAAAAGCACCAACCGAAAAACGTTTTCATGATGGTGCTGCTATCGGGAATTTAAAAATAACTCAGGATCAGAAAAGCTATGAGACTCAGGGTTTTGATAATGGTTTTCCTCCAAAAGGAATAGAAAAATTGGTAAATTTACTGACTGATTTTGTTAAAGAATAATTATGACAATAAAAGAAATACAAAACGAAATAATAGACGAATTCTCGATGTTTGATGATTGGATGCAGCGTTACGAATACATCATCGAATTAGGAAAAAGTCTTCCATTAATAAAAGAGGAATACAAAACCGACGAGAATTTAATCAAAGGATGCCAGTCGAAAGTTTGGCTCCAGGGCGAACAAAAAGACGATAAAATTGTATTTACCGCTGACAGTGATGCTATTCTGACTAAAGGAATAATTGCGATTTTAATTCGTGCATTTTCTAATCAGAAAGCTGAAGATATTATAAATGCTGACACTCAGTTTATAGATGAAATTGGTTTAAAAGAACATTTATCGGCTACACGTGCAAACGGTTTGGTTTCGATGATAAAAAATATCAAAATGTACGCATTGGCTTTTGATTCAAAAAATAAAAATTAAACTTACTTTTTTACCATATAAGTAATGTAAGTTCATTTGAGAAGAGAACTTATTAAACATCATCTTATATGCTGAAAAAACATTTAATGTTGTAGGTTTAATCTTTCTTTGTTTATTTGTAAAAAAGTAATAATGACAACAAAGAAATATCTAACGGATTTAATTTATCAGGTTAATGGAGCAGCAATCGAAGTTCATAAAACTATCGGTCCGGGTCTTTTAGAGAGTATTTATCATAAGTGCATGATTAAAGAACTTTCATTAAGAGGAATAAAATTTCAATCAGAATTAATAATTCCAATTGAGTATAAAGGTTTAGAATTAGAATCTGATTTAAGATGTGATTTGTTTATCGAAAATTGTTTGGTTCTGGAATTAAAGGCTACGGATAAAATTATACCAATTCACATTGCAAAATTGATGTCATATATGAAGCTTTTAGAAACGCCAATTGGACTAATGATTAATTTTAATGTTACAAATATTTATCACGAAGGCCAAAAAACATACATTAACGACTTGTATAGATGGCTGGAAGATTAAAAAAGATATAAAAAAACAAACTCAAAGAAAATGTAAACCCTATCTTAAATGGACTTACATCACTTATATGGTGAAAAACACAAAAACAACAAAATGGAACAAGTAATAGACACAAATGAATTAGGAGAATCAATCGTAAAAGTTTTAAAAGGTATTTACGACCCTGAGATTCCTGTAGATATTTATGAGTTAGGATTGATTTACGACGTAATGGTAAACACTGATTACGAGGTAAAAATCCTGATGACATTAACATCTCCAAACTGTCCGGTTGCGGAAAGTTTACCAAGAGAAGTGGAAGAAAAAGTAAAAACAATCGAAAACATAAAAGAGGTTGATGTAGAAATTACTTTTGATCCACCGTGGAGCAAAGATTTAATGAGCGAAGAAGCAAAATTAGAATTAGGAATGCTATAAAAAGTGTACAGTTTATGGTCTCAGTTTTCAGTTTTTCACTGTGACTGAGAACTGCAACTGAAAACTAAAAAGAAATGGAAGAAATAATCAATAAAGTTGCTAATAGTGCCTTAGAAGTATTTGATCTCGAGGATTATTATCCGAAAGGAAATCGTGTGCAAATTGACATTTCAAAATGGCTTCTGGAAGGGTTTTTATTAAAAGAAAAAGACTTTAGAGAACATTTAAAAAATCACGATTGGTCGCAATATCAGGATCAATATGTGGCTGTGCATTGCAGTACAGATGCAATTATTCCGGCTTGGGCATTAATTTTAGTAAGTGTCCATTTGGCACCTTTTGCCAAAAAAATAGTTAACGGAACCATCGAAGATTTAGATGGAAGTTTATACGAAGAGATCCTGAGTAAAATTGATTATTCAGAATACAAAAACAAACCCGTAATCGTAAAAGGATGTTCGAGAAAACCCGTTCCGATGCGTGCTTATATTTTAGCTGTAACTTATTTACAACCTTTTGCCAGAAGTATCATGTATGGCGAAGCCTGTTCGGCAGTACCTTTGTACAAAGAATCTAAGAAATAACGCCACTTCCTGATCAATAAATCCTACAGAATTTAGTGGTTTTTAGTATATTTGTTAATACCCTTAAACTAAACACTATGAGAAAGATATTCATATTACTCTTCGTTTTAGCAAATCTTACTTTTGTTCAGGCACAAAATTCCGAAAAGGAATTAATTCAAAATACAGAGAAAGCCGTAAAAAAAATCAATGATACAATTGAGGGGGAAGGCTGGAAAGCAAAAGGAACCGTATCACTTTTATTAAATCAGTCAAGTTTCAATAACTGGCTCGCCGGAGGTGAAGATAGTTTTTCCGGAACCTTAGGAATCAATTACGACTTCAATTACAAAAAAGGCGACGTAACCTGGGACAATAAAATCCTGGCTTATTACGGACTTTTACAGACTAAAAATACTGATTTTGGAAAAAAAACTGACGACCGTTTAGAATTTAATTCAATCGTAGGAAAAAAAGCTTTTGGGGATTGGTATTATTCATATTTTTTAAATTTTAGAACCCAATTTACAATTGGATACATATATGGCCAGGATGTAAACGGAAAAGAAATCAGGACAGAAAACACCAAATTTATGTCTCCGGGTTATTTAACTACAGGTCCCGGAATCTATTGGTCAAAAGATGAAAATCTAAAAATAAACTTTGCACCATTAACCTCAAAATTCACTTTTGTCGACAGTGCATACACATCTGGAATTGATCAGGGAACAGGTTTGCCTTATGTTGATGGAGACTATTTTGGAGTAGATGCCAACAAAGCCATGCGATATGAATTAGGTTTTTATACTTCTGTTTATTACAAACTTGCCATTATGACCAATGTAACTGCTGAAAACACATTGAATTTATATTCTAATTATTTAGAAGATCCGCAAAATATAGATATCAATTACTCCTTGAATCTTGTCATGAAAGTAAACAAATTTTTATCGGCAAATTTAGCCTTCCAGGCTATTTATGACGATAATGCTTTTCAAGGTCTTCAAACCAGAGAAGTGTTTGGTTTAGGAGTTAACTTCGGATTCTAATCATAATAGTCAGGAACAACAATAAAACTAAAACGGCTTTTGATAATTTTTCAAAAGCCGTTTTAGTTTTTTACTCCTCTTCTTTTTCAATTGCATCCTTATAATCCGGATACAAGAATTTATTATAAGGAAATCTCGTAATATGAATTTGCCTTACCGCTTCATAAACTCTTTCTCTGAATTCTTCAAAATTCTCTTTATTGGTGGCCGAAATAAACAGCGCATTATCTTCACCTAAACGATGCATCCAGGTTGTTTTCCACTCTTCAAGGGTATAATGTCTCGGTGTTTTTTCAGTCATTAAGTCATCTTCATCAATCGTTAAATGTTTGTAGGCATCAATTTTATTGAAAACCATAATAACCGGTTTTTCATGTGCTTTGATATCCTGTAAAGTTTGATTTACAGATTCGATATGATCCTCAAATTCAGGATGCGAAATATCTACAATATGTAATAGGAGATCGGCTTCACGAACTTCATCAAGTGTGCTTTTAAAAGAATCTACCAATTGAGTTGGTAATTTTCTAATAAAACCAACTGTGTCCGAAAGCAAAAATGGTAAGTTTTTAATCACCACCTTACGTACTGTTGTATCTAAAGTTGCGAATAATTTATTTTCAACAAAAACATCACTTTTACCAATCGCATTCATCAAGGTCGATTTTCCAACGTTGGTATAACCCACCAAAGCAACACGCACCATTGCACCACGATTGCTTCGCTGCACACCCATTTGCTTGTCGATAGTTTTGATTTTATCTTTCAATAACGAAATTCTGTCTCGGACAATACGTCTATCCGTTTCAATCTCCGTTTCACCCGGACCACGCATACCAATACCTCCTTTTTGGCGTTCAAGGTGTGTCCATAAACCGGAAAGTCTGGGTAATAAATATTGACATTGTGCCAGTTCAACCTGTGTTCTTGCATAAGATGTTTCGGCTCTTTGCGCAAAAATATCCAAAATCAAATTGGTTCTGTCCAGAATTTTACAATCTATAATTTTAGATATATTTTTTTGCTGTGACGGAGTTAGTTCATCATCAAAAATTAAAGTTGATATATCGTTTTCTTTTACATACAGATTGATTTCATCTATTTTTCCGGTTCCAACAAAAGTCTTTGGATTCGGGCGCTCCATTTTTTGCGAAAAACGTTTAATAACTTCACCTCCTGCAGTAAAAGTCAAAAATTCTAATTCGTCTAAATATTCGTTTAATTTTTCCTCACTTTGATTTTGAGTTACAATACCAACGATGGCTGTTTTCTCAAAATTTATAACTTCTTTTTCTAACATATCTTTGAATAAGATGCAAATTTAATGATTTGTAAGCTACTACACTTATAGAATTTTGTTTTTAAGTTCTAAATAAATAACTTATTCTACAAAAAAAACCATTTAGAGATTAACACAAAATCTCTAAATGGTTTAAAAAAAATAAACTATAAAACTTTATTCGTAAATAAAAGTCTTTTCTGTTTTTACAATTCCGTTTTCTTCAATTTGAGAACAGGAGATAGGGAAATTCAATTTATTGTATTTATATTTTTTGCTTACAGCAACCAAAGCTGTTGAAGAAGGGCTAAAATTCATTTCGTTATTATATGAAATGTCCTCAAAACTAAATTCATCTTCATGATACGAAATCATTGGTACAATTACTTTATAATTATCTCCAAAAAGGTTCTGAACAATTATTGATGCTACCGATTTTTTATCATCAAAAGTATATGTTTTAGAAATTTTATCTCCAACCAGTCCTTTGTGCTTTGACACATTATCATTCACATAAACGTATTCAATTTTACCAATAATTGCTTTGTTTCTATCACGGGAAGTACGTCTTACAATGATGCCATTCTCAACAATATATTCAATATCCTCCAATATGTTTTGGTGATTTGTACTTTTTTTAGTGATTACTTTTATTCTGGCCCCATCGTAAGCAAAAGTTACTGTTTTGGTAATATAGTCATTACCTTCGTGATACTTATTTACAAATTTTGTAATGTTGTTATCAGCATCATAAGTATAATTGATAACTTCTTTCCAGTCGCTTCCAACTTTTTCTTTCACTGTCATATCCAATAATCCATTTTTATTATAAAAGAATTTCTGAATAACATCTGAAGTTGTGATGGTTTCTATTTTTCCTTCCTTAAATATAATGGTTTTGTTTACAATTTCACCGTCTTTTGAATTCTGGTAATTTGTTTTTACAATATTAATTTGTTTTAATCGGACCGGGGTGTCCTGACTGTGCAATAAAGATGGTAAAACCATCATCATGATGGCAAATAAGTAGATTTTTTTCATAAGAATTTCAATTGATTTGGGATGACCAAAATACAAAATTCTCTCAAATCTTAATAATTTAAAGCTGAAAAAGTAATAATTAGATTTTTAGTAATTTTTAAGTCTGTAAATCAGATAGTTGTGATGTTTTTGGGGTTTATTTTTCTCCAAACATTTTCACATCATCAACCATAAACGCTCCATTAAGTGTCTTATCTTTTCCTGATCCTAAGTATTTAAATGCAATATTAATATTTCCTGTATAAGAAGATAAATCAATCCCTCCTGAGCTAATAAATTCACGTGTGGGCGTAGAAAGCGATGGTACTTTAGCATTTAATTTTATCCATGTAGCGTTGGTCACATTTGATCCGTCAAAATTAGTTGAAATATAAATTTCCAGCGTATTCGAAGGAGAATCAACTTTTAAGTCATGTTGTGCACTTCTAAACGACATTACGGTATTTTTATAGTCAGTTAAATTAATTTTGGGAGAAACCAGCCAGGCAATATTTAGGGCAGCCGTCGTGCTTGTGGTATTAAACTCTGCATATCCATTTCCGGCAGAAACCATAGTTTTCCATAATTTTGATGCCTTTTCTACGATATTGCTCCAGCCTGGTAATGCAAAATTGACATTGTTTTTAACCGATTGAAAATCTTCGGTAAAAAAAGGAATATTGCTTTTTTCTCCCATTACAACATCTTTTTCTGAACGGATCATTAACTGATAATCGGAACCATATTTGGTTAAAATTCCACGGACTTTTCCACTTCCTTCAGGAACTAAACTTGCTGAAAAATCAGCAAAACTGCTGGTTCTGAAAATGATTTGATTTCCTGATTTATCTCTTAAATTCCAATTAGTTGAGCCTCCAACATTGTTTGCTTCTTCAAAATAATGACGTCCAAAAGCGGCTTCTGTAAATTGAACCTCAGATAATTCAATTAAAGTATTCAGGTTGCTTTCATCCAAGGCTGCTTCAATCGTAATGTGATTGACTAATTTGTTTTCATCAACCATCGTACACGAAGCATTTAATACTTTTTTGTAATCATTTTGAGAAATTCTTCCTACCGAAGCTGTTCCTGAATTACCTTCATACAGGCTTCCAATTCGCATTCCTCCATAAAATAAATCGGTAAATTGATCTTTTAATTTGATATAAACTTTATTTCCGATACGATAATCGACATAAGTATTTGTTGCATCTACCGAAACGCTGAATCCAATGGCAGGTTTGCTTTCAGTCGCTAAAGTCTGAAGATATAGGGTCTTAAAAAAATTTCCGTTTTCATCACTTGAAACTACATAAGCTTCAACAACATCATCATAAACATATTTTGTTGCAGTTATGGTTGCGGTTTTTAGAACGTCTTCAACAGCTCTGTTTATAGTTAAATCAGGTTGTGTACATTCTAATTTTGGAATGGCAACATCTTCATTACAATTGCAAAAAAGTAACAGGAACAATAAAGTGAAGAGACTTTTATAGTTGTTTTTCATAGAAAATAGTTTTATAAATTAACATTTAGATTTACGAAATAAGTTCTTCCATATCCATAAAAATATTTTGAACCAAAAGAAGGGGTACCACTGGAAACATCCTGATTTAATGCTCTGAAATTTGAATTTCTGGCCTGTTCAAAACCACTTGTTTTGTAGACAGCATCCAGAATATTATTGATGCTTGCAAAAAGCCCGATTGTTTTGCCGTACAATCTCCAGGATTTTCCTCCAATAACATTTAATAAAGAAACAGGATTTAGTTTTTCCTGTTTTAATAATACTTTCGCGCGCTCTTCTGTAGCTTCCGGAAAATTGAAACCATTTGCAGGGTTTGTATAAAACCGGGACGTTCTCGAAATGGCAGATACAGCAACATAACTATTCGAGATATAATTGATGTTAGCAGAAAGCCACCAAAATTTAGGATCACGATATTCCATTCCAAATGAAAAGGCTTGTTGGGGCATTCCTGATTGTTTATAATTTTTCAGCAATGAATTTCCAAAATCAAAAGTCATTTCTGTATTGGCTAAAGCTGCATTTGCATCATTGGTTATTGATACATTAGGATTACTGCTATAAGTATAATTTCCATAGGCAATTGCTGCATTACTTTTAAATGTGGGTGAAATTTGATATTCGAAACTCAGTTCTCCACCGATATTTTTCTTGTCTAAATCGGTCAGTGTCTGACTCACAAAAGCATCTGTATTGTTATATCCTGCTCCATCATCAAAAATTCCTTCGGCATAAAAAAAAGAAGTTTCGGTGGCGTTTTTTATTAAGGCATAATAACCTGTAATCCGCATTTTTAGTTTTGGGGAATGATAAACATAATTTGCTTCGGCTGAACTTACATTTTCATTTTCTATTTTATCTGCTACGGAATTATTTAAGCGGGAATTTGAGAACGTATTTCGAAGTGATGGTGCCCGTGTAAGATACATTCCGTTAAAAAATAACCATTGTTGTCCTGAAATTTTATAAGTCAGTCCGCCTTTAAATCCAAAATTCTCAAAATTCATTTTTTGACTTTTACCGAAAGAATTTGAGGGGTAAATTCCGTTTTGATACAACCCTTCTCTTTGATATTTTGAAGTTGAAAAAGAATTACCCAAAAAGAAATCTATTTTTCTATAAGAAAATCTGAACTGTGTGAAAGCATCTGCTGTAGTCGCATAATAATTAAAATTATAGCCATAAGTATCGCCAACTTTTACCTGTCGATCCGGATTTTTTAAATCTGATTGTGATTGATCTGCTTTGTAAAAGGAATCGATATCTTCAAAATATTTGCCGCCTAACAGATCTAAAACATTTTGAAAATTATGGGATTTTAAATTTCTAAAAGTTGCTCCTCCACTAAAAAATACATTTTCTGTGAGTTGTGTACTAAGATTCGAATTTATCGTAAAAGTTTTATCATCAGTTCTGTCTTCGTATTGAATATAATGACTTTTCGAAGGTTCATGTCCTGTAATAATTCCTTCACTATTTGTGATTGGTTTTTGATTGGCTTTATACATTGTTTCCCAGTTAAGCTGAGAATTTTCTAAAAACAATGTTTTGCTTTTTTCTGCATTTTCATAATCTGGTGAAAATTCTCCTGAAAATTCTCCGTCGTCAGATGCATAAAGAGAACTAAAATAGCTTGGTAATTTTCTGTAGTAAGTCGGATCAGGACTATCTGCATTTTGATAATCTATATTACTGTTCCCCACTTTTCCAAACTGATGCATTACACTTGAATTGAGGTTTGTTCTGTTATTTATTTTAAAATAATGATTAAGCATAAACAAAGGCTCAACTGTATTTTTGATTCTGGCATTTCGTTTTTCTCCGTTTTGAAAACCCCAGTATGAATTGTATTTTTCTGATTTTAATTGGGTAACTTCATCTGTATTTGGAGCGTTTTTTCCTCTTGAATTTGGAGTATAAAAACTTGTAAAATTTAAGGAATGCCTGTCGCTTAATTTTTTTTCGACACTTACAAAAAAAGAATTTGCATCATAATTTGTTCCTTCAAAATAGCCTTCGTCTGCCTGGCGTTTTCCGGCCGAAACAACATAAGCCCATCCCGACTCATTCATTCCTGAAGCATAAGTAGCCATCATTCTCCAGTTATAGTTGGTATTGCTTCCTGAGAAAGATATTCGGGCTCCCTTTCTATAAACAGAGGCACGGGTATGAATTTGCTGAGTACCTAATATACCGCCAAAAGTATAATCAGAAGGTGATGCTCCAATCGAAAACTCCTGATTTCTGAGAACATCATTCAGCCCTCCCCAGTTATTCCATTGTGGTCTGCCATCATAAATTTTATTCATTATCACGCCATTGAGCATCATGGCAGCATTTTCACTATCTAAACCACGAACCCGAAATCTGGCCTGCCCCCAATTGAAGGCAGCTGCCTGCAAAAAAGCATCTTTTGAAGATTGTAAAAGTCCGGAAGTGTTTTCGGAGGAGCTATTATTATCTTCCAAATCACTTTCTAACAGAGAAATTATTATAGTCTGGACGTTTTCCGATTGGTCTTCTTCTAATAATAGGATTCCCAGAGTTACTTTTTGACCCAAATTCGGATTTACTTTTAAGAGTAAATCTTTATAACCCAGACTGTGTATTAAAAGTAATTGCTCACTATTGATTGATGAATGTAATTCGAAAGTTCCATCTTTTTTTGTGAGTTGCATTAAAGCTGAATTTTGAATACTCACTACAATATTTTCTATCGGATTTTGAGTTTTGTTATCGATGACTTTGCCTGAAAAAATAGTTTCCTGTTGTGAAAAAGCAATTTTAAAAGTTAAGAGTAGTATAAGAACGGGATATTTTTTTTGCATGAATTAAAAACCAGATTTGTTTAAAAAAAACCCTTTTCTTAAAAAAGAAAAGGGTGTAATAGTTTTTGATTGAATTTTTTGAATCTCAAAAAGTTCAGTCAAAAAATCAAACCAGGTTTTGGAAAAAAATGTTTGAAAAGAAGAAAATTGTGGTATTTAGAAATTTTCAAACAAAAATAATGACGTTAAATGGTGTGAATTATATTACAAAGGTAATGTAAAAAAACTTTTTATTTGTTTTTACTTGTTAAAATTTGCAATTAAAATTCATATAAGCTCTCCATAAAACTGTAAAACAATTGATTAAGCTGAATAATCTAAATAGTTAGATAAAAGCAATGATTAATAATAATCTTACAAAATTAAAAAGATGTAAAGGGAATTATAATTAGTTGGATATTTTTATTTTAGAAACCATGAAAGCGATCAAAACCCCAAATATTCCGATAAAAGCGAAGGAAAACTGGAGCCCGAAAGTTTGTGCAATATATCCAATTATAGGAGGTCCCATAAGGAAACCAAGAAAACTAACACTAGAAACTATCGTTAAAGCTTCGCCGGCAGAAGTCGTCGGATTTTTTCCTGCTACACTGTAGACGGTAGGAACAATAGTTGAAACTCCTAAACCTACTACCATAAAGGCTAGTGTACAAGGTATAATAAAAGGGAAAATAACAGCGGTAAAAAGTCCGAGAGAAATCATACATCCACTGATTTGCATGACGCGTACACGACCAAATTTATTATTCATGGCATCACCTATAAAACGTCCACTGGCCATCATGATCATGAATGAGGTATATCCCAGAATTACCAACGCTCCCGGGGCTTTTACTATTTCTTTAAAATAAATACCACTCCAATCAAACATAACACCCTCGCTGGCCATACTGCAAAATCCTATTATACCAAGCCAGATTAAAGAACTGTCCGGTTTAGTAAATAATTTTTTGCCTTCTTTTTTTGATTTAATTTTTTCTTTGGCTTTGACCAAAAAATTAAAATTAAAAGCAATCATTATAAAAACGATTGCACCTACAATTAGAAAATGATGAAAAGGAGTTAAATGCAAAGCTAACATTCCTAATCCTACCAAAGCACCAGTAAATCCTGCAAAACTCCACAGGCCATGAAAAGAAGACATGATATTTTTTTTAAAAAGGACTTCGGTATAAACGCCTTGCGTATTAACGGCGATGTTTGCTAAATTTCCAAATAACCCAAAAGTAAATAATCCCAAAGAAAGTTGTAATGTACTTGTAGCCAGACCTAAATTAGTCAAACTGAAAACATACATTATTAAGGAAAAAATTAAAATACGATGACTGCCAAATTTTGTTACCATTTTACCTGAAAAAGGCATAATAACCAGCTGGCCAACAGGTAAGGCAAAAAGCACAGAACCTAATTCTCCTTCGCTTAAATGCAATGCCGTTTTAATATCCGGAATTCTACTTGCCCAGGAGGCAAAACTTAAACCCATTCCAAAATAAAATACACCAACAGCAAAACGTACACGATTTAAATAAGATACTTTTGCATCTTTATATACTTTTTTGATTTTTCCTTTGGTCTGGAAAAGAGCTAATGGATTGAAATTTATCACAGAAATATTTTTAGAAATTTGGATATACAAAAGTACTAAATTCCTATTTTATAGATCAACAAAGCCGTAATTGTTATTAAATATACAACGTTATTGTTCGTAAATTGTAAATCCAATATAGATTTTACTCTAAATTAATTCGTTGCGTGTAATTATTTCAACACATAGAAACATAGATTTTGTAAACTCAAAAGTAGATGTTTCACTTATTTAAAACACACATAGTTGCCTATGTAAAAGAAATATATTTCTTTTTTTTTAAATAAAATCTATGTTTCCAGCCTGCACTGAGCGGAGTCGAAGTGTGTAAACAAAAGTTTATAAATTAATTGTTTTTTGTTGTGCATTGCTTGCAATGGCGGCTTCAATAATCTGCATTACTTTTATGCCATCCTGAGCAGTAACGGGCTCTGGTTTATTATTTGCAACAGCTTCGTAAACACCATTAAAATATTCAAAATAATTGCCCTGAAGTGTTTTGATTTTTTTGCGAACAGGTTTCCCGTCAATTTCTGTGTGTAAAAGCCCTTCAAAGCCTTCTAATTCTGTTCCCCAGGATTCTAAATTTGGTTTTTTACCGATTTTTAATTCATCTTCCTGAACATCGCCGCGAGGTTTTAGAAAAGATCCCTTTTTACCATGAATAGTATAGGCCGGATTGGCTTCTCTGACAAAGAAACTGGCTTTTAGACGTACTCTGAAACCTTCGTAAATCAATAATAAATCGATCCAGTCATCCACCAAAGAATTTTCTCTGGTAAAGCGAATATCTCCAAAAACCGACTTTGGAGAACCAAACAAACAAACAGCCTGATCTATTAAATGCGGGCCTAAATCTTTTAAAATTCCCGCGCCGTCATTAGCAGTTTCTTTATGTGCTTTTGGACTTAAAATCGGATTGTATCTGTCAAAATGGAATTCGGCTTCGACCAACTCTCCCAAAACGCCTTCGTTGATTATTTTCTGAATTGTTTTAAAATCACTGTCCCAGCGCCTATTCTGGAAAACAGCTAGTTTTAACCCTTTTTCTTTCGCAATGGCTGCCAATTCCTCGGCTTGGGCAACAGTTGAGGTAAAAGCTTTTTCGACAACGGCGTGTTTTCCTGCGAGAAGTACTTTTTTAGCATATTCATAATGGGTATCGACAGGAGTATTTACAATCACCAAATCGACATTATCTGCTAGTAATTCATCAATTGACGCATAGCTTTTTACGGTTGGATAATCTTCCTGGATTAATTTTTTGCTTCTTTCCCAGGAACCTAATAATTCAAAACCCGGATGCAGGTCTAAAAAAGGAGCATGAAAAACTTTTCCTGACATTCCGTATGATAATAGTGCTGTTTTTATTTTTTGCATGGTTTTATTTTTTTGCCACAGATTATTGTGATTAAAAGGATTATTTTAAAAAAAGGTAGCCACAAATTACACTAATTTTTACTAAAAATTATAATCAATTTGATGCCAATATAATTTGAGAAAATTAGTGTAATTCGTGGCAAAAAATATAGATTTAATCTGTTTTAATCACAATAATCTGTGGCTAATATTTATCTTGTTTTAGCTCGTTCGTATTGTTTCGGCCATTGAATGTCATCGTTTAAATCTCTGGCGAAATCCAAAGGCAAGTTAGGATTTCTAAGTGATTCTCTGGCAAACAAAACCAAATCGGCCTGACCATTGCTTAAAATAGTTTCTGCTTGTACAGCATGCGTAATCAAACCAACTGCTCCGGTTAAAACGGCAGCTTCCTTTTTAATTTTCTCTGCAAACGGAACCTGATAATTTGGTTGTAACGGAATTTGCTGATACGAAACTAATCCGCCTGACGAAACATCAATTAAATCTACTCCTTTTTCTTTTAAAATTATCGAAAGTTTTACAGATTCTTCAGGATTCCATCCGCCTTCTGCCCAATCTGTTGCCGAAATCCGAACAAATAATGGCAAATCTGAAGGCCATTCTGATTGTACCGCTTCCGTAATTTCTAAGGTAAAACGGATTCGGTTTTCGAAACTTCCGCCATAATCATCGATTCTTAAATTTGTTAAAGGCGATAAAAACTGGTGCAGTAAATATCCATGCGCTGCATGAATTTCCATTACCTGATACCCCGCTTCAACAGCTCTTTTGGCAGCTGCTTTAAAATCAGAAATTACTTTTTGGATTCCGTTTTTATCTAAAGCTTCCGGAAGAAAAGGCTCATCCTCCTGATATGCGATTGCGCTTGGTGCAACTGTCTGCCATCCTATATTTGATTTGTCTAACTTTTTATTGCCCAGCCATGGAGCCGAAACACTTGCTTTTCGTCCGGCATGAGCCAACTGAATTCCGGGAATTGAATTTTGCGAAATAATAAATTCGTTAATTATTTTTAGCTTTTGAATGTGTTCGTCTTTCCAGATTCCAAGGTCGGCAGGAGAAATTCGGGCTTCAGGAGAAACAGCTGTAGCTTCCTGAATAATCAATCCGGCACCTCCGCTCGCACGGCTTCCCAGATGAACCAGATGCCAGTCGTTTGCAAATCCGTCGACTGCAGAATACTGGCACATAGGCGAAATAACGATTCTATTTTTTAAAGTGATTTTTTTTATAGTAAGTGGGGAAAATAATAATGAAGCCATAATAATGTAACTTTTAATGGATTTTAGCTACCAATTGGGTACGATAGCATTTAAAAAAGTAAAGTTACAGCATCTTCGTAAAAGTAGAAATCCAAATGTTTATTAATTAACAAACATTTAAAACCTTATGTATTATATTGCGCTGTCAAATTAAAATAGAAACGTTACTTTTGTGCGTTAAATTACGAACTAAAAATACAAAATGGATATAGTTATCAAGCTCTCTCAATTTCTATTGAGTTTATCATTACTTATTATTCTTCACGAATTAGGGCATTTTATTCCTGCAAAATTATTTAAAACCAGAGTCGAAAAATTTTACTTATTTTTTGATGTTAAATATTCACTGTTAAAAAAGAAAATCGGCGAAACAGAATATGGAATCGGTTGGTTACCATTGGGAGGTTATGTAAAAATCTCCGGAATGATCGACGAAAGCATGGACAAGGAACAGATGGCTTTGCCGCCGCAGCCTTGGGAATTTCGTTCGAAACCGGCATGGCAGCGTTTGATTATTATGTTAGGTGGTGTTACTGTAAATTTCATTCTTGCGTTTATTATTTATATTGGGATGGCTTTTGTTTATGGCGATACCTATATAGCTAATAGTGATTTGAAAGATGGTGTTTGGGTTGAAAATCCGGCGATGCAAAAAATTGGATTTAAAACTGGCGACAAAATAATTTCTATCGACGGACAAAAAGTTGAAAATCTTGACAATGATACCAATATGAAAGTCATCATGTCAAAAGAAGTTTTAATCGAAAGAAACGGTCAACAACAAACGATTAAAATGCCGACTGATTTTGTTGATCAACTATCAAAACATGAGAAAGGTTTTTTAATCGGGGCACGTGTTCCTTTCGTAGTTGCTGCTGTTGCAGAAGAATCTCCTAATAAAAATTTAAAAGCAAAAGATATGATTCTTTCTCTAAATGGAGAAACAGTAAAATATTTTGATCAGGCAAAAAGCATTTTAAATAAAAATAAAGGAAAAGTGATTCCTGCACTTATCTTACGTGATTTAAAAGAAACACGAATTACACTTAAAGTATCCGGGGCAGGAAAATTAGGCGTAAAACCTGGTGAATTAGATATTAAATCATTAGAAAGACTGGGGTACTATAAAATTAGTACAAAAGAATACAGTTTTGCAGAATCTATTCCGGTTGGACTTGAAAAAGGTAAAAATCAATTAGTGGGTTACGGAAAGCAATTGAAAATGATCTTTAATCCAGCAACAAAAGCATACAAACAAGTAGGCGGGTTTGCGGCTATTTTTGGTATTTTCCCTCCTCATTGGAGTTGGGAAGCGTTTTGGACAATCACTGCTTTATTGTCAATTATGTTAGGTGTAATGAATTTATTGCCAATTCCTGCCCTTGATGGAGGACATGTAATGTTTTTATTATACGAAATAATCAGTGGCAGAAAACCAAGTGATAAGTTCCTGGAAAATGCCCAAATGGTTGGTTTCGTACTGCTTATCTCACTGCTTTTGTTTGCTAATGGAAACGATATTTACAAGGCAATTGTAGGCAAATAAAAATAATTTTTAAAAAGAGTTAAAATATTTTTGGGAAATTAAAAAATCAACTATATTTGCACTCGCTAAAAAGAGCAACAACTTCCTCCTTAGCTCAGTTGGTTAGAGCATCTGACTGTTAATCAGAGGGTCCTTGGTTCGAGCCCAAGAGGGGGAGCAAACTTTTTTTAGCAAACATATTTACCTTTAAGGTGATTCCTCCTTAGCTCAGTTGGTTAGAGCATCTGACTGTTAATCAGAGGGTCCTTGGTTCGAGCCCAAGAGGGGGAGCTTATTAAAAAAGACTATCATTAAGGTGATAGTCTTTTTTGTTTGTAAGTTATTTTGAACTCGCTTAAGTCCTGTTTTTTACTAACTTCTATTTGTTCAATTAAGAGAATATAAATTGACTTTCATTGCAAATTTTCGCAAAGAGAGTCAATTTATTTAATTATGAATTGGGTAATGTATACTTTTTAGCACGTTCAAAAAAACTTTTTTCTCTTAGTTTATCTTCAACTTCGTTGATTGCTTTCATCAGATTATTTTCTGTATCAATAAGTTCGTTTACTGCCTCAATTATTATTTTCCAGACAGGCTGCATTTGTTCAATCAGTAAAATCCCTTTCTTTGAGAGTTCTAATAAGCGTTTTCTTTCATCTGTTTTATGCTTTTTTGAGATAATTATTTTTTTAGCCTCAAGTTCTTTTAATAGCATAATTGTTGAAGGATGAGTATAGCCAATTTCAGCTGCCAGCTCGACAACACTTAAGCCTGACTTTAGATGGAGTGTATAAATGATAGGAAACCATTTTGGTTCAAAATCGATACCGTAAGCTTTGTAAATCATAAAGCCATCTTTTCGAATCTGATCACTTAATCGCTGAAGGCGGGTTGCAATTCCAAGTATTCCGGATTCTTCAATTGTATTCATATAATACTATTTGTGTTGCCCAAAGTTAAATGATAATAAATATTCTCACCCATCATTCTGGGAAAATAATCTGGCATATCTTCACTTTGTTTGCGCTCAAAACCATTTTTTTCATAAAAACGATGTGCGGCTTTTAGCATATCAACTGTGCCTAGATAAAGATCGATAATTTCATTGTGTCTGCAATAAGAAATAAGTTCAGAAAGAAGGTCATTCGCGATTCCTGTTTCTTTTCCTCGAAATTCCTTTTTTACAAACATTTTTCTAATTGCTCCGGCAGTATGACCGGTAGAAATTAATGCGATTGTTCCAACAAGCTCACCATCAATTTCGGCACCCCAGAACCCACCTCCGGAACCATGATAATATTTTTCAATATCAAGTAAGTCAGGTTGTGCTTCTGGAGTTACGGGCACATTGAATTCTATTTGCTGGATTGGCAATATAAGATTTAATATTTGTTGCGTGTAATTATTTTGAAGCGGTTTTATAACAAGTTTGTTTTTCATAATTAAAATTTATATTCAAAACTACGTAGTTAAATACATATATCCAAATAATAACTCTGTTTATTTTGAAATTAGCTTGTAATCGCTGTATTCTAATGTGTTAAATACTATAGTAATGAGTTTGAAAACTATATATTTAAATTTTAAGGTAATCAAGGAAAGAAGAGAAAGTTGACTTATGTTTAGGCTCGAGAAATCAAAAAGATTATTTTATAATCAAAAAAACCTCTTCCGTTAAGAAGAGGTTTTTGTACCCGGAGCCGGAGTCGAACCGGCACGGTTTCCCACAGGTGTTTGAGACCAGCGCGTCTACCAATTCCGCCATCCGGGCTTAGCAGACGAAAAAATAATTAATAAATCAATTATTTTAACGCAATAGAATAAGTGATTATGATGTCATAAATGTGCTTATTCCTTTAACACGGTGCAAATGTAAAAAATAAAATTAAAAGTGCTACTAAAAATACTTAAATATTTCCTTTCAGTGTCCAATAAATTTTCTAAATTTGCACCTCGTTAAAACGAAGTACACACAACTAACTACAAAACAACAAATTAAATGTCGCACCTAGAACCAGAAGCTAAAATTTTTGCTTGTTCACAAAGTGTCTATCTTGCAGAAAAAATTGCCGAACAATACGGGATTCCGTTAGGTAAAGTAACGATGTCAACGTATAGTGATGGAGAATTTCAGCCGTCTTACGAAGAGTCAATCAGAGGATTACGCGTTTTTATCGTGTGCTCCACTTTTCCAACTGCTGATAATTTGATGGAATTGTTACTAATGATTGATGCGGCAAAACGCGCATCTGCAAGACATATTACAGCTGTTATGCCTTACTTTGGTTGGGCAAGACAGGATAGAAAAGATAAACCAAGAGTTCCGATTGGAGCAAAATTAGTAGCTAATTTATTAGATGCTGCCGGAGCAACAAGAGTAATGACAATGGATTTGCACGCAGATCAGATTCAGGGGTTTTTCGAAAAACCGGTAGATCATTTATTTGCATCAACCATCTTTTTACCATACGTAGAAAGTTTAGGACTGGAAAATTTAACTATTGCATCTCCGGATATGGGAGGTTCAAAAAGAGCATATGCTTACTCTAAGTTTTTAGAATCAGACGTAGTAATCTGTTACAAACAAAGAAAAGCAGCCAACGTTATCGACACTATGGAGCTGATTGGTGAAGTAAAAGGGCGTAACGTAATATTAGTAGACGACATGATCGATACAGGTGGGACATTAGCAAAAGCAGCAGACTTAATGATCGAAAAAGGAGCGTTAAGTGTTAGGGCAATTTGTACACATGCCATTTTATCAGGTGGTGCTTACGAAAAAATTGAAAATTCGAAATTAAGCGAATTAATAGTTACCGATTCTATTCCGTTAAAGAAAGAATCTAAGAAAATCAGAGTCGTGAGTTGTGCACCTCTTTTTGCCGAAGTTATGCACATGGTGCACCACAACAATTCCATTAGTGGAAAATTTATCATGTAGTCATTGCGAGGAACGAAGCAATCTCACTACAATAAGGATTAGAATATTTATTAATAACTATATTTTTTTACAATGAAATCGATTACAATTAAAGGATCAGAAAGAGAAAGCGTGGGCAAAGTGTCAACTAAAGCCTTACGTAATGCTGGAGCGGTTCCTTGCGTGTTATACGGAGGAAATCAAGCAGTACACTTCTCAGCAGAAGCAGCAGCATTCAAAAACTTGGTTTACACTCCAAATGCACACACAGTTGTGATTGAGCTTGGAAAAGGAAAATCATTCAATGCAATTTTGCAGGACATTCAGGTACACCCGGTATCTGATAAAATTTTACACATTGACTTCTTTCAATTATTTGATGACAAAGAAATCACTATGGAAGTTCCTGTAAAAGTTGTTGGTACATCTAAAGGTGTTCTTGCAGGTGGTGTTTTACGTTTAAACACTCGTAAATTAAAAGTAAAAGCTTTACCTAAAAATCTTCCTGATTTTGTTGAAGCTGACATTACTCCACTTGAAATGGGTAACAAATTATACGTTACTAAAGTTGGTGCTCCAGAATACAAAGTGATGCACCCTGAGAACACAGTTGTAGCTCAGGTAAGAATTTCTCGTGCTGCTATGAAAGCTGCTCAGGAAGCTGCAAAAGCTGCAAAAGCTCCTGCAAAAGGAAAGAAAAAATAATTTTTTTCAAAATCAATACAAAAGCATCAATCGAAAGGTTGGTGCTTTTTTTGTTTTTAAAGGTTCTGAGTTGCTAAGATGCTGAGGTTTTAAGTTTTTCTGTAATGTTTATTGGTCTCAGTTTCGGGTT
>NZ_AKJZ01000041.1 GCF_000282055.1 Flavobacterium sp. CF136
AGTGCAGAGTGGTTTAGTAAACTCAAGATAACCGTGTAAGACGAAAAGCAAGCATAATGAAGCTATAGTTTTGTTTTGTTTTGTTTCTCCTGCAATATGCCTCGAATATCAACAAAGGATATGAAAACGGTACTAAATCGGATACATTAGGGGCCATGTTTTTATAATAGTAATAAGTAGTTTTACGATCTTATTTTTTTTGATTTCAAAAAAAATAGGCCATTGTAATTGATTTTAAATAAATTTTAAATATGAAAAAAATAATTGTTTTTATAATTTGCATTTTTGGTTTCTATCACTATTCTAATGCTCAGGGATATAAAAACCCTGTCATTTCAGGCTTTCATCCGGATCCGAGTGTGTGTAGGGTTGGTGATGATTATTATTTAGTAACCAGCAGTTTCGAATATTTTCCGGGGGTTCCGGTCTTTCATAGCAAAGACTTAATTAACTGGACAAAAATCGGACATTGTCTGACCCGTCCTTCCCAACTCAAATTAGACAAATGCCTGCCTTCTGCCGGGATCTATGCACCGACAATCCGTTATCATGAAGGTCTTTTTTATATGGTGACCACAAATGTATCCAGTGGAAATTTTTATGTGTATACAGATAACCCTGCCGGCGAATGGTCTGAACCTGTTTATGTAGATCAGGGAGGTATTGATCCTACGTTGTATTTTGAAGACGGCAAATGTTACTTTGTGTCAAACGGCAAAGGCATCACCATTTCTGAAATAGATATTAAAACAGGAAAAAAACTTACTGAAAGCAGAATCGTATGGAATGGTACAGGAGGACGTTATCCTGAATCGCCACATATTTATAAAAAAGATGGATTGTATTATTTATTGATTTCTGAAGGTGGTACCGAGTATGGACATAAAATGACGATTGCACGCAGCAAATCTCTTTATGGACCTTATGAGTCTAACCCTTCTAATCCGATTTTTACGCACATAAATGAAATTTCTCAAAACAACCTAATTCAGGGTACCGGGCATGGAGATTTTGTTCAGGCACATGATGGTTCCTGGTGGATAGTATTCCTGGGCTTTCGTCCACAAAGCTTATTGCATCACGTATTGGGACGCGAAACATTTTTAGCTCCGGTAAGATGGGATGCAAATGCCTGGCCAGTGATAAATGGCAACGGTACGGTTAACATAGATATGAATGTGCCTACTTTACCTTTAAAGCTTGTGAAGCAGCAAGCCCTCGCTACCGATTTTGATGAAGTGAAGTTAGGTGTTGATTGGAACTATCTCCGAAACCCATTCATGAAAAATTATTCTCTGATGGAAAAGAAAGGTTCATTGAGGTTGAAAGCAAGCCCGCTTTCTTTGGATGCTGCTGATTCCCCTACTTTTGTGGGACGCAGACAGGAACATATTGATTTTTCGGCTACCACTGTGCTATCTTTAAATGATGCAATGCAAGATGACGAAGCGGGAATGACAATTTATTACTCACCTCAGGCCCATTATGACATCTTTTTAAAAAAATCGGAAAAAGGCAAGCGTAAACTGCTAGTGCGTTATCATATGGGTGTGCTGAATCACACCGCATACGAGATGGAAATTCCCGGTGATAAAATTTATTTGAAGGTTAAAGGAGATAAGGACTTTTACTCGTTTTATTATTCGACGGACGGGGAGAAATTTAATTTTTTAAACAAGATAAACATATGGTATCTAAGTTCTGAAACCAATGGGGGGTTCACCGGAGTTTATATTGGATTATATGCCGCATCCCAAAATAAAAATACTAAAGGGTATGCCGATTTTGATAAATTCATATATAAACCGGGCAATTCAGATTAAACATGATTTAAATTTTTTAACCTACAAAAACATAAAAAACTCAATTATGAATAAAAAAATAATTTTTATAATATTCCTGCTGGTCAGTACTATTTCTTCATTTGCTCAGTTTGCATTCAAAAATATACCAATCGGAGGAGGAGGTTTTGTAACTGGTATTATTAGCCATAAAACAACCGGTGATATTTACTGCCGTACTGATGTTGGCGGTGCCTACCGTTGGGATGCGCCAAGCAATAAATGGGTTCAGTTGCTTAACTGGATTTCCGATGCACAAGGTGGTTATATGGGTGTGGAAGCTTTGGCTATTGATGAGCAAAACCCCAATAATATTTATATGCTGTGTGGTACTTCTTATTTCAATAATGGGGCGACTGCAATTCTGAAATCTACAGATAAAGGAAATTCTTTCTCAGTTGTCGATGTTACTTCAAAGTTCAAAGCACATGGAAATGGATATGGACGAGGAAATGGAGAACGACTTGTGGTAGATCCGAACAATAGTAATGTCCTGTTTTGTGGTACAAGAGCCAATGGTTTGTGGAAAAGTATTGACGGTGGTGTTACATGGAATCTTGCGTGGAACGGTGTAACCACTACTACGAATGAAAACGGAATTTGTTTTGTCCTTTTTGACCCATCAACAGCATCAGGTGGAACTACAAAGACAATGTATATCGGAGTTTCACGCACGGGTAGCGATAACATTTATAAAAGTACCGACGGCGGAGCAACATTCACTCCAATTTCAGCCACAACTACCTATTTTCCTCATAGGGCTGTACTTCAGGGTACGACTATGTATGTTACCTACGCTGATGATCAAGGACCGGGTACTAATAATGTAGGCAGGGTATTTAAGCTGAACACTTCTACCGGTGTCTGGACGAATGTTACACCATTAACATGGGGCAATACTTCTCTTTCTTATGGCGGTGTCGATATCGACCCTGCAAATGTCAATAGGGTGGTGATTTCAACAACAGGAGTTTATAATAATAATCAATATGGTACTGCCTGGGGAGATTTTATTTATTTCTCAACCGATGGAGGTTCGACCTGGACTATAAAGAATGGTTCTAATAGTACATTTGATAATAATGGTATAGGATATACTGCGGGTCAGGTAAACTGGGCCGAATGTGCAGTTTTTGATCCTTTTGACAGCAATAAAGTGCGTGTTGTAGGAGGAGGGGGAATCTTTACCTGTCCTGATATTATAGCTGCAAATCCTGTCTGGAAATTAGATGTCATCGGTATTGAAGAAACTGCTTTTCTGGATGGTGTAAGTATCCCGGGAGGTCCGTTTGTATGTGCAATGGGCGATATGGACGGCTTTTTACTCAATGATATAACTACATTTCCGCAACAGCTTCTTCAGCCCAGTGTAGGTACAAACCGCAGCGTTGCTTTTGCGGCAGGCAATACAAATAAACTGGTACGATCAAGTGATGCTGGTGCCCAGGTTTTTTATTCTACCAATAAGGGAGTTACATGGACGGGATGTGCTACCAGTAAAGGGCCAGGAGGAAGGTTGGCATTAAGCGCTGACGGAGGAACTATTCTTAATTGTCCAAATGACGCTAATTTTTCTCAACAACAAAAAGTTTATTATAGTACTGATAATGGGACCAACTGGACAGAATCGACTGGTGTTGCCATATGGGGAGCGATACCCGTAGCAGATCCGGTAAACAGTAATTACTTCTACATTTATAATCCGTCCGACGGAAAAATGTATGTAAGTTCTAATAAAGGTGTCAGTTTTTCAGCTTTAGGTAATCCCGGATATACCTCTGTGCCATGGTCAACAACGTTAATACGTACAGTACTTGGATATGAAGGGCATGTTTGGGTACCCCTTGCAAACAATGGTTTAAAATATTCTACCAATCACGGACAGACTTATACCACTATTCCTAATGTTACATACTGCCGTTCAATAGGTATTGGTAATGCAGCACCCAATGCAACCTACCCAACTCTTTTTATTTGGGGTACTGTTGGAGGTGTAAAAGGCCTTTTCAGATCAACAGATAAAGGTGCAAACTGGATTAGAATAAACGATGATGCACATCAATATGGAGGGATAGAAATGATTGTAGGTGATAATAATGTATTTGGAAGAGCTTATTTAGCTGTACAAGGAATAACATATACCGAAGATTTAAGTACTTTAGGTATAGAAAATAATACTGATTTGCCCAATAACCAGATGGTTTTGTACCCAAATCCATCTTCAAAAACTATAAATCTTAAAGTTGAAAACCCTAATGAAATAGTGCGTATTTCAGTTTTTGATATGTTGGGAAAATCGGTTGAAACTATTGAAAAGTCGGATATCAAAAGTGAAATGACTCTGGGTGCTGCATTAACTCCAAATATTTATATAGTAAAAGTATTTGGGACAAATTTTACAAGGTCTTTCAAAATAATTAAAAAGTAATAGAGTATAAATTTTTCATATTTATCAATCAGGACATCATGGATATGGATTTGGGATGGTGTACATCCAACAGTATTTGGTCATGAATTAATGGTTCGTGAGTGGATTAAGCAGTAGTCTTTTGGCTTTTTTAAAATCATATGGAAAATAAGATGAATAGAACTCAAAAAATAATTAGAACATTAATTTTTTTATGTTCGACAAGTTTGTTTGCCCAGACAAGTTTGTATGTTGCTCCTAATGGGAATGATGCTGGTCAGGGAACTAAAAGGAAGCCTTTTGCTTCTATAGGTAAAGCTCTGATCGAAGGGCGTAAAATTTCAGGAAATGTGGATGTATACCTGACAGGAGGAACTTATTATTTAGATCAGCCCGTTGTATTTACATCAGAGGATTCAAAAAAAGAAAGTGAAAAACTCACCATTAAAAATTTTGATAATCAGAAAGTGATAATCAGTGGAAGTAAAATTCTTAATTTAAAATGGAGAGCCTATAAAAATGGGATTTGGCAGGCAAAAGTATCACAGGATCTCATTTTTGACCAACTGTTTGTGAATGGGAAATTGCAACGAATGGCCAGATATCCAAATTATGACCCAACGGCTCAATATTATGGGGGATTTGCAGCAGATGCAGTATCAAAAGAAAGAGCCAGTCTGTGGAAATCGCCTGAAGGAGGCTATGTACACGCCCTGCATTCTTCACTGTGGGGAGACTATCATTACCTCATTACAGGGAAAGATAAAAATGGAGAACTAACTCTTGAAGGAGGCTGGCAAAACAACAGGCAAATGGGAATGCACAACAAATATCGTTTTGTTGAGAATGTTTTTGAAGAATTGGATACTGTCAACGAGTGGTTTTATGATAAGAAAACCAAAACGCTTTATTATTATCCGCCAAAGGGTTTAGATATCAAAAAGGCAAAGTTTGAAACACCGCAAATAGCCCATCTGTTTGAATTCAGGGGATCAGAAATCAAGCCAGTAAAAAACATAAGTATCGAAGGAGTAGCATTGACGCAAACTCTGCGCACCTTTATGGATAATAAAGAACCATTGTTGCGAAGCGACTGGACTATTTATAGAGGAGGTGCAGTATTTTATGATGGTGCAGTCAATTGTTCTCTTAAAAATTGTACCCTTACCAATTTTGGTGGTAATGCAGTCTTTTTTAATAATTATAATCGTAATTGTGAGGTTTCCGGATGCTTGATCTCAGAAATAGGTGCCAGTGCATTTTGTTTTGTGGGAGATCCCAATGCAGTACGTTCCCCAAGCTTTCAATATTATCAATATGTAACGTTGGATAAGATGGATCGTACTCCAGGTCCAAAGACCAACAATTACCCGGCAGAATGTAAGGTACATGATAACCTGATGTTTAATTTAGGAACAGTTGAAAAACAGTCGGCAGGGGTACAGCTGTCTATGTGCCAAAACATAACAGTGAGCCACAACACCATTTATGATATCCCAAGAGCTGGGGTAAATGTAAATGAAGGAACCTGGGGCGGTCATATCATAGAATACAACGATATTTTTAACACTGTAAAAGAAACTGGAGATCATGGTTCGTTCAATTCCTGGGGACGTGACAGATATTGGCATCCAGATAAAAAAGTGATGGATTCGATTGTTGAAAACAATTATGATTTGGCTTTGGCCGATGTGGTGAAACCAATTGTTATCCAAAATAACCGCATGCGTTGCGATCATGGCTGGGATATTGATTTGGACGATGGATCCAATAATTATATTATTCGCAATAACCTGTGCCTGAATGGAGGCATAAAACTTCGAGAAGGAGTTAATAGGATTGTTGAAAACAACATTATGGTAAATAATACTTTTCATCCGCATGTCTGGTTTAAAAACAGTAATGATGTGTTTAAATATAATATTATTTTCAAAGGATATGCACCAATTCACATTGATGTTTGGGGAAAAGAAACAGATTATAATGTTTTTCCAGATTTAGCTTCTCTGGAAGAAGCTCAGGCAAGAGGAACAGATCAACATTCTGTATATGGAGGTTTTGATTTTGTGAATCCTGAAGAAGGTGATTTTAGACTAAAAGAAGGTTCCATAGCTTTTTCAGTGGGGTTTAAAAATTTTGATATGAATAGTTTTGGCGTTGTTTCGCCGGGATTAAAAGTTTTGGCTAAAAAAGTTAACATTCCTGAAATCGATATTTTTAAAAAGAGTAATGATGATGTGGTAATAGATTTCCTGGGAGCGAAGGTTAAAAACTTAAATACTCTGGGAGAACGTTCTGCAACAGGAATGGACGATACTAGAGGGGTTCTTGTATTGGAAGTAGCAAAAACTTCTGAAGCAGCTAAGTTTTTACAGGTGAATGACGTAATTCTTACTTTTAATAATAAACAAGTAAATTCACTGAACGATTTATTAGAAGCATACAAGTCACATATTGATTTGAAAACCGAAGTGGTTATTTTTCGAAATCAGAAAGAAGAGAAGAAATGGGTTGAATTAAAGAATAAAAAATGAATCAATGCACGATTATGATACCAATTTAATCATGTTATTTGTAAAAATAACAAGCAAACTTGGTTAACGAATGAATATAAAAACATTTTATTTTCCAGCTTCTGTTGATCCACTTTAAGTAAATGAAACGAATTAAAAAACAGTAAAAATAGACCAGTTCACCATAAACTAGCGATTCCAAAGCTAAAAAAAAGGTAAATAACACATTTAAGCCTTATATGTAATACATTTTAAAGCCTTTTAAATATTTAAAAAAGTTAGTTTTACCTTCCCATAAAATGATTGTTTCAATGATAATAATAAGTTTATAAATCGATTTGAATTAAAGACAGAAACATATAGTCTAATGGGGTTTAATCAGATAAACAATCATCATCGCAAAAGGGAATATCATATTATAAAAACTAGTCAATTAAATATTTAAAAATGAGAAGATCAATCAAATCATTAATCATTGTTACCGGGCTTTTAATGTCTGCAAATGTGTGGTCTCAGTTACCAAAAGCCCAGGAAATAGCTAAAAAGATGCATGTTGGGTGGAACTTAGGAAATACACTCGAAGCAATTTGCGATGAAAATGCCTGGGGAGGAGGAAAGACATCACAAAAATTAATAGATTCTGTTAAGGCGGCTGGATTTAATACAGTACGAATTCCAGTATCCTGGTTTTGCCATTCTGATACAATTTCGAATAAAATAAATAAAAAGTGGATAGTACGCGTAAAAGAGGTAGTTGATTATTGTATTAAAGACGATCTCTATGTAATTGTTAATATGCACTGGGACAAGGGTTGGTTAGAAAACAGAATTAATGCAGCCAATCAGGAAGAGGTAAACAAAAGACAATATATTTATTGGAACCAAATAGCAAAATACTTTAAAAATTACGACGAACACCTGCTTTTTGCTGGGGCAAATGAACCTAATGCTGCTAATGCTGCACAACTCGATATCCTAATGTCTTATTATCAGACTTTTGTAGATGCTGTTCGTGCAACAGGAGGCAATAATGCTTCCAGAACAATCATTGTTCAGGGGCCGGAAACAAATATTGAGAAAACACTCGATTTAATGAACAGTTTACCTAAAGATAAAATTCAGGATCGTATGATGGTTGAAGTGCATTATTATACTCCTTTTCAATTTTGTCTGATGGAAAAAGAGGCAGCCTGGGGTAAGCAGTTTTACTATTGGGGTAAAGACAATCATTCTAAAACTGATGTGGAACACAATTCTACCTGGGGAGAAGAAGCAATGGTTGATAAACTTTTTGGCGACTTGAAAACAAAATATGCTGACAAAGGAATACCAGTAATATTAGGTGAATTTGGGGCTTATAAACGTAAACTTAGCGCTCCTTCAGACCAGGCACTTAATGAAAAATCTGTGGAATTCTTTGGTAAATATGTTGTAAAATCGGCTCTTGAAAACGGAATTATACCTTATTATTGGGATACTCCCAATAACTTATTTAATCGTGATTCAGGACAAGTATTGGATAGAGGGGTTTTAAAAGCGATGATGGAAGGAGCCAAAGAGGCAAAGAAAAAATAATATCCAGGTATGGAAAACTAATTATCTCCAACCGTATAGCACATTAATTTTAAATATATCATGTCTAAAAATAAAATAATATTAATCATATTGTTTTTTCAATTTGCTTTTTTTGCAAATGCCCAATATCAAACAACCTCTAACACAAAAGGAAAAGGATATTTTACCAATCCAATTTTTGGCGGGGATTATCCCGATCCAAGTATATTAAGAGATGGAGATGATTATTATGTAGTACATTCTTCATTTGAATATTACCCGGGATTATTGATTTGGCACTCAAAAGACTTAATAAACTGGAAGCCATTGACATATGCCCTGAATAAAAACATTGGTTCTGTTTGGGCTCCTGATTTAGTAAAATGTAATAACAAATATTACATCTATTTTCCTGCGAATTATAGCATCTATGTTGTAGTAGCCGATTCTATGGAGGGTCCGTGGAGTGATCCTGTAGATTTAAAAATAAGGAATATAGATCCGGGACATGTAGTCGATGAAAATGGAAAACGTTTTTTGTACTTCCCTAATGGAGGTTATGTACCGATGTCAGATGATGGGCTTTCTGTTGTTGGTGAAATGAAGTATGCTTATAGCGGGTGGCCAATTCCAAATGAATGGTCTATAGAGTGCTTTTGTCTGGAAGGACCCAAATTGATGAAAAGAGGAGAATATTATTATTTGACTGTTGTCGAAGGAGGGACTGCAGGACCAGCCACAGGACATATGATTATTTCGGCTCGTTCTAAATCGCCTTTAGGACCATGGGAAAATTCCCCTTTCAATCCTATTCTCAGAACAAAAGACAGCAACGAAAGATGGTTGTCTAAAGGACATGGAACACCTTTTGAAGATGCCAAAGGGAATTGGTGGATGATGTTCCATTCTTATGAGAAGGGATTTTATAATTTAGGACGTCAAATTTTGCTTCTGCCACTGGAATGGACAAAAGATGGGTGGTATAAAATACCAGAAGGAGTATCTGAAACCAAGCCTGTTAAGATGCCTGGTTTGAACAACATAACTAAAGAGAATGTTTTTGCAGATAACTTTGAAGGCAATAAACTAAATCTTCTATGGCGTTTTTATGACGAATTCGACACCGATAGATTTAAAGTAGCAGATAAAAGCGTGACGATAAAAGCTAAAGGAAACTCAATAGGGAGTTGTTCACCATTGCTTTACACACCAACTGATCATTCTTATACAGCAGAAGTAGAACTATTTATTGAAGGAAATGCAACAGGAGGGTTTACTCTTTTTTATAATAAATCAGCTTCTTCAGCTTTTCTTGCCGATCAAAATAATCTTATAGCCAACATCCATGGATGGCAGTTTCAAACCCAAAGCAATGTAATAAAAGGACATGTATTTTTGAAGATGAAAAATATAAATAATAATGTTGACCTGTATTATAGCCTAAATGGTAAGGACTGGCTCAAAATTGAAAACTCATTAGAAATATCAGGCTTTCATCACAATGCTTTTGGAGGTTTTCTAGGGGTTCGTATCGGACTTTGTTCTATGGGAGAAGGTTCAGTCAAATTTAAAAATTTCAAATACACACCAATAACTAACTAATAACTAACAACAAATAACATGAATTCATTACAATTATATGATTACCTGGTTTTTTTATTCTATTTTTTCCTTGTTGCTGGTTATGGATTTTATATCCATAATCGAAAGAAAAAAGCAAGTATTTCGGCTTCTCACGATTATTTTCTCGCAGAAGGTTCTTTAACATGGTGGGCAATTGGAACATCATTAATAGCTTCAAACATTTCTTCGGAACAGTTTATAGCTATGTCCGGAAACGGTTTCAAAATGGGATTAGCAATTGCCACATATGAATGGATGGCTGCATTGACATTAATTATCGTAGCCGTCTTTTTTATTCCTGTTTATTTAAAAAACAAGATTTATACTATGCCACAATTTTTAAGTGAGCGCTATAATGGAAATGTTGCCATGATTATGGCTGTATTTTGGTTATTGCTTTATGTAATCGTTAATTTGACTTCCATACTTTATTTAGGGGCATTGGCCATAAATGGAATTTCAGGAATCAATGTCGATTTATGTATGTATGCTTTAGCTATTTTTGCCATTATTATTGCCTTAGGAGGAATGAAAGTTATTGGATACACTGATGTTATTCAGGTTGTTTTCTTAATCTTTGGTGGTTTAGTAACTACTTATTTAGCTTTAGATAAGGTTGCTGACTTAAATGGACAACATGGGATAGTTCAGGGGTTTAACTATATGATGAATCAATCCGGGGATCATTTTCATATGATTTTCAAGAAGGATAATGCCAATTTTCCCAGTTTACCGGGATTAACGGTTTTATTGGGAGGAATGTGGATTGTAAACCTGAATTATTGGGGCTGTAACCAATACATTACTCAAAGAGCTTTGGGAGCCGATTTAAAAACAGCCCGAAGCGGAATCCTGTTTGCTGCTTTCTTAAAATTATTGATGCCAGTGATTGTGGTATTACCAGGAATTGCTGCTTTTGTTATTCACATGAAAGGTGGTTTGCAAACCGAAATGCTTGGAACTGACGGAGTGTTAAATCCAGATAGAGCTTATCCTGTATTATTGAACTTATTGCCAACGGGATTAAAAGGTTTGTCATTTGCAGCCTTAACAGCAGCTGTGGTTGCATCATTGGCAGGGAAAGTAAATAGTATCTCCACTATTTTTACACTTGATATTTTTAAGAAAAAAATTCAGCCTGAAGCCACCGAAAAGAAAATGGTGCAAGTGGGTAAAATGACAGTTGTAGTTTCTATGTTTATTGCCGTGATAATTGCCCCTTTCTTAGGTATTGACAAAAAAGGAGGTTTTGAATTTATTCAGGAATATACCGGATTTGTAAGTCCTGGAATTTTTGCCATGTTTATTTTAGGTTTCTTCTGGAAAAAAACAAGTTCTAATGCAGCCATGTTTGCTACAATTGGAGGTTTTATTTTATCAGTAATATTCAAATTCCTGCCAAATTTTATGAATTTGGAATTCCTGAGCAGTATAGGATTTGCCACATTGGTAGAACAAAAAGATATGACATTGGTTTATGAAATTCCTTTTTTAGACCGAATGGGATTTGTATTTGTAATATGTGTTTTGTTGATGATTGCAATTAGCTTATTTGATGCTAAGAGACAAGTCAATGTAAAGGGATTAGAGGTCGATACAAAAATGTTTAAAGTAAATAATGGCTTTTTAGCAGGCAGTCTTATTATAATAGGAGTGTTAGTCGCTTTGTATTCAATATTTTGGTAGAAAAATGATTTATAAGTCACTAAGAAAGCTGAAACATGATTTTAACTTTTTTAGATTTAAAGACAATACGCTTTAAAGGTTTAAAGTAATAGTCCAAAAAAGAGGGGGTGATTTTTGTATTTCAAATTAATTTTGAATAGTACAAAAAGCCCCCTTCTTCAATGGTAAATATCTATATTTTTTTAGGATTTAGTTAGAGTTTTTTATAAGCTTTTGAGTATTCAGATGGTGATAAGCCAAACTCTTCGCGAAAGTATTTTGAAAATCTTTTCGGAGAACTGAAACCTACTTCATGTGCTATTTGAGAAATCTGTAATTGACTTTTTTCAAGAAGCTGACGTCCTCGCTTTAATCGGATTGTACGAATAAATTCAGCCGGTCCTTTACCTGTAATTATTATTAATTTTTTATATAAATGTCCTCGGCTTAGACCTAAATCTTCTCCCAGGATTTCAACTGAAAATTTAAGGTCGCCTATATTATTTTCTACTATCTTTATTGCTTTTTCTATCAACTTTTCATCTAAAGATGTAATGGTAATTTCACTAGGATTAACATCGATTTTTTGACTAAATACCCTATGACTCTTTTTTGTCCATTCAATAAATTTCTGAATACGCAGCCTAAGAAGATTAAAGTGAAATGGTTTAGTAATGTAATCATCTGCACCTAATTCTAATCCTTCTATCTGATGTTCTTCTGCCGTACGTGCGGTTAATAAAATAACCGGGATATGAGACCAATGAATATTTGTTTTCACTTGTTTGCAAAGCTCAATTCCATCCATAACCGGCATCATAACATCGCTTACGATGATTGTTACATCATATTCGTTTAATTGTTCTATTGCTTCCTGTCCATTATTAGCTGTTATTACAGAATATTCATCCTCAAGGTTATCGGCCATGAAATCACAAAAATCTTTATTGTCATCTACAAATAGTAATATTGGCTTACTATGAATAATTTCTTTTCGTTCAATATTTTCTACATTATCGTAACTGGATTGTATATCTGTAAGAGTCTTCTCTGCTTTATCTGTTTCCCTAATCGGAATTTTAAAAGTAAATATGCATCCATTTGGTATATTGTCCTTTATTGTAATAGTCCCGCCATGCAGATTTACGTATTCATTTGCAATATGTAAGCCAATTCCGCTGCCGGTTTCATCTTGTCTTTGTGGAGCTTGATAAAATCGTTCAAAAACACGTGTTTTATCTTCATCATTTATCCCTGAACCTGTATCTGAAACACTTACACAAACATCACCTTCCTGTTTACTTATATGTATGTTAATATTTCCGCCATCAGGTGTAAATTTAAACGCATTAGAAAGCAGGTTGATAAGTGTTTTCTGTATTTTATCTTTATCAAACTGCATTAATAAGTTTTCTAATTCACTGCTTAAAGATAAGTTAATACTACGTTCATCTGCATAAACACTAAAAGAAGCATGAATATCTCTGATAAAATTTACAAAATTTCCTGATTTTAAATTTAATGTATCTATCCCAACATCCAATTTGCGAAAATCCAGCAACGAATTTATTAATGAAAGCAATTGATTGGCATTTTTATACATGATACTCAGCTTTTTTCTCATGTTTTCTTCCATTGTACCACTTAACAAAACCTGAAGCGGTGTAGTAATTAATGTTAATGGAGTACGCAAATCATGACTTATATTTGTAAAAAACTTCAGTTTCATCTCATTTATTTGCCATTCTTTCTCACGATCCATTTTTATTCGGTGCTCTTCTATTTTTAGCAGATTACGAACTTTTGATTTATGATTAAGATATAAGAGGATAACAAGACTTATTATTCCATAAATACTAAATGCCCAAACAGATAAATAAAAAGGAGGTGTTACACTTATAGACAGTGCTTGGGTATTATTTCTCCATATACCATCACTATTAGATGCTTTTATTAAAAGTTTGTAATCGCCGGGAGGGAGAGCAGATAATATTATTTTATTTTCCTGAATTGGAATCCATTCTGTATCAAATCCTTCAATTTTATAAATGTATTTCACCTTATCAGCATTAAGTAAATCGGCTGTTGTAAATTTTAAGGTGATGAGTTTATCATCATGTCTGAAGGTTAGCCCCGAAGTTAATTCCGTTGAATGTTCAAGTAATTTATGACCATTATAAATTGAATCGACTTCGATGTTTTGATTACCGACGCTTAATCCGGCAAAAACAATTTTTGCTATTGGTCGATTCTTTTCAACTAATTTATTAGGATTAAGAATTGTATATCCATCTATATTTCCCAGTAAAACATCTCCATTTCTTAACTTAATTATAGAATGTCTATTAAAATAATTATCCATAAAACCATCTTTAATAGAGTAATTTTTACTTGTTATGACAAGTTTGTCGTTTACATCACGTTTAACAGTTAATATGGAGAGTCCATTACTTGTTGTCACCCAAATGTTATTCCGATCATCTTCCAGAATGCCTTTGGTAGAATTATCACATAAGCCATTTGACTTGTTAAAGGAGTAAATAGTATCTTTCTTTTGATCCCATATGTCCAGGCCGTTATTATGAGCGAGCCATAAAATATCGTGTTTATCTTTATATACACTTGATATTTGAAGTTGCTTAAATTTTTGATTTCCCTTCTTATTTCCATAATACATTACATTTTTATTATTTGTAATATCAATTACAGAAAGTCCATAGCTCGTCCCGACAAAGATTTCGTCTCCTCCATCATAAAACATATCCAGTGCATATACATCTTCTTTAAAAGGGGATCGTAAAAAATCAAAATTTGTTGCTTCAGCAGGTAATAATTGAATTTTCCCCCCCAACGTTCCAATCCATATATTCCCATACCGGTCATCTACTAAGCTCCAAATATTGTTATTGCTTAATTTACTATTTTCTTTTGTATATTGAATCATTTTGCCTTTTTGATAACAGAACAAACCTTTCTTAAAGGTTCCTATCCAAATACGGCCCTTACGGTCTTCTATTACAGACATTATTGAAGTATTTGAAATTGGAAGTTTTACGATGTTTTCTGATTGCTTTTCTTTCAAAAACAATCCTTTTCCATCAGTTCCAAGCCAAAGATTTTCCCTGTTATCTTCCATTATTGCACTAATATCTGAGCATTCGGGATATTTAAAATTCATGAAATTCCTAAAACTTTCATTGTAAAATGAAAGCCCTTTTTTACTGTGGCCAATCCAAATAGTTTCATTCTTATCACGATATAAACAATTTATGTTGTCAGAAAATAACGAATTATCTTTCCATGAATCATAAACGATATTTGTCATTAAATTTCTGGTTTTGTCATAAATAAACAGTCCGTTATGGTCTGTGCCAATCCAAATCTCTCCGGGACTATTTTCAACAATACTTGTAATAGAATTACTCTCAATATTTACCTGAGATTTTAACGCCAGTGTTTTCCATTCCTGAGTTTGTTTATTCTTATACGAAATCTGATTTGAATAACCTGAGTATACCCATAATTCGTTGTCACTATCAAGAAAAATTTCGCCTGGATAATTAGCCGTATTTTTATTAATTGAATCGGGTAATTTTATTAAAGTAAAGTTACCTGTCTTACTGTTTAATTGCCAGCATTTACCAGAACGTTGAATATAATACAAAGATTCTCCATCATCGGTTATATTAATTAAAGTGGGGTCTTTTATGGGATCCTTTAGATTGAAAATGGATGTGTGTTGTTTCTTAACATTGTAGAGAAATATTTTTTTATTGTTTATAACCCATAAATTTCGCTTTTTGTCAACATAAATCTTATAATTTTGGTCAGTCTGTATGTGTAATTTTTTTAAAAATAATTTTATGTCTGAAATAAAACAATCCTTATCTCTCCAATATACCATATAAGTATATCCGAGGTCTACCCAAATATTTCCCAGACCATCTTCCTGTAATCCATAAATATCGTTTGATACCAATGTATTAGGCTTTCCTGGATTCGTTGTGTAAACTTTGAATCCATATCCGTCGTATCTGTTTAAACCCCCTTCAGTTCCAATCCAAAGAAATCCGTAATTGTCTCTTAATATTGCCCTTACATTGGTGCTCGGAAGCCCTTCATTCGTATTCAAATGATGAAATATATAATTTGATTGCGCAATAATATTTTGGAATGAAGTAATCCAAATAAATCCAAGAATATATAACTGTATTTTATATTTTTTCATCTTATAATAAGTTTATAATATGTATGAAAGAGACATTTTAGCTTCGCAACGTTCCTAATTTATATTAAAAATAATCTTTCGTTATTCAACTTTTATTTTAACCACAAAAAAACTTTTTTATCATTCTAATCCAATTCTTGCCACACTGTTACTCCTCCGGGTTGTACTGTTTTACTACCTATTAATATCTTTGCTTTAGCAGATATGTTTTTTAGTTCGTAATTATCAGAAGAATAGTTTACTGCTACCCAAAAACCATCATGCCATTTTACATACACGCCTTCAGGATAATTTTCGGTTGTTATATTCGCCTGATCATATACTTTTCTTAAGACATCTTTCTCAAGTTGGGTATCGTCTGTATCAACACCAATATAAGTGACCGTTCCTTTTTCTATTTTATTAGTAACAACTGCAGCTTTCCCCGCATAAAATTGATTGGTATAGGTTGCTAATACATTTTCGGACTTGTTAGCAGTAATCAAATCTGCCCAATTGTTCCAATTATAATCTTTATTAAAACCCTTTATAGTTCCTTTAGCGTAAGGCAATAAATGATCAAAGTCATCAATACTGGCATCAATTAAAGGATAAATAGATTGTCCCCAGCCTCCAACAAATAAATGGCCATTTCGATCTTTAACCCCTGTGCGCACAGTTAATATCAAATTTCCACCTTTTTTTACATAATTAGCCCATTTCGTAATAAGTTTGTTGTCAACCAATTCAAAAGCAGGGGCAATGACAACAGCATATTGGTCTAAGTCATCATTCTCATAAGCTATATTTACAGGAGCCCCAAAGGATTTTACTATTTCTAAATATTTTTGAAAAAATTGCAAGGTATTCCACTGACTTGTTTGTCCCTGACGCCCCATACTCCATAAATTATCATAATTCCATAATAAAGCAGTTTTACGCGCTTTGATTTCTTTTGGAACTTTTGCATTAGGTTTGTAAGCATCGCGCAATAATTTCATTTCGCTAATAGTTTGTTTATAATCCTTTCCCCCTTGAGATAAGGTAACTCCATCTAATTTGGTAATGCCACTGTGGTATTGTTCTGCACCATAATTAATTTGTCTGTACCGATACGAGCAGGCAAATGACATATCTTCTGCAAAACAATGAAATAGCCACATACGTACCGCTCCAGGCTGCAATAATGGATTTACATTTCCCCAATTTACAAATCCTGGCTGAAGTTCCATAATTCCGGAAATTTTAGTATCAGGTTTGAAAAAATTCAAAGCAAATGAAAGTTCTTTAGGATCTCCCAGTCGAAATCCTTTATCCCCTATATTTGCATTTCCTTTATTTAAGTAACTGGTAAAAGAATCAAAATCTAATTCTTTCGTTCTTCTGGGATCGGCAAAAGGTGTTGTGGCGGTATAGTTAGTAGTAATAAATTGATTATTAGAAATTAAAGGCCTAAGAATATTAGCCTGATAATCTAAAAATTCTGCCTGTGTATCGGCAGTATACCTTTTAAAATCCAATAAAGCATGCGGATTTGTTCCCCACCATCCTACATGATTTGCATTGTGAATTTTAATTTGACTGAAATTGCTATAAGTTTGACTCCAAAATTGGGCTCCCCAAGCATTATTAAGAGCACTTATGGTTTTGTATTTATTTTCTAACCATTTTTTAAAGGCTTCTTGAGAAGAAGGGCTATAATCTTCCTTTGCTTCGGGTTCATTGTCTAATTGCCACCCTATTACGTTAGGGTTTTTACCATAACGCTCGCCTAATTTTGTAATTATTTTTTTAGAAAAACTTCTCCAAACCGGATTACTTAATGATTGTTGTGCTCTGGTTCCATGTTCTGCACGAAGGTAATCAGACCCCATTGCATAAATTTCCGGATATTTAATTCCCATCCACACAGGTGAAATAGCCGTGGGAGTACCTAAAATAACTTTCAATTTATACTTAGCTGCCAGGGTAATTACCTCATCCAGCCATTCGAATTTATAAACGCCTTCCTGAGGTTCCATATCTATCCACGCGAATTCAGCGATGTGGATAAATTCAAAACCAATCTTTGAAATATTGCTGATATCCCGTTCCCAGTCGTTTTTATTCCAATGCTCCGGATAATAATAAATCCCCATAGACATTAGGTTTTCCTTCGGAAAGAAACGATGAGAATCCTGGGCTTTAACAACTATTGTCAATAAGACAAACAAAAGTGATATATAAATTTTATTTTTCATATGTTTTTTTACTGAAACCATTCTGAAAAGTTAATACTTCAGGATGATTAATTTTTAATCATGGATGCTTACTTTATTTTATACAAAAAGACTCTTCCTTGTTTTTTAAACGATCAGGAATCTATTATTTTCGTAATAACTCTTTTTAATTTAAAAGGTTCTGATCATTGAATTAATACCATATTTACTTGGTGTTTTTTACATTTATTAAGGCATCTAACCGATTATTTTGCTTTATGGTTTTGCGGTTATTTTAATGTAATTGTAGCTACCTATCATAATTCACAACTTGCCCCTGAGCATCATATACAAAAGCTTTACGGTTTTCTTTACTTACAGCTATAATAACAAACTTACGGTTTTTTAACATTCCTTTATATTCTCCTTTATGCTCGCCAATATAGCACAAGATGCGAACACCAATCCAGTAATTAAGTTTAAACATATTTTATTTCTTTTCATAGGTGATATTTTTTTTATTGGGTCATATGTAATTCGCATAGCTGCTATTGGTATTGCGACTAATTTTCTTTTACGATCCTTTCATATAATTTATTTCAAAACTCTAAGTATCATTTAGCTTGTTTTATATCAATATTGATTATGGCAAAAAACAGGACTAATAATTTTTTTCTTAATTTAAGAATATGTGGAAACAGTAAAAAGAAGGGCATAATTCCTAAATATAAATGCTTTCATTTTTTTTTACTAAAATATTATAAGTTTAAAAATGAGTTCTTTATTGATTAACAGCATTATTCCTTTTTGCCATAATCTGTTTCAATAAGAAATAGAATACTGCGGTGTAAAAGTATCAATTAAGAAAAAATTAAAGTGGCTGGAAATGTATTCAATATTGGACTTGAATGTGTTATTTTTAAATATATATCTAAAATAGTGCTCAAATATTATAAATCTAGCCATTGAACAAGAGTAGTAACGGCCCTTTCAGGACTCAATAAATTATTAAATTTTTGAACTAGTATTTCATTCTGGATTTTTTTGTATGCTGAATTCAGTTGAGATTTATCAAAAAGTATCTTTCTCAATTATCTCAATTTTTGAATCAGATTTTCTTGGCAGGATCTGAAATAGATACATTGTGGATAAACAATAAAATTGTTGCTTACCTATAAATTGGGTGACTTTTAATGATAGTAAGCAGATTTAAGAGGATTCAAGTGTCGTTTTTTATCCTAAAATGACCTCAAATCTAATTTTTTAGATTTGAGGTACAATTATGATATAAAGGTTTGGTTTTAAGTAATATATATAGGATTTTTCACTTTTAATTCAACGTAAAAATAATTAAATATGTTAATTATTTACCGATACAGAAATTAACATGCCAGGTTTTACTGGGTTTAAGGATGGCGAGGTACAAATAAAGTACCTAATAAAACCAAATAACAACAAATAAATTTTATCCATCATTTCAATTGAAATACGATATAAATTTAAATTGTAATGCAATTTTTAAAAGAACACATTAACCCAGTGGTTGAAACAAATGTATAAAATATTATTTGATATAAAAATTTGATTTACTATGTTTTAGGGACCTCTATGATAATATAAAAGCTTTAGATTTCCCTTAAGGTTTTAAGTTATTATACTAAAAATATATTTTGTTTTTTCTGGAAGTATCATTTTGCAGTCATAACTAAAGACAAATTGCAGTATACTCTTGTTTTTGCCTGATCTAATTGAAAAACAGGTATTTGTACTGTGCCAGTTGTTTGTTTTATTTTATAAATTCACAACATCATTTTACGTCATATGTTATGATAGTCGTAAAAAGTTGCCAATATAATTTAAAGCAAGAAACTATGAGAATTACAGCTTTACTTATTTGTTTTTTTATGCACCTTGCGTGCTTATCCCAGACATCCTCTGAATTATTTGATAAAACCAAAATGGAATATAGAGGATCAAAAGCTGACCAGGCAAAATTGTTGTTGCGGACAGTTAAGATATGGGGAAAAATAGAAAAGAAAGAGCCTCATATAGATCAGGCCTTTCTTAATCTTTTGGAAAATAAACCGGAATTGAATAAAGAAAAACTAAAGGAATATCTTCAAAAGAATTCGATTGTTGACAATGAAATCTGCGGTGCTGTGGATCGCGATATTTCAAGTATTTTGCTGGATGGAAGAAAGGTTTATGCGAAATATTTTGTGATTCATGATATGAGCACACCGGCATATGCAAATAGCTTTCCCACAAATATTAATGACAGCAGCTGGTCAAGGAATAATCTAAATTCATGGAACTGGTCAAAAGGAAAGGAACCCGCACATGCAATTATAACAAGAACGGGATTGTCTAAGACACTTAACGACTTTGAAAAAGGATGGCGTGCAACAAAGTTTGAAATTAACAAGGGAATTTCATGCAGGGGATTGTTTGTGCATATAGAATTGTTGCAGCCTAGGGTTTATCCGCCTGGAACTGCGGTCAGTGCTCCGGTTGCTCCCGTGCCGGGATTTACAGATTTGCAGTATAAAAGGTTAGCGTTATTGTATGTTTGTGCAGGAGTAAGGAAAGGGGAATGGCTGGTACCGGCTTTTCACGTCAATATTGATGAGGGACAAAAAGATGGTCATGATGATCCGCAGAATTTTGAGCTGTCAAAATTTACTAATGAAGTTATAAGTCTTGTCAAACATATCAAAACATTATAAAGCAGATAATCATGGCAATTAATCATACTACATCTATTGAGATAAAATATGGTGTTAACACCCAAGGTTATTTTAGCTATGAAGAACCTGAAATTCTTATAGTCTTTGTCCATGGCTTTGGTGGTAATTCTTTAGGGACATGGAATAATTTTTCCTCCATTTTGCTTTTTGATGATCAGTTTAAAAAATCGGATATTATCTTCTATGGTTATGATACTTTTAATGGGCAGGCAGGCGACCATGCAGCAGAATTGTATCATTTTTTAAAACGATCCATTTTACCTCTTAAGGATGGTATTTTGCCAATACTTCAAAATCTTCCTGAAAGGGATTATAAAAGAATAGTTCTGGTCGCTCATTCTTTGGGTGCAGTACTGGTGAGGCAGGCACAACTCCTGGCCTACATTGATGGTGACAGCTGGGTCCAGAAGTCTGAAATTGCATTGTATGCACCAGCTCATCATGGGGCAGAGATAATCTCACTTGCGATGCAGGCTTTGCCAGGATTATCTGGTTTGTTTGGCTTATTTGCAAAATTTAGATTTCCGATCTTAAATGATTTAGATTCAAAAGATGATGGTATTTTAAAAGCTATTAAACTTCAAACTGAAGAATTACAGAAGAAAGAATCCGGCAATTTTACGAAGGCTAAATTAGTAGTGTATTCCAAGGGAGACAAAGTGGTGAAAAATTATAATTATCTGCTTGATCATCCTGCGGAAGTTATCCCTAAAACCACGCACATTTCTGTTTGTAAACCAAATGATATTTTCATAAAGCCTGTTGAACTGCTAAAACAGATTATCTAGAAAAATGGAACCTAAAGAAAGAAATTTATTGTCAGTAAAAGCGGAATTTCACGATAAGGGAAAAGCTGCACGCGGCTATAATAATATTATGAATCTTATCAATAATAGAAAGGAAGATGATCTTGGATATCTTCTTCGATTTCATGATCCAATTGGCGTTTATGGTCAGGAATTAATTGAAAGATTTGAAATTGATGCGCTTATTGAATATTATAATTTATTACTCGTTGCAATATTTGCGGGATATGTTCCTGGGAGATTTGATAAAGAGTCGGCAAAAGAAATATTGGCCACTATTAAGCATCCTTCAGTTATTCCATACTACAGCGAGTATTATGAGTATAAAATGACATCATACACCGTTCGTTTTGTAGAACAGAATAGATTTTTTGAGCAAGAAGGGAATCCAGTAACCATTTCAGCTTTTAATGAGTTTATCTCGCTTAATCGGTTTTTAAAACGGGATGAAGATATTAAGAGATTTTTAGGAATGCTGGATTATGTTTGGTATTCTGATGACTCGCTAAATGATGTAATTGAAATTTTGTCATCACAAGAAAAATTGAATGCAGCCTTTGCTTCAAAAGTTAAAACCGAAGCTGAAAGCGCAGTTTTTGGCTTTTTTAAGTACACCTCATTTTTAAGTGATTTCAGACAACTGCTTATGCGAACTGAAAAGTATCCTTTGCTTCAGTCATCATTCTGGATGTTTCATGGTTATTATTTTGACAGAATGAATATAAATATGCGAACAATTTTTGATAAAATTTTTACAAATCTTACAAATTCCTTATATAAGCCTGAAATTTTTTACAATGTAGCTAAAGAGGCCTATAACACAAAAAAACCGAAAAACATACAAATCTTTACCATGGAAGATTATGCGGCCAGGTCTATAAGCTGGTCATACATTGATATAGCTTTTGTATTAGATAAAAAATGGGCCAAACCTCTTCAGATGTATTTCGAACATACTCTGCCAGCTGAACCTTTAATATAAATATAAAGAAATGACTGAAGCATCTAATATCGTAGGTTCTATGCTAATCCTTTCTTAAAGATTTTAAATGCGATTCCAATACAATATTTGTTTTGTGTTCTTAGTTATTTAAAAACAGAAAAACAAAAATCATGGACTTAAAACTTAATTATCCAACTATTGCCGAAGAAGAAACTGCTTTAAATAAATTTATTAGTGAAAGAAAAACTTCTTTTAAAGAATGTCTTTACTTTCCAAACTACCAAGGAAAAATAGATAATATAAAAATTGTAAGCAAGTATCTTCAAATTGAAGCCTATACTGACTCAAATATTTTAGATATTATTATATGCAATAGTGCAAATCATTCATTAAGTTGTCTTTTAGAGACTTTAAAACAAGACTATCAAAGTATAATAATTGAGCCATTCACATATCCTGCATTTAAAACAATTGCCCTGAATAATGGATTCCAATTATTCCCAAGTGATTTCGATAACGAGGGACTAACCATAGAAGGGCTTAAGAGAACATATATTAAAACAAAGTCTAAATTAATATATTTACAACCAACAATCCATAACCCTACTTGTGCTGTGATGCCTTTGACCAGAAGAAAAGAGATAGCAGAATTTGCACGAAAAAATAATATTTTTATTATTGAAGATGATGCTTATAGATTTTTGCACCCAGATCCGCCTTTGAGATTTTTGGATTTGATACCTGAAAATACATTTCATATTTTTAGTCTTTCAAAACCATTTAATCCTTTTATAAAGACATCCTATTTAATAGCTCCAGCTATTTTTAAAAATGATATTACAGAAAGTGTAAGACTTAATTCAAGCGGACACTCTTCACTGTTAAGTGATATGGCAGCCTACATTTTGGAAAATAACATATTGAATGATATAATTTTTCAAAAGCAAAACTTAGCGATTCAATTTCAAAAGAGACTTGTGCCTTTAATAAACAATTTATCATTTCAGACATTTAGCACAAGTTTTCATATTTGGGTAAAATTACCTGAAAGAATAACAAGTGACAGACTTGTAAATAAACTCCTTGAGAATGATATAATTGTTTCTAATGGTAAAGACTTCCTGACCGTTAATCAAAAGGAAGGAGAGAATTATATTAGAATTTCTCTGGGTGCAGAACAGAACGTTGATAAGTTAGAGAAGGCGTTAATTGAAATTGTAAGCATAATCGAAGAGAAAAAGCACAACTGTTAACATCACTTTAGATAAAATATGTCTGCAAGAATGCTGTACTGTTTTAATCCTTGTAAATAGTTTGTGCGATTTTTTTTGCCACAAAACTTGAGATTATATATAGGTTGTTGTTGATTTGTTAAAAATAGCTATATTTTTAAACGATTAATTATCTTTACTTTAAAGGTTAAATGGCAGACAAAGGATTAATTTCTATATCATATGGAAACATTTGCTCAGAGATATAAATCGTTACAATTATCCAGTTTGAATTTAATCAAGAGTTATACATGTATGCTCTTGACCGAACCCTCTAAATATAAAGTTTATGGAACAGGAGTATTCATTCAAATTCAAGACCATTATTTTCTTATTTCTGCTGCTCATGTTTTTGATAAGTACGGAGAGTTTTTTATTCCTTTATCAAAAGACTATGAAATAATTAAGCCCGGAGGAACAGTCTACAATCATAATGCAACAAATAGGGATAAAGATATAATTGATATTGGTGTTCTGAAACTAGATAATCAATGTGTTCCTCATCTTTTGCGCAGTTATAATTTTTTGCAGGCTGACGATTTAGCTATCAATCATATATTTCAATGTGAAGAATATTATACATTTTTGGGTTATCCTTCCACAACATCAAAAATTTTATATAAGACCGATATTTTCGATTCTACCACTTTTTTTCATTTTACTACTCCTGAAAGGAACGAGAATTATTCAACGTTTAATAGAAATCCAGCTGTTAATGTTGTTACATCATATAATAAAAAACTTTCGTTTTTGCATAAAAAAAATATGTTTGGAACAGGTCCGGATTTACACGGTATTAGTGGCTGCGGTCTATGGTTTACAGATCCTTTAGATTTATCTACGGGAATTATAAAACCTAAATTAACAGCAATAATGACAGATTGGCCAATTAAAAATAGAGCTATAACTATTGGAACTCGTATTGATGTTATTACTGAAATAATAAGGAAGTATCTTGGTATCGATTTTCCTGAATCGAAAATTTTAAGAGCCAAGTAAATTGTAAATCATATCTACTATAGATTTAAATCCCACTTTTTAAGATAATATAACATAGTAAATTGAGGATTGAATAATTTTTTTAACTGCGCAAAAACACTGCGTACTACAGGGATATCTTTGATCAATAATTAATTAAAACAAAATTTTTGTAAACTACATTTTAAAAATTATGATAAGACGAGACGATTTTATACGTTTAAAATATGAAGTTGAAGAAGCGATAAACGAAGCATTCGATTATGCTAAGAACCATGAAAAAAATAAAAATGATTACATTTTGTTCTTATCTCGTTCTTATTATGATAAGGAGGTTTCTACAAATGGTTTTTCTCCTTGGCAATTTGACCGTTCTTCAGATGAATTGTTTGATAGACACAGGGTAGATTTTTTGCTTACTTACCTTAACCAACAATACAATTTTCAAACAGAAAATTCAGCCGATTCAAAATTTTCTTTGACGATAGAATTTATGATATATTGTCAGATTTGGGAGTCAAAACATAATTTATATAATTTGAAAAAGCTTGCTGATTTATGTGATTCAAAAGATTACAGCTGGAATATAGACGATGGTAAAAATTCTAAGTCAAAATTTATTAATATCAATATCCTTAATAGTTTTCAAAAGCATAATTTGAAATTATGCACTTTAATGAAAAAAGCTTATAATTCCCAATTAAGGAATGCTTTTTCACATTCTCTTTTTAATTTCGGGATAAATGGGCATAATTTGTATTTAGAAAATTATGATGGTAGAAATGCTAATATGAGTTTTTAAGTTATGATGATTGGACAATTCGTTTTTTGACTTCTACACTTATTCAAAATTGTTATCATAACAAGTTTTCTGATGAAATTGAATTATTAGAAGATGGAAAAGAATATGAAGTGATTATGGAATATAATGGAGAACAAGAAATTGGGATTATGTCATATGATAGAGAACGACGAAGATTTAATGGACGCATAAAATAATCTGCTGATGAACTTATTTCATTGTTATATGTTTTGGACTATCATAATTTGAATAACGAATATCCAGCTAAAATAAAAATTGATTGTATCGGATTTCTATTAATTAGTACAGATTTTTATACAGACTTTGTCAGCAGGTATAATCATTTATTAACCATTTTAAATGGGGTGACAAATGCTTATAAACATTCATTTCTTAATTCACAGGTACACACTTATCATGGAGCAGACTATCCTATAGCATATGCATGTTCTTTAAAACGGAATAATACTACAAATGAACCAAAATTTTACACTGTGGGTATAAATGATTTTATAATTAATTATTGTTCGTTTCTTCGAGAAATAAAAGATTTGATACAAACTTTTGAACTCGAAGATTAGCTATTAAAAAACAGACTCAAAATTTCTTCTGATTCCGAAGGAAGAATGCTGTAATCCTTTTGTATTTCAAAAAGTATTTGATCAAAAAAGGTAAAATTATCTTAACTTTTTTCCAAGTTTTTTGTTTGTATATCTAGACTTAATACTACAGTTTCAGATTTTTAGTTACTATGATTTTTCAGTAATTGGCTCGATTGTATATACTTTATAAGTGTAACCCTTGAATTTGACATTTTTTCTGTACTGATCCGTAATTGATTGCAGTTTGACTGTGGAAGATTTTGAGATAAAATTTAATTTCTGCAACGACAGCTTTATATTTAGGTCTGAAACTCCCATTTCGATCATCTGTGCGGTAAAGTTATCAGGCTCTTTAGGAACTTTCAGTTTATGTACACTGATAAAATCGTCATTAGCTTTTAGATACTTTCTTGATCTTTCATATAAAGTACGGATATAATGCTCAGAAGCCGTGTGACTGAAATTAACAGTAGTTTCAGAATTTAGAAACTGTAGAAGATTAAGCTGGTCAACACTGTTTTTATCATCAATGGTTACGACCTGCTGTTTTTTAGTTCCCAATTTATAGATATTGGCATCATATACTGCAAGCAGGTACCAATCATTCAGCGGTAGAAAAAACTGCATTCCTTTTAATCCAAAATCTCTCTGACTGCATATTCTCCAGTTTCTTTTTTCTAAAAATTGATTGTAGAGGACAAGCGGATTATCTGAAATAATAAAAGGATTTGAAGTCGTATTTTTAATGAGTTTGTATTTCAGATCCAAAAGATCCGGCACCAGTTGATCGGCTGATTTTAGTGAAAGTAGTTTTCCTTGATCAGTCTGCTGCTCGTGAAATCTAGGTGCCAAATCGGAAGGAACGTTGCCTTCGCTAATCTTGGACTTGGTAGCGTAGAGCTTTTGCTCTAAACGAGTTAGGATTTTGAAGTGGATTGGATTTCGAAGGTCCAAAACAACCAGAAAATGCATCATTTTAAAATGATCCGGACTTTGGATAATAGGAAGTTTTTCTTTTTCCCACATTTCTTTGAAGACCGGGGCTGCATTTGCTTCGAGCTGTGAAAGCCAGTTTTCCAAATCTCCATCTTGGCCATATAAATGATCACTGCTTAGCTGTGAGGAAATCGGCACCTGGCTTTTGAAAAGATTCAGCTCTGTATTGAACATACCAATGGTTTTTCCATTGTTCAGAAAAGAGAAGAAACGCTGGAAAAACTGCGGTACAAAGTGATGATTTTTTGGAATCTGTTTTTTCTGCTTGATCATTTTACATTCTGCTTATAAGCATATTCTTTAAAATTTCTAATTCATAATCCGATATTCATTAGGAGTACTGCCCACATGCTGTTTGAAAAATCGCGTAAAATGCTGCGGATATTTAAAACCTAATTCGTAAGCTACCTCATTAATGGTTTTTGAAGAATCAAATATTTTGTTTTTGGCAGTATCAATGATTTTATTCTGAATATATTCCTGGGCAGATTTCCCAGTTTCTTTTTTGATTAAATCACCAAAATAATTGGGAGATAAATTAAGTTCGCCTGCATAATACGCTACAGATGGAAGCCCTATGATATTAGGTTTATCAGAAGAAAAATAGCTGTTTAATAGCTCTTCAAATTTCTCAACTATTCCTTTGTTGGTTGTATCTCTGGTAATAAACTGGCGGTCGTAGAATCTTTCGCAGTAATTTAAAAATAATTCAATATTTGAAGCAATAAGTTTTTTACTGTGTTTGTCAATAGACAGCTGTAATTCAGTTTCTATTTTCGCAAAACAGTCAAAGACAAGCTGTTTTTCTTTCTCTGACAAGTGTAAAGCCTCACTTGTATTATAGCTGAAAAAGTTATATTCACTAATACTTTTAGCAAGCGTGGTGCCTCGAATTAAATCTGGATGAAAAACCAGTCCATGTCCCGCGGGCTGGTAATAATCTACTTTGTTTTCTACATCAATGGCCTGACCTGGAGAAATAAAGACTAAAGTTCCTTCCTGATAATCATAATAATTACGGCCGTATTTCAAATCCCCGCATTTTACATCCTTCAGGAATATACAGTAAAGTTCAAAGTTCATCCTTGAGCCTGTTCTTGGTTTAGCTTTATTAAAATCAATTATACTAACTAAAGGATGTAATGTTTCATGATTATTAAAATCATTGTATTGATTTATAGTCTCGAAGTTAAATACTTGTTCCATGTCTTCTCGTTGTTACACAAATTTAACTATTTAAGTACAGTTTTTACAGCAGCATACTCGTAATCAGTAATCTTGGTAGGAGATTCCGTAATCCGTATACCAAAATCGATGTTTTTAGTTCGGAAATTTGTAATTATAAAATCTTATTGCAATGCATAATATAAAATTAAATAACGGAGTTGAGATGCCCATTTTAGGGTTTGGTGTTTTTCAGATGCAGGATCAGGGAGAATGCGAACAGGCTGTGGCAGATGCTATTGAAACAGGTTACAGATTAATTGATACGGCAGCATCATACATGAATGAACGGGCTGTTGGAAACGGAATTAAACGAAGCGGTATCGTAAGGGAAGAGCTTTTTATTACAACGAAACTCTGGGTAAGCGATGCAGGTTATGAAAATACTTTAAAAGCTTTCCAGAAATCTTTAGACCTGCTGCAATTGGATTATCTGGATTTATATCTGATACATCAGCCGTATGGCGATATCTACGGATCATGGCGTGCCATGCAGGAGTTATATCAAGCTGGAAAAGTAAAAGCTGTTGGAGTTTCTAATTTTCATCCCGACAGGGTTATGGACTTAGTATCTAATACGGGTTTTACCCCGGCAGTGAACCAGATAGAAACACACCCTTTTCATCAGCAGAATGAAGCGCAGAAATTTTTAGAGCAAAACAATATTCAAATTGAATCATGGGGCCCGTTTGCAGAGGGAAAGAACGATGTTTTTACGAATGAACTTCTAACAGCAATTGCTTCCAAGTATAATAAATCTACAGCGCAGGTTATCCTGAGATGGCTGACTCAAAGAGGAGTAGTGGCGATTCCGAAATCAGTTCGTAAAGAAAGGATGGCAGAAAACTTCAACATTTTTGATTTTGAATTAACAGCTGAAGATATGGCTTCTATCAAAACTTTAGATACTACTGCAAGCCTGTTTTTTGATCACAGAGATCCCAATATGGTAAAATGGCTGAGTGAGCGAAAATTATAAATAATTAGAGAAAAAAATTAAAAATGGATAGAAGATCAATATTAAAAACAGCGGGTTTGGCATTGGCAGGCAGTGCATTGCTTCCTTTTGCTTCTTTTGCAGAATCCGGCGCACAGGATACAACTTCACAAGAAAATAATCAAGTTCCATTAACTATTCCTGGAACGCGAAAACTGGGCAAACTGGAAGTTTCCAGCATTGGCATCGGTGTACAGAATATGAGCCGTAATTATCAGACCACAATTCCTTCCAGACCTGAAATGCACCGAATTATCCGATCAGCTTATGATAACGGCGTTACATTTTTTGATGCTGCAGAAGCTTACGGACCTTTGGAGGTAGAGAAAATTTTAGGAGAAGGGGTTCAGTCTTTTCGTGATAAGATTACAATTGCCACAAAATTCGGCTGGAATATTGATCAGGAGACAGGAAAACGCTTACCCGGTCTGAACAGCAAGCCTGAACATATTAAAATAGTGGTAGAAGGAATGCTGAAACGCCTGCGAACAGACAGAATTGATTTATTATATCAGCACCGTGTTGATCCTCAGGTTCCAATTGAGGATGTAGTCGGGGTAATACAAGATCTCATAAAGGAAGGGAAATTACTGCATTACGGGCTTTGTGAGCCGGGGCATCAAACTGTAAGACGCGCGCACGCCATTCATCCTGTCACAGCCATTCAAAATGAATATTCATTATTATGGCGCGGACCTGAAAAAGTTATTCTGCCGTTATGCGAAGAGATGGGAATCGGATTTGTGCCATGGAGCCCGCTTGGTGTTGGTTTTCTAACAGGGGCTATTGACAGTAACACACGATTTGCCCCTGGTGATATCCGAGGTATTGAGTCCAGGTTTTCGCCTGAAAACCTGCCATCTAATATGGCTTTGGCTGTACTTATCCAAAAATGGAGCGTAGCGAAAAAAGCTGCACCGGCTCAAATTTCACTGGCATGGCTGCTGGCACAAAAACCTTGGATTGTACCAATTCCGGGAACAACGCAGATGGCTCATATGCTGGAGAATACCGGTGCATCTCAAGTAAAATTTACAACAAATGAATGGCAGGAATTTAATACAGCCTTAAATGTCATCAAAATTGCGGGCGAACGATTACCTGCCGGAGTATTGGCTTTCTCTGATGTAGAAGCTCCGGAAAGAAAGGAATAATCCTGAACTGCTACCCTAAGTAATCAGGTGCATAGGTTCTTTGGCCGTATTTAATATCTATTTCTTTTAAAAATTCTCTGCGCTTCTCTGTTAATTCAGGAATAGGCAGGAACTCGCCGGCCTTTACAGGAGTACCAATTTCCTGAAATAAGTTTTCCAGTCCTGCGGGCACAACTGTGCAGAGCAGACGTGCATAATTTTTTGAAGTATTTTTAAAACAGTGCACCGCTCCGCCAAAAGGAATATTTATAAAACCGTCCTGGGTTACAATTTGTTTTCCGGTTTCAGTTTTAAATTCGAGTTCTCCTTCCAGTACATGGAACATTTCCTGTGTTTCAGGGTGCGCATGCGGAGGTGGTCCTCCGCCTGGAGGTACTATCATTTCAATAACGGCGTAACTGCCTCCAGTCCGTTCACCTGAGATTATGATTCTGTAATTACCTCCGGCAACTGCCAGTCTGTCTCCTTCATTTTTACTGATAATGGTGATAGTTTTCATAATTACATTTGATTTCCGCTGTACATGCCGCCTTTGTAAATCTCCCCCTGCTCATCTGTGAAGAATAAAACAAGTTCTGAATCTTCTGAAGCCTTTATTGAAATAGCTTCATCTTTAAATACAATACATTCTTTTTTCTTAATGTCAATACTACTGTTTACCTCTGCTGATCCCTGAAAAACATATAAGAGGGCAGTAAGGTTTTCAGCTGGCAGTTCTGGAATTTCAGAAGTGCTTCCTTTAAGAAGTTTCATATCGTAAATCCAGGTATGGCTGCTGAATTGAAATTCTGTTTCAGGATTTGGAGATCCGATAAGACGCCAGCTGTTTTCACTGTGCAGGCTTTCTAATTCCAAGAAAACCACTTGAGGATTCAAGTCTTTTTTTTCTGGGCGAATGAAAATTTGAAGCCCTTCCATTGTTTCCTGCTGTCCCATTATTTTTTCTTCATGAAAAAAAGATCTGCCGGCTTTCATGAGCATGAGAGTTTTTCCTCCGATTACTTTTACAAAACCTTCTGAGTCACTGTGTTCTGCTTCACCTGTTCTGAAATAAGAAAGTATTTCATCATTAATGTGAGGATGCATTTTAATTACAGTATTGCTGTTAATTTCCGGGTGGTCTATTCTTCCAATACTTCCAATTCCGGTGTCTGTACCAGAAATTGCTGAACCTGGATACAATACCTTTATCGGTCCGTGCCCTATAAATTGGGAACTGTTTATTTTCTGTATCATAAATTATATTTTTAAAGAAGCCGGATATAAATATCCAGCTTCGACTATAAGTTTTTTATTAATTAAGAAAACTGTCCTACTTTAGACATTACTTCTTCAAATAAAATTGGAAGTACTTTCTGTCCGTCTTCTGTTGCCCAGTTGTGTACCATTTCAGAAATGATCTGATTGATTGTTGTAGTTCTGACACCCTGGCTTTCCCAAGTGTGCTGTGCGATATCATCAGCAATTTGCGAAGGAGATCCTCCAGCATCAAGCACTACCTGAACATTAAACCCTTCTTCCTGCATTGAAATTGACGGCCATACAATACATACATCATTGGTAAGGCCTGCCATAATTACGTTTTTTCTTCCGCCGGCTGCTTTTAAAACGGCATTTTTAAAATTCACGTCATCCCATGCATTTGTAATTCCTTCTCTTTTTACTCGGTCTGAATATTGCTGAGGAAGCAGATCTTGCAGATCTTGAATCAAGGGACCCTGTGCATGATCTTCCTGGCTGCTTGTAAGAACAACTGGAATGTTTAGTGCTGTTGCGAATTTAGCCAAAGCTCTTGTTCTGCTAACGATCATTTCATGAGGTCTGTTAGCTGCAAAATTAAGTGTGCCTGTTTGATGATCAATTAATAACATAACGGTATCATCTTTTGTAAACTGTTTCATTTTTCTAATGTTTTAAAAGTTATTATAAATTTTAAAATCTTTGTTACTGATTTATAGGGCAAATTTATTGCAGCTATAAAGCAGGAAACGTTGACATTTGTCAATAAAGAACATTAGAAGAATTGATCGGAGGGATACTAATTTTTACTTTTGAAATAATTTACTTCGCACCCTGCTCAAGGTTTCTTTGGTGATGCCTAAGTAAGAAGCAATAATATGCTGGGGAAAGCGCTGTAAGAAATCAGGATAGCTTTTAAGCAGCTGCTCATATCTTTCCATAGCAGGAAGTACTATAGAATTATTTAATCTTTTTTGAGAGGCGATGAAACTGCTTTGGTTCATATTCCAGAACATTTCCTTAATTGCCGGTATTTCAAGCAGACGCTCCAAATCATCAGCTCCCAGCGTTAGTAATTCAGTATCTTCCCAAGCGTCAATATTATAAACAGAAGGTGTTTTCATTAGATAGCTTTCTCGATCGACCATCCACCAGTTTTCCAGTGCCAGTTGAATGATATGCTCATTTCCGGCATTATCAATACTGTACTGTCTCATTGCACCTTTTATTATAAAACCGGTAAACTGGCATATGTTCCCCTGTTTCAGGAAAAGCTCCTTCTTTTTTAATTTCTTAGGTTGAAGAGATGCTTTAATTAAAGCTTCATCATCTGCGGTGAGAGAAGATTTACTGTATCTTTTAATATAGCTGAAAAGCTGTTCGTACATGTGTTAAATATTTTTAATAAAAGTACAAAATATTTGTATTTTTCGGATAGTTGTCTAAGGATTTGAAATCAGTTTAAGTACCAGTGTCTAAATTTAAAGACATCTTTATCTATATAATTTCTATTTGAACAAGACTCAAATTACCGCTTCCTCGTACAAGTTATGGTATACAGCTCAAATATGGCAGTACATGGACTGCTAAACTCTCAGAACCATATGAAGGTCCTGAATCGGCGGCATCCTTAACCTGTCTCAAATAAAAACCATCATCGTTATATTTTGAAGTTTAAATCAGGATACTTATTAATAAAAGAAATGTACTTTCATGTGTAGTAAGTTGTTGTTTCAATAGTATGAATAATCCATAATTGAAAACCGCCCTGGGTAAAAGCAGTTGAACGCTAAATTTAAAAATAATGAAAGAGTTTGATTTAGATACATTCGAAAAAAAAATATTAGATAAAGGCTTCACTGGTTATTTCCAAACAGCAGCTGCTTATCCGGGAAAGTTAAAAGAAAGCATTAGTGAATATCTGGATGCCTGCAGCAATGGGAGAGAAATACCCAATACAAACGGACTTTTTATATTATCAACCTACCTGCAATGGTCAGGTGATGATAAAGAAAGGATTGAATGCAATCTGTGGGTAAAACACGAAAATGACACTTTCGATGTACAAAAAATGGAAATTGAAAAAAAAGACCGATACGGGCAGCTTTTGAAAAAATCGGAACTAAAAAATCTTTCAGCAGATTCAGTTCCGACATTAAGGGAAGCTATACTTGAAGTCAGCGGATCACCTAAACAAAACCTTTCATCCCGAAAAAAAAGGGGATTTAGAATTTAACATTGTCATAGATATTAAATTTTAATGAAACGAAAACAATACCAAAAAAGATCTTCAATTTATTTTTTTTCAATTACCTCCCGGCTTTTTTATTACTATTATTTTTAAAAATTTAAGCGGCAGTTAAGGCATGTTTTCTTTTAAGGCCATTGTGATGCATTGAGGTAATAATTGTTATTGCTTAATATTTTAACATTATTTTTGTGGTAAGCTTATTTTAAATGGGTTATAATGAGTTATTTGTATTATAATTTGATAAAATAGCATCTATTTTATCTTACTAAAAACTAAATATTTGTATCGAAGTTTTTTAAGGCCTTAAACTCTTCACTTAACTTAAAAACTATCTTATGAAAAAACCACATTTTATTAAACAGAGTTTTAAAACAGTTAATGTTTTATTTTTAGCTTTAAGTATTTCATTATTGGCAGGCTGCGAACAATCTGAAACAGATCAGACAGATCCGACAGCAAAAGCTGAAATAACAGAAACGCCGGCAGCATTAAATTCAGGCTTAACTTCAAAAACGGGTTCTACTTTTGGAGATATAGGAAATGGAGTTAATTTACAGCCTTCTTATTACAATGGAGGAAATTGCGATTTGGGCTGGAATTTAATGAAGCAGAATACTAAGATCAAAACTGTTCGTATTGAAGTAGAGCCGGGTCAGGAAACCAATGCCAAAAGATGGATATCTGAGGCAAAATCAAACGGTTTTACTGTAATTGTTTCTTATCACAAATCGAGCGTGCTGGGTTCGGACAGTACAAGTGAATTAAATGCAGCAGCTACCTGGTGGAAAAACTATTACAGTTATTTGGGAGGAAATTTTATTATTAACCTGACAAACGAATGGGGAAGCCATAACATTACGCCTTCAGCATTTGCAGCCGCTTATAATACGGCTATTACAGAAGTTCGAAAAGTGTACAGCGGAACTATTATTATCGATATTCCAGGCTGGGGGCAGGAAACCGCTACAGCAGCCTGTGCTGTCAAAGGATGTTCTACGGGACAGACAAAAATAAATGACACCAAAATTATTCTTTCTGCACATATTTATCCAGGCGCATATAATCAGGCAAAAGGTAGATATATGAATACTTCTGATATTGATGACTTGGCTTCGTCAGGCAGACAATGCATGATTGGAGAATTTGGTAACAGCGGCGGTTCCGGGGCAGATTGGTCAGGGATTGTGGATTATGCTAAAAATAAAGGCTGGACAATTTTAGGCTGGGCGTGGAATGGAGATGGAGGCTCTATGAACATGATTACACCTCAATTCCAGTCTTATACAAGCGGAAGTGCTAAAACATATTACAAGAGTTCTTATTTCGATATTGTGTATAACAAATTGTAGATAAGGTTTTTATGCCGCAGATTGCAGACCAGCTTTCAGCCCTGGTCAAGGCGCTGCAGTATTTAGCATCTCAAGGTATTGTTATGAAATATGAGGAAATTCACAAAGTTTTAGGGAGGGCAATTTGGTACTGACTGTCAGTGAAGGTTCATTTGGGGGACAGCATACTTCTTTCTATAACTTATTCAGGGTGGAGAATGGAAAAATAGCAGAATACTGGGATGTTATTGAAACTATTGCCCCAAAAGAATCATGGAAAAATAATAACGGAAAATTTAATTTTTAAGATAACGAATAAATTTTTCAGACAAATTTTGACAGTCATCCTTGTGATGACTGTTTTTGTCTTTAACAGCCAAAAACATCAGGCATCTAAAATACTGCTTATAAAGCTGCTGCAGACAAAAGTAATAATACCACTTATTTTTTTTGTAAGCGATGACGAAGTATCGTGTCTAATATTTCTATAATGTCCTCGATATCATTATCATATGTTTCAATTGCAATACTATTGCCATTATAAGGGCCATATTTAAGAGGGTCTGTAACATTGAATAAGCCGATAACAGGTACCTTTGCTGCACTTGCTAAATGCATAATCCCGCTATCGGCTCCTATAAAAATTGATGTATTAGCAATTACCGATCCAATCTCCCTGATATTCCGGCTGTAAAATGTCAAAGCTTTAAATCCTATCTTTGAAACATTCTCAAAAGGCAGAATCTCAACAATAGTATAATCGAAAAAATTAAGACGCACTTTTTCATAAAATTCTTCCCACCACTGTGCTGAATGGCATTTGTCTCCCGTTGCATAGGTAAACAAACTGATTACTTTTTTCCCTTCAGGGACAATTTTACGCAGAATTCTCAGCCCGTTAGATAATTCCGAAAGATCTAACTTTAGGTCTAAATAAGGAACTTTATCAGTCAGGTCCAAAATGTTTTCCTGTGTTATAGCAAATCTAAAATCATATACAGGGGCTTTGGCCATATGCTTACAATCAAAATATAGTAAGGCTAGGGACTCACTTAAGGAATCCCCAAAAAACTTAAATCTCGCATGTGCGAATTTGACTGATAATCTCCCGGAAGAAGATTTCTTATCCACATTAATAGCCAGATCATAATTTTTCTGCCTGATCAGCAGCCAGGACTTCAGATAGCGAAAAGGCTGTGTGAAAGGTTTTTTAGGAAGCTGGATAATGTTATCTATATTATTGTAATTTCTAAGTATTTCCGGTGCCAGATTTCCTTTTACAAACAGGTCAATCTTACATCTGGGATATGTTGCAGTAACTTCCTGCAGAAGAGGAGTGATTAACAAAAGATTGCCAAGCCTTTGGTTGGGCCTGCAGATTAATATCCTTCTGATATTTTTGGCAGGACCATTTATTATATTGCTGTCTGTGCGGCCGATATCTTGAGTTAAGGCCTGCATTACAGATCTTCGGACTGTATTTATTATGCTTTTAATTTCCATCTTTTATATGATTGTAAAAAGTTATTTATTTAATATTTTTTATTGTCAGTTAAAAGGTAAATTGTTTTAGATTATTAGGCATTATTAAATCGACGCAAGCCGAAAAGTTATAGACTAAGGATACAGATAAGCTCTGTTTACATGTTTGATTAATAGTTGAATAAGATGCTGCTTCGAAAATATTCGATTACACTTTTCTAATATTTAATGATAAATAATATTAGGGTTCTGCCGCCGCTATAAATAATTTTGTTTAAGTTTTAGATTACTTAATAGACTTCCAAGGGGTGCTATCCTATATAATAACCAGATAACTATTTAGCCGTATTAATCCCCCAAAGATGCGGCAGAACCTAATGTTGTTTATTAAAAAAATCAATTCTTTTTTTTACCCGATTTACCAAAGGAATTTGGGTTGATTGTTGCCGAAACCCCTAAATTTATTCCCATAGTAAATGTATTTATGCTGTTGTCAGATTTATTGATGAAGTAACGAAGCGGTACAGAACTGTTTACTTTTAGTAAAGGAGTAATTCGATATTCCAGTCCCGCATCCAGAACAGGAGTATAATAGCTGTTTTCGTTTGTTTTTGCCGATACCCCCGTTGATTTTATTTTTATCCGGATATTGGTCATGGAATACATCCCAAAGCCAAGGGAGGTAAACAATCGTAAAGGTTTATCAGGGTTGTCATAGTATCGGAACATCAATTCCCCTCCAAACAAAACAAATGAATAAATGTTTCCTTTTTGATTGGATTGAACCTGCTCCATAATAGCACTTTGATCGGGTTTTTTAGATCCCATATTTAAATTGAGCAGCACCGCAGTTTGTGACCCAATTGATTTTTTAAAACTCAGCCCGTAAGTTCCAACTACATCACTGGTACTGTTTAGTTTTGGACCAAAAAAGATTAAAGGCGAATAAAAGAAGGCGACATCAAAATTTCGTCTGTAATTTGACATTTTTTCAGCTTGAATCTCTTCATTGGAATAAACCTTGGGATTTTTATAAGTTTTACTCAGCAACGCGGCATTGAGTTCGGTTTTTAATATCTCTAAGCTGCTTGGGCTTTTATTGATAATATTAAACGAATAGCTGCTGTTTTTAATAAAAAACGGACCAGCCGGATCTATTTCCTGAGATGGATTTACAAAAAAGAAAACAGATTCATTAATATTACGAACATAGGATACGGTGTAAATAACTACATTATAGCAATTTAAAGAATTCCGGTTTTCCTTGTCTAATATGTTAATATATAAGAAGTTGTAATCATTGAAAAGCCCTGAATTTAGGTACTGGTTACTTTCACTATATGTTTTTAAGTCTTCTCCCTTTGCATCTATAACCAGTACTCCTTTTGGCAGCGGCGCATTTTCTTTAAACAAATATTGACTGTAACAATTTGCTCCAGGGGAATTGTACTCGTATATTTTTTGTGAAAATACCAGATGACCTGAGAGTAAAAACAGAATCATAACGACTTTTCTTTCAGATAGGAGTATAGTTATTAAATTAGGCATATGTACTATGAATTAATATGGGTTAAGCATTTAAATCTGGTTTTCTTTGGACGTTTTCCTGATCGAATAAAAGTTTTCGATGATTGGTTATCTGTCCGTCTTCGAGTTCAATTGTCCGGTCACTTGCTTTGGCAAAATCATTGTCATGGGTAACTGCAATTATGGTCTGATGAATTTCATGCGAGAGCTGTTTGAAAATATCATATACATTTTGTGTATTCCTGCTGTCGAGATTACCCGTCGGTTCATCACACATGATTATTGCCGGATCATTTATTAGTGCCCTGGCTATCGATACTCTCTGCTGCTGGCCCCCGCTGAGTTTAGAGGCCTGTTTTAATGCTAAGTCTTTTAATCCTAAAATTTCCAGTTTCTGGTATGCCCTTTCTTCAATTTCCTTATAGCTGTACGCACCTAATTTTAAAGCTGGGATCATGATGTTTTTAAGACATGTAAATTCAGGCAGCAGGTAATGGAACTGAAATACAAATCCGATGTGCCTGTTTCTGATTGCGGCGAGTTCATCGGGTTTTTTCCCAGTAATTTTATTTCCCAGAATATGCAGCTCACCATCGTAATCGGTATCCATTGTACTGAGACAGTAGAGAAGGGTGGACTTTCCTGAACCACTTTTCCCTACTAAGGTCAAAAACTCGCCTTTATAGGCGTGAATGCTTATATCATTTAATACTTTGAATTTGGAAGGTTCGTAAAAGTATTTGCTTAAATTGTTTGTGCTGAGCACCAGTTCTTTGTTATCCATTACTTTATTTTCTAAAAATTGATACTGGGTCTACATTGGCTGCTTTTTTTGCCGGGAAATAACCGGCGCAGATTGTGATAATTAATCCAAGGAGAAAACTCTGGGCAAAAAGCTTTGCTTCAAAGTAAATTGGGAAAGTTGAATTTGTTCCGCTGAGCTGAATATGCGATAAAACATAGATTAAAGCCCCTCCAAAACATAATCCCAAAAAGTTGCCTATTATACCCATTATGACGGCTTCTGTTATAAAAATCCGAATAACATCTTTTCCCTTAAAACCCAAAGCTTTTAAGATGGCAATGTCATTTATTTTCTGGGTTATTGTAGCACTCAGGATATTGTATATCCCGAATGCCGCAACAAGAAGAATGGAAAGGGAAATAGAAGTCATAAGTGTTTTTCTGGTCACATCGCTGCTTAATATGTCAGCATTGCTGGTTTTCCAGTCTTCGACCGTATAAGAGGTCAGTGCCTGTAATTTTTGAGCGTACTGGGTTGAGTTATCCGAATTGACTGTATTGGCATAAATAGTGGTGACGTAAGAAGATCCTTCTTTTAAAAACTGCTGGGCAGTACTGATATTCATAAATGATTTTGAATCGTCAGTCAGACTGTTTCCCATGCTGAAAATCCCAACAACTTTAAGGACTTTACTCACGCCATAGGAAGAGGTTACTGTAATGTTATCATCCATATTTAAACTGAATTTTTCAGCTATGCCTTTGCCTATAATGATCCCGTTTAAATTCTGTTTTAAATTTTTTACATCCCCAGCCAGCATATAGGCACTGGTATTGTACATCTGGGCATATTCAACCATATTGACGCCGTCACTTGTGCCTTTGAGCTGGGTTTTGCCTTTGTTGTAAAAAACAGAGACATCCACAACTTCAATTGCATTTGTGATATAGGGTTCTTTCCTGACAGAATTGAGCAGGGACTGGGGATTGATTATCGTTTTGGATAAGGTTGTTACCTGCGGATTTACAATAACATTTAAAGTGGATTTATCGCGGCTCAGGACGCTGCTTGTTTCATCTTTTTTATAAATTTTAATATGCGCATTGTTTTTGAATATTTCCGCTGTCCCGTATTTGTTAAATCCTGCACCAAGTGAATTCATAAAAAGATAAATAGCCACCCCTATAGTTACTCCCAGAGCAGCTACTAAAGTCTGCTTTTTTCGGGTAAGAATATGGGTGAGGGCAATATCGTAATTGATGTTTTTCATAACGCGTTTATTTTAATTGAGAGCCTGCTTCTGAAGTCTTGATGTTGTTCTCGGGAAGGTTCTCGGTGATTAAAGTGGTGTTCTGGTCAATACCTGATATAACCTGAACCCAGTCATTGCTGATGAAATTTGTGATTACTTTCGTTTTTTCTTTTTGTCCCTTAATTTGGACGTAGTTGGAAAAGTCAAGGTAGTTTCTTGGGATCAGCAGGGCATTTTTCTGAACCCCTATAATAATATTCGCCTGAAGCTGGGTATTGACAATATTAAAGCCAATATTATCTTCAAAATAAATCTTACAGATAAAAGACTGAGTAGCATCATCAAAGGAAGAATAAATCTCAGAGACCACACCTCTGTAGTTTTTATTTTTATTGATGTTGAGTTGGACAACAGCGTGCTGTCCGATTTTTATTTTAGAAATATTGGTCTCATCAATATTTACTTTTGCATAAATTATATCAGCATCACCAATAGTGGCAATAACATCCCCTTTTTTTACAAAGTCGCCCTGCTGTTTTAATTTTTTATACACCCTTCCAGGGACGATAGCCTTGATTTCGTTTTTACTTAAAATAATTTTATTTATTTCCTTGGCAGCTTTGTTTGTAATGAGCTGCTGCTGGGCTTCCTGTTTTAATTTTTTGTAATTCTCGACTGCCGTTTGATAATTACTTTTGGAAGTATTGTAGGTATAGCGTACATTTTCATAATCTACTTTAGCAATGCTGTTTCTCTCTGAGAGTGATTTGTAGCGGCGTTCCTGCAGGGAGTCTAACTCCAATTTTTGTTTCGCAAGAGTAATAGCGCTCTGGGCCTGCACCAGTGCCGGAGCATTTGAGGACATATTGAACTGCGAAATCCTGAACAAATCACTTGCACTCTGCGTATTGAAATCGCTTTCCCTGTTGTCCAGCTCTGCCAGTATCTGCCCCTTGTAAATTAAATCTCCCTGTTCAAAATTTATACTTAATAGATAACCGTCTGACTGGGCGGTTAAATCATAGGTGCCTTTAGCTTCGAGGATACCGGATGCAAACACGGATTCGGTAACATCTTTTCTAATAGGTTTGGTTTCGGCTGTTTTTTTCCCGCAGGATGCTGCCAGCAGGGATAAAATAATAATGATTAAAGACTTTTTCATATTATCTGATTTTATTATTGATGTCAATTTTTGCAAGGGTTAAGTCAACATTTATCCGTGATGAGATAAGGCTGTATTCTGCGTTTACCATTGAATTATAACTGTTTAAAGTGTTTTCCAGGGACTGCAGCCCCTCAGCGTACAGATTCTTGTTTTTTACATAGGTATCTTTTCTCAGGGCAAAAACCTCTTTATTGGACAGAAACTGGGATTTATTTTTACTGTATTCATTTTCCAGTTTTTTAACTTCCAAGGCAGATTTGATTTCAGCCTGCTGAGAAGAGTTTTTTGCCAGTTCATATTCATATTTCGCATTGTACTTTTTAGAGGTCATAGTATAATCAGGAAACGGCATAGAGAGTTTCAGTCCCATATAACTGCTTTTATACCAGGTTCCTTCAAAGAGTTTAAAAGTATCATTGTACTGCTGGGAAGAAGAATTGGTTATAAATGACAAGCTTGGCAGTATGGATCTTTTTATCTGTTTCAAGGACCTCAGGGCATATTTTTCCTGCAGCATTGAATTCTCGACATTGAGTTTGTTTTCTTCTACTGTGGGTACAAAAAGTTCTGAAAAATCTTCTTTTTTGTTCTCTATTATAATTTCTTTTTCTTCAGGAATGTCGCAGAGTATTTTCAGGCTCAAATAATTTTGTTCAATAAGGTATTGAATCTGATTTGTGTTTTCCTGTGCATTTAGAAAAGCAGATTTAGAATCATTTACATCCTGCTGTTTCACCTGTCCCTGAAGGTATTTATTTGAGGCGATCTGATAGAGTGTATCTGCTACAGCCTGATTTTGCACTGCACTCACTTTCTGCGCCTGCAGTGAAACAATATTGTAATAATTGGCGGCAATGTTTTCCTGAAGCTCTTTTAATGTTATCATTGAATTTGAGCTGGTCAGGTCAATATTAATTTTAGCCAGTTTGAGTCTTTCCCAGCCCTCAAAGTTGATCAGTTTGATGTCTAAAGTCTGATCAATAGAAGTATTATACTGCTGTCCAAGCTTAATTTCATTATATTTTCCCGGATTGTTTTCATCGGGAAATAATGTTACTCCCAGTTTGGTGTTATTTTTAAAAGTTAAAGTCTGGGTGCCTGTGGGATCCAATATGCTTATAACAGCGGCGAGTTTTGCTTTTTTAGCCTTTGTAAGCTTAATAGTATTGCTCTGCAGTGTTAAACTGTTTTTAGAAGCATATACTAAAAGTCCCTCCAGGTCCGTAAATTTTTCCTGTGCATGCGTATGGGACACTATAAGCAGTATTACAATTAAAATGATTTTTTTCATGACTACTTCGTTTTTGAAAAATAAACCACTCTGGTTATCAGGAATTTTTTAGCAATCACTTTTATCCTGCTGTTGTTTTCAAAACTTACCGTTACACTAAGGGTAATGTCTTTGTCGGCCGGGATAAGGGTTCCTGAGAAGTTCTTTTCTTTCGGATTGTATATAATTTTCTTAAAGACAATTTTTCCGTAATTTTTATCGGTTTTGTCATTTAGTTTTCCGTAATATGCGCCGTCAGCGGCTAAATAAAATTCTACAGAAATACCCGGTTCACCTTCACCTTTCCAGTTTCCAATTAAGGTATTAGGATCATAGGCAGCAGTTTGAAAACTCATAAGGGCTACAGCACCAAGGCTGATAATAATTTTTTTTGCGTTCATAATTTGAAATTTTATACTGCAAAAATGTTCATCTGTAATCAGGTATGAAATTGTATTGGATGTGAACTGGACAAATAATGTTTAAAGTGGACAGAACCTCGTTTTTAGCTGCTATACAGCCTTAAAATGAAGTATCTAGCTGAGGATTTTGTTTTTAGAAGAAATTCATGAAATTGGGTTTAATTATAATCCCCACTCTGATCATACTCACTTTTTTATCGTACTGCAGAAGATTCTCCCCATAGCCATGAAATCCCTGCAGCATCAGATATAAGTTGGAAGATTCCTTGGGCTTCATGATCAACTGGGTTTCTACAGAGCCTTTCCATGACCAGGAAGCGCCGGTCTTAAGATTGATTTTGGCATAGAGCCTCTGGGGTTTGAAAATATAGGTTAATCCCAGATCACTGTATCCAATGTACTTTAAAAGATCGGGATTGTCTGATTTAGAACCGAAAGGAAGAACAATTTTAGCCTCCAGAAGTACTCTGCGGCTGATTTCCTCACTCCAGTTCAGCGACACAAAATTCCAGCTTCTGGAAGAAATACTGTCTTTACCATTGGATTCATGTTCTACCATTAAGGAATAGTACCCCAGTTTTCCTTTTTTATTCATAAATGGCCTTATCATTCCTATACCCGGATTAAAGTTAATATCCCTAAAGGGGAATGATACTTTGTAAATGTCCCAAAAAGCTTTTTGAGTATAGGTCAGAAAGCCGTATACGTTGTCAAATACAGGATTTTTAGATAATCTGTATTTAATGCTGATTTGAAACTTGGCATCGGAATTATCCGAAGAAGGCAGTTCCCTGAGGGTGGTGCCGGTGGAGAAATAATTGTCTTTATAAGTACTGAAGGCGGGCTGGCTTAGAAATATTTCAGTTGCCGTTAATTTGTTTGCTGCTTCTAACTTGATTATGGAGTCGTTCTGTGCTTTCACATTGAATATAATAAAACAGAACAGAATTATTAGGCTGATTTTTGTCTTTGGATAATCCATGGCGGGTAGTATTATTTGACAGTCATTTTTGATGCTGTGGTATCTTTTTGAATTTAATTTTTGAATTGTGGGAGGGACGCTCTTATAATTTAAAGCCTCCTTTTTACTGCAGTTTTCTCATTTTAAATTTTATCCCGGCGCAAGTGATAATCAGGTCATATGACTTAGTTTTTGGATTAAGTACAAAGTTGTAGCTGTTTTGTACTTGTGAATTCTCAAAAAATAAGGTCTCGCTGCCGGGAAGAATTATTTTGTTCCAATCATTATTTACTATAGAGAGCCGGTTGTTTTTTAGTGAAATAACAATCCGCTGTGAGGGGTCTGTGTCAAGTACAAATATCCCTGCATAACGCTGCAGTATTGTATCCTGAAGCCTGATTATTTTTTGTTTGCCATAAGCGGTATCGTCCAGGGAATTTTGATTAAAACCTTCGCTGTAATAATAGGCAGCATATTCATAGGAACACAGATTATAGACCCATGTAAATCCAAATAAGGCAAAAGAGACAGTTATGAATTTAAAGAAAGCCATAATGCTCCACCTTTTCATTAAACTACTGCTGTAAATTCTACTATCACTCATGCTGTTTTATTGAATGACCATGCTTTTGGAAGCAGTGGTATGGGCAGAAAAATAACCTAATGCCCCGTTGTTTATATTACTTGGCGGATCGGCCGGCGTTACACTTCCGCCCGGACCGCCGCTGCCTGAGATTTGAATCAGGGCGCTGTAGTAGGTATAGATATTTTGATCGATACACTGCATTTCTACATTTATAATATCGCCCGGTACAATTTCGTCATCGTCGTCCAGTGAAGGCATTATGCTTCTTTGATTTACCATACCATTATTGATATTATCCGAAAATACCTGCAGGGTTTTATCTGTTTTGCCGTCAATGGTCAAAATGAACAGATAACGATTTCCCAGGAAAGAGGGATCGGTATAGACAGGCAGAATATTATAAGTGGTTTCACCTGCTATTGAAACCGAATCCTGAATCAGCCCGTCAAGGGAAACAGGGGAGGGCATTGTGCTTTGTGCAGTGTAATTTATTCCGTCAATCAGCACATTGAGTGTATAGGTACTGCCCGGACTCGAAACCAGATTGTTTGTCTTGTATCGCCCATCTTCTTCATATTCCAAGGTTTCGCTCTGGCCGGTATTGTCACTAATGGTCACTACAGCATCGGTAATAGCAGGGTATTGGTTATTTTCGGTAAAAGCCACCGATCTGGTAATGCGGACATAGTAAGGTCCCTGCTGGTCTGTGATATTTCCTTCAATAACAATGGTACCGCTTTTGTCATCGAGCTGCAGATCTATTTCTTTTTCACAGCTGGTAAAAAGCAATGCAGAGAATAGTATAAATAGTATATTTTTCATTTTTAAAATTTGAAATTATAAGTTACATTAGGAACCCATCGAAAGAGTGATGTCTGCATGGCGCGCGTTGTGCCGGGTTTATCAGGATTGTCTTCAAAGGTTATGGTGTATGCATTCTCACGTCCATATACATTGTAGAGACCAAAAGTCCATGAGCCGTGGAAGCGCTTTTTTTTATTTGGTTCGTAAGTGGCGCTCAGGTCCATTCTGTGATAATCCGGCATCCTGTCCGCATTACGGTCACTATATTGAAAAACAGTCTGCCCGTTAAGTTCGTATTTTCCGGTAGGAAAGGTTACGGCATTCCCGGTGCTGTAAACAAACAGCCCTGACAAAGACCATTTAGGATTAAGGCTATAGGTAGCTACCACTGAGAGGTCATGGGTTTTATCCAGACGTGCATTATACCATTGATCATTATTAATACCATCTATCTTTCGCTCTGTTTTTGAAAGAGTGTAAGATACCCAGCCTGATAATCGGCCGCTTTTCTTTTTTGCAATAAGTTCGATACCGTAAGCTCTCCCTTTACCAAAAAGCAGTTCGCTTTCTACATCTTTTCCAGTATCAAAGGTGATTTCGGCACCATTTTTATAATCGATCTGATTCTGCATATCCTTATAATACACCTCAGTATTTATCTCGTAATTGTTATCAGAAAAGTTTCTGCTGTACCCTACACTGAACTGATCGGCAATTTCAGGCTTTACTGTATAGCTGCTTCCTATCCACTGATCTGAGGGGCTGCCTGAACTGCTGTTGCTTAATAAATGCAGGTTTTGTGTATTTCGGGAATATCCGGCCTTGACACTGCTGATCTCATCAATACGATAGTTGGCTGTGATACGCGGTTCCAGATTAAGGTATGTTTTACCCAGCGTACCTTTCTCAAGAACCCTGCTGTCGGTAAGTTCACCGTTTTGATAAATGTTATAAGTATCCCCGCCTATAACGGTAAAAGCAGAAAACCTTAATCCGTAATTGACTGTCAGCTGTTCTGAAGCTTTGAAGTCGTCATTAATATACAGGGCATTTTCCCATGAGTACCTTGTTTTTTTAGGGTAGCTGTCCACGCTTGTACCGGAAGCCTTGCTGGGCGTTATACCGTGATAAATAGACTGAAGGCCAAATCGAACGGAATGTCTGCTGCTGGCAAACCAGGAAAAATCCTGTTTGAGGTTATAGTCTGTAATTTGAGAATTTAGTCCTAAATTATTGCCTGCGCTTTCAAAATTTAGTTTATAATCGTAATTACTGTATATCAGTGAAGTGTTTGAAAACAGCTGGCTGCTGACAATACTGTTCCAGCGCAGAGTAGCTGTGGTATTCCCCCAATCTGTGCCAAATGTGCTGCCAAGACCAAGGACATCGCGTCCAAAGTAACCAGAGAGATAAATTCGGTTGCTGTTATTGATCTGATAGTTGGCTTTGATGTTAAGGTCGTAGAAATAGAGCTTGCTGTCCTTGAAATCTTCATTTCCTTTAAGGAATAAATCAGCATAGGTCCTTCTGCCCGATATTATAAAAGAGGACTTGTCTTTCTGGATAGGACCTTCCACGCTGAGCCTGCTGCTGATAAGCCCGATGCCTCCTGTAACGTTGTAATCCTGATTGTTTCCATCTTTCATCTTTATGTCCATAACAGAGGAAAGACGCCCGCCGTACTGCGAGGGGCTGTTGCCTTTTATGATGGAGGCATCCTTTAAAGCATCACTATTGAAGGTACTGAAGAATCCAAGAAGGTGGGAAGCATTATAAACGGGGGCCTCGTCGAGTAAAATTAGATTTTGGTCAGTGGCTCCGCCCCTGACGCTGAAACCGCTGCTGCCTTCACCGCTGCTTTTAATCCCGGGGAGCAGCTGGATGGTTTTCATGACATCTTTTTCTCCGAAGAGAACCGGTAATTTTTCTATTTTTTTTATATTGAGCGTTTCAATGCCCATCTGGGCTTCTGAGAGGTTTTTGTCTTTTTTAACCCGGGATACTATTACCTCGTCAAGTGTGTTTGTTTCGGGGGTCTGCTCAAGTGACCATTCAATTTTGGTGTTTTTATCAAGCAGGATGGCTTGCTGCTGCTGGTCAAACCCAATATAACTGCAGATAATGGTGTAAGTGCCTTCGGGAAGGGAGAGGGAATAAAAACCATATTCGTTGGTCATTACCCCAAGGGCAGGGTTTTCGGCTACCCGTATAGCGGCACCAATAATGAGTTCACCATTTTTTTTATCTTTAATGGAGCCGCTTATGGTGTATTTCTGGGCCATGGTTCTGCCGGCGCAGAAGAGCAGTGTAACTAATGCAAAATGCCTTATTAAAAATGTTTTCATTTATACTGTGTTTTACAGCAAAAATGAAAAAGCACAGCTAAATTTTAAGGATATTTTAAATGAAGTGGACAGAAAGGCATATAAAGTGGACAAAAAAATTAAAAAGAATCAATTTTGGGATAGCCACTCCAGAAAGTCTGTAACCTTTTCTTTTCCTACGAGTATTTTTTCGGGAAAATCAATGTTTAAAGTCAGTATTATTTTGCGGTGAAAATACTGTGAAGCTGAATTGACAGCTTTGCGGTTAATTAGAAACTGCCGGTTAGCCCTGTAGAAAAATGGGGCAAATTTCTGCTCCAGAACATCTAGTTTTGGGCCAAGGACCCAGGTTTTTTTATCAAAGGTATAGGCAATTACTGCATTGTCCTGAATGTAGAACAACGCTATGTTATTTCCTGATATGGGAATGATTTTGTCACCCTGGTAGATAATTACAGATGGCATTGTCTGTGTTTTGAAGGTGCTTATTATTTTAGTAAAGTCAACAGAGGCTTTGGGCTGTAATAATTTGAATTTCTGCAGGGCTTTTGCAACGGCTTCATTGGAGAAAGGTTTTATAATATAATCGATGCCCATCGAATCAAAAGCTTCGAGGGTATACTGGTTAAATGCTGTGCAGAATATAACGGGAACCTTATTGTCGACTTCTTTGAATATATCAAAACTTAATCCGTCACCGAGTTTGATATCGGAAAAGATCAGGTCAATATCGGGCGATTTAGAAAGGTATTCGATGCCTTCTTCCACCGATGGTATTACGGCCTTAATAAGCGCTTCAGGCATAATGGACAAGATCGTTCTTGAGAGATCTTCTGCCAGGGGTTTCTCATCTTCAATTATTATAATTTTCATCTATTGTATGGTTGGAATTATGACTGTGAAATTATCCTCTGTCTGATTTATTATTATTTCTTTATCAGTAATAAGCAGGTACCGGTTATTGAGATTTGAGAGTCCGGTATGGTTTTGTTCGACATGTTTTGCAGGGATTTTTATATTAGTTACAATTAAATTACCCTCAAGATATTTGATTGAAAAATGCAATGGTTTTTTCTTTGTAAAATGATTGTGCTTGAAAATATTCTCAACGAGTGTCTGTAAAGCAAATATGGGGATTTTATGATGGAAAACTGACGGAGGGATATCAATGTCAGATGAGAAAGCATCTTCAAAGCGTACTTTCTGAAGGGCGATATAATCCCTCACAAATTCAAGTTCTTTTTCCAGGATTACTACATCTTCTTTTTGGGAATGAATAGAATACTGAAGAAAATGAGATAAACGTATGGTATATTCAACTGCTTTTTTTTCATTTGTTGAGATCAGTGATTTTAAAACCCCCAGCGCGTTAAACAAAAAATGGGGCTGAAGCTGCTGTGTTAAAACCAATTTCTGAGCCTCACTGTTTTGAAGCCTGAGTTCCTGAACTTCTTTTTCGGCTGCGTTTCTTTTAAAATCAGCCACTATAGTCTGGCATAAAATCAAAATAACGGCATTGGGGAGCAGCGAAATAAAAATTCCATATACAATGTGCTGATTTTCTAAAGAATAGCGGGAAATATCCTCAAAAGGCAGTATCGCCTGAGAGAGTAATCTAGTAAAAAGAATGACCGTATGTGCAATTAAAAACTTCCAAATAACATGCAGATGTGGAAAGTTTAATGCCAAATAAATATGGGAAGCCCATAGTATAAGTGTTGCAGCGCTAATAATAGTAAACAAGAGAATCGAGAAACTTAAACTAAGATTATCTACAAAATAGGCAGGACTTGCCGCATATAAAGCAATTATTGGTGATATAAGGCATGCATTGAGCCAGAGTTTCTTTTTCATGGATTTTATTATCAAATTTGACAAATTTATACTTTTCTCTTAAATATAGCAGCTGTTTAGGATAAGATTAACCTTCAGGTTTATTTTATGTTTTATAACCATATTTAAATTTTAATTGTTTGTATTTTAGTGTTTTATATGTTTTTTGTTGTTTTTGAGTAAAAAATAATTGAACGTTTTGAAATCGATATAGATTTAAAATTTTCATAAATTTAGATCTATAGTTTGCAAAGTTAAAATAATATTCGACATTTGTGTCGAACAAAAAAGTCGAATACTATGTTATATGATGAATCTGCTTCAGATACCAAGACGCTGATTAAAATTGCTGCAAAAAAGATATTTGTAAAGAGAGGTTTTGCAGGGACACGGTTAAAGGAAATTGCAGATGAGGCCAAAATCGGGCGTACTGCCCTGCATTACTATTTTCACAGTAAGGAGAACCTGTTTGCGGAGGTATTAAAAGATTTCTTTTCAGCGATAGGTTCCAGGGTTACGAATTACGGTGATCTGGACAGGCCGGTTATGGATATCATGAAACAGTTTGTAGGGGGATATATTGAAAGTGCAATACAAACACCCGAAATAGATTTATTTATGCTCAATGAATTTAATGAAAACCCTGAACTTATGCTCATGGCAAGAGACAGTGAGGATAAAGACCTTCCAAGTTATCTGATGAGTGCCATTCAAAAAGCCTGTGTTAATGGAGAGCTTAAAGGAAATCCGGAGCAGATATTTATTTCGTTAATGTCTATGTGCATGTTCCCATTTGCTGGTATGGCAGCCATTAAAACCTTTATGAAGCTCTCCGATGAAGCCTACATTAACCTAATGAATGAGCGCAAAGAGTATCTGCTTAAGTTTGTCGAAACGGCATTTCTGCCATAATATTTTTTTGCTCTGCATTCGACAAAAATGTCGAACAAAAAAGTCGAATACAACACTTGGCCTGTGAGAAAGGGTAAAATTTTTTTATACATAATTCGACAAAAATGTCGAACAAAAATATCGAACAAAAATGTCGAACCTATAAACCCAATAAATAAAGATTAAAATAGTATGAAACACAAGATTTACATCTTCTACTGGACTATCCTATCTACGATAGTGATAAGCGGAAGCCTGCAAGCCCAGGAGACTTATACCCTTGAGCAGTGTACAGCCACAGCACTTAGAGAGAGCCTTCAATTAAAGGCAGATGCCCTGGACCTGGATAAAACAAATGCTTCCATTAAACAGGCGTACAGCGCACTGCTTCCCAGTATTAATATTAACGGAAGTTATCAATATTCCCCTAAGGTACAGACCTCGGTGCTGCCGGGAGAAACATTCGGGGGACAGGCCGGGACTTATTCCGCCTCCCAGCTGGGTGTAGCCCAGAACACATCGGCTACTGCGGAGCTTTCCCAAACCCTTTTTAATGCTTCGGCGGTCATAGCCTTAAAGGCAGCAAAACTTCTTGTGGCCGGCAATCAGCTTCAGATTAAAAGCAGCCAGGAAGATTTGGTGTACAATGTGGCAGCGACCTATTACAGTATTCAGTCGCTTTTAAAACAGGAGGAATTAACGGGGCTAAGCCTGCAGAACACAGAAGCATTATTGAAAAGCAGTATAGATCAGCTGGCGGCTGGGCTTGCCACAGAGACAGATGTGGACAGGCTTACTGTGACCCGTGATAATACCAAAGCGAACCTTGCCGGACTTCAAAACAGCAAGGAAAAATATTACAATCTGCTGAAAGTTTTGATGAACATGCCGCTGGATAGAGTAGTGAGCGTCTATCCTTTCAAGGATGAAGAACTGATTTCAGCATCATTGAATGACTTTGATGCGACGCAGAAAACCAATTACCTGCAGCTGGTGCAGAACAGAAAAGTTTCCGAACTGGAGTATAAAAATATTAAAGCAGGCTATCTGCCTACGCTGTCGTTTTTTGCCAATTATGGTGTAAACGGCTATTATAATAATTTCAGCCCTTTTAAAAACATAAACGACAAATTCTATCCAAGCTCTACTTTGGGCGTGAAATTAAAAGTACCTGTTTTTGACGGCTTCAGCATTAAATACCAGGCTAAACAAAAAGAGATAGAAATAAGCAAATTAGAGGTACAGACCAAACAGACACTGCAGCAAAATGAGAAGGATGCCGCTAATGCACTGGCAGATTTAAACAGTAATCTTATTACGTATCAAAATCAGAAAAGAAATTTTGTCCTGGCCCAAAAAGTAATGAAGGATATCAATGTACAATATCAAAGCGGGCTTGTAAAAGTAAGTGATGTAATTAACACAACCAGTGACCAGCAGACGGCACAAAACAATTATGTAACGGCGCTTATCAATATTAAGCAGGCTGAACTGGATCTTAAAAAAGCAAAAGGAAAGCTCCTGCCTTGACAGTGACATAAAGTAGAAATTTTAAACTCAGAAGCATTAAAATAAATATAAAAATGAACAGATCAACCAAATTAATTATAACAGTAGTAATTACAGGAGGCATTATTGCCGCAGTGGTTTTCAAGCTTATTAATAATAAAAAAGAAGTAGTTTCAAAAGTATACCACCCCGATGTGAATACGGCTGTAATTGTTCAAGCCGATACAGTAAAATCCGGCCGTTTTGACCTTACAAACTCTTTTACGGGGTCTTTTAGTCCAAATAGGGAAGTGATTCTCGGCTCGGAGATATCAGGAAAAGTGGTTAAAGTAAATGTAGAAGAAGGCTCTCACATACAGGCAGGGCAGGTCATTGCGCAGCTGGATAATGACATTATCCGTGCCCAGCTGCAGTCTGCCCAGGCCAGTTATGATAAAGCTTCCAATGTCCTGAGACGTTATCAGCAGGCAGTTTCAGGGGTTACCCAGCTTCAGATTGACAATGCCAAAACAGATGTTTTGACCTCTAAGGCCGAGATCGACCAGATGAAAAAGCAATTGAACCAGCATACCATAAGGGCGCCCTTCAGCGGTATTATTACCACTCGTAATTTTGACCTGGGCGCTATTGTATCGCCAAGTATGGAGATGGCTGCTTTAATTGACATCAGTTCTGTAAAACTTGAAATTAATGTTCCCGAAAAGAGTATTTCCCAATTCAGATCAGGGCAGAGTATTTCTATCAGCACCGATGTGCATCCGGGAATCTCTTTTCAGGGAAAGGTTGACCTGATTGCCTCAAAGGCAGATGCTTCGCATAATTTTATGATCAGAATCCTTGTCCCTAATTCCAAGTCTTTATTAAGATCGGGCATGTATGGCACTGTTTCACTGCAGAGCACAGTCTCAGACCAGGCCCTTACGATTCCAAGATCAGCCTTAATCGGATCATCCATAAAGCCGCAGGTATATGTCATAGAGAACGGGGCTGCAAGAATCCGTAACATTCAGACAGGCGGGGGAAATGAAACCCGTATAGAGGTCAGGGCTGGATTAGATAAAGGTATGCAGGTCGTATCAGGCGGGCTGGTAAATTTAAATGACGGAACTAAAGTATCCATTGCAAAATAAGTTTAATTGTACAGGCCGGATGCACCGGTAAGTATCAAAAGTTAAAAAAAATAACAATATGACATTAACCGAAATATCAATCAAAAGACCGTCGCTGATTATTGTAATCTTTACAGTTCTTCTTTTAGGCGGGGTATTCTGCTATACCAAGCTTAGTTATGAGCTTATGCCCGATATGAGCCAGCCTACACTAGTCGTTACGACCCAGTATCCGGGAGCCGCACCGGTGAATGTCGAACAGACTGTAACCAAAGAAATAGAGGATGTCCTGAGCGGGGTTGACGGGATTAAATCAATATCATCCCAGTCGATGGAAGGAAACTCCATTATTACAGCTGAGTTTAATGTAGGAACAGATATAGACAGCAAAGAACAGGAAGTCCAGAGAAAAATTAATAATATTTTAAGCGAACTTCCCGATGATGTAAAAACGCCGGGTATCTCCAAGGTTACCCCGAGTGATTCTCCCATTATGCAGCTTACCGCCACTTCGAGTCTGACCAATGCGGCGTTTTATGATGTGATGAAAAATGAGATCAAACCCCAGCTTCAGCAGATTGGGGGTGTAGGGGAGATTACTTTAATCGGGGGCCAGGAAAGGGAAATCCAGGTAAATGTCATTAAGGACAAACTGGATTATTATGGTCTTTCGATATTATCCATTACACAGGCGATCAATAATGCCAATGTTGAGTTTCCTGCCGGTAAAGTTAAATCTGAAGGCAGTATTGGACAAATGACAGTACGACTTGCAGGAAAGTTTACCTCAGTTGATCAGCTAAAAGAGGTTATTGTTGCACTTCCAGCAGCCGGAAGCCCTGTAAAATTAAGTGATGTGGCTACGGTTTCCGATGTCACAAAAGACCCGAGTTCGGTGTTCCGTTATAACGGGCAGAATGGAATTGGAATATTGATCAAAAAACAGGGTGATGCCAATGCTGTGGATATCAGTGAACAGGTAAAGCAGAAGATCGGCACGATAGAGAAAAGATATTCGAAAAATGGCATTAAGTTTATTATTGCTGATGATTCGGCAGATTACACGCTTGATTCTGCTGATGGTGTGGTGCATGATCTTATAGTCGCAGTGTTCCTTGTTGCAGCCATTATGCTTCTGTTCCTGCACAGTCTCAGGGATTCACTTATTGTACTGGTTGCCATTCCGACCTCATTAATATCCACTTTTATAGCCATGTACCTTTTTGGGTTTACATTAAATCTAATGAGCCTTCTGGCATTGTCACTGGTCATTGGAATTCTGGTTGACGATAGTATTGTAGTACTGGAGAATATTCACCGGCATCTGCATATGGGCAAAGATAAACGCACGGCAGCCCTGGACGGGCGAAATGAAATCGGTTTTTCGGCCCTGGCCATCACAACAGTAGACGTTGTGGTATTTGGTCCGCTTTGTCTGATACAGAATACTATAGGGGATATACTTCGTCAATACTCACTTACTATTGTGGTAGCCACATTGATGAGTTTGTTTGTATGTTATACACTCACTCCCTGGCTGGCATCACGTTTTGGGAAGATTACTATTTTAAACCATGACAATTTTTTCCACAAACCCCTGGTATGGTTTGAAAAAATAATTGAAGCCCTGACCCATTGGTATGTCGGCGCCCTTAAATGGACGCTGCAGCATAAGTTGATTATGAGCGGTTTTATACTGGGGCTTTTTCTAAGCATCACTGCAGTTCTAAAACTGGGTGTTATCGGAAATGAATTTGTTACCCAGAGTGACAAAGGGCAGTTCAGGCTTGCTTTGGAGTTTGATAAAAACCTGACAGTAAAACAAAATAACCTGCGCAGTCTTGAGATTGAAAATTACCTGCGCAGGCAGGCTGATGTAACCACAGTTTTTAGTAACGTTGCGGGAAGTAGCACATCTTCTGTCGTTGCGGGAGTAGGGTCAGATTATAAAACAGAGCTCACAGTAACGGTGATTGATAAAAGCCTGCGCACAAGCAGCACCGAGCAGTTGATGCTCAAAAAAAGCCAGGAAATAGCACAGCATTTCCCGGGAGTGAAGGTCAGCCCAAGCATGGTCAGCATGATTAACGGAGGAGATCCGATTCAGATTGTTTTAAATGGGGAAAACAAGGAGGAATTAATGGATGCTGCCAATGAACTTAAATCACGTATTGCCGTAATGCCCGGGGCGATAAGTGCCAGTTTGAGCGTGGAGGCAGGAAATCCTGAGGTTGAGGTAAAAATTGACCGTGACAAGATGGGGCAGCTGGGCCTCACGATCAACAGCGTGGGGGCTACACTGCAGAATGCCTATGCAGGGAATGACGAGGCAAAATATCGTGTAGGGAATAATGAATATGACATCAGGGTAAAATTTGATGATTTCAATAAACATGACGTGGAGGATGTCAGAAATATTTCCTTTATTAATGATTCAGGGAAACTCATATCCCTGTCACAGTTTGCAACAATTTCCCAAACCAGCGGACCTAGTGTATTGGAACGCAAAGACAGGCGTTCTTCTGTTACGGTAAAAAGTAATATTCTTGGAATCACATCGGGAGAGCTGGTAGACCGTATCAATAAATCCCTGCTTGAGAAACCTCTTCCCGAGGGTATCGATATACGATGGACCGGAGATGCCGAGCGGCAGGCAGATTCTTTCAGCTCACTCGCTTCGGCTATTATAGCGGCTTTACTGCTGATGTATCTGGTAATGGTGGCACTTTACAATAACTTTATATACCCATTTGTAGTGTTCTTTTCCATACCAGTAGCTTTCCTTGGGGTATTTCTAATCCTGGCACTGACCAAATCCTCTATGAGTATTTTTACGATTTTAGGTATGATTATGCTTTTGGGGCTAGTAGCCAAAAATGCCATTTTGATTGTCGATTTTGCCAATCACCGTAAAGAACATGGTGACAGTACCTGGACGGCACTGGTAGAAGCCGGCAGAACCAGACTTCGTCCAATACTTATGACCACACTTGCCATGATTATCGGAATGCTTCCTATTGCAACAAGCACCGCTGCGGGAAGCGAATGGAAAAATGGATTGGCATGGGTTATTATAGGCGGACTGACAACGAGTTTATGCCTTACCGTTTTTATTGTGCCAATGGCCTACTATTGTGTGGACCGGGTTCGTGATAAATGGGCAGGAAGATTTTCTTCCTAAAACAAAAATGTATCAGCGCAGAATCAAATTTACTTTTTTGATAATTAAGTACCGTTAACGATTGTATTGGCCATGTGAATTTGAAAGTAAGTACTGGTATGTTTTATTTCGGAAGGATGGAAGTCCTTCCGAATTTTTACTTATGAATGTTTTTTAATTAATAATCGATGAAATAATGGAAGAGCCGCAAGCAGATGACAATCATCAGGAGTTGTTGTATCAGACTAAAAAGGAGCCCCGGAAGATGCTGCATACCTATATGCGCAACCAGAATAAATCGTATATCAATTCATTCAATATGATTGACCGCAAGGCTGCTATTATGATCAGAATGAACACAACGGTTATCTCTGTTGTCATGTTTTTTTTCAAGCATATTGTGATTGTTCCTTATGGTAAATTCATTGGGATTTCTCTGGTTATTAGTTCAATAATTTCCCTGGCATTTGCCATGGAAGCTTCCCGTCCTATGGTCTTTGATTATATCCTGGGATTTAAAAAGAAAATGAAAAACCAGTACCAGAGACTTGAAGAAGATGTTTTTGCCATCGGAATGACACCTGAAGTTTCTTTAGAGCAGTATGAGCAGGCATACAATAAGCTGATTAGAAGCCAGGAGCTTCAAGTAGGAGCACAAGTGAGGACTATGTATCTTTTTGAAAAAAAAATAAAAAAATCATTCATTACAATGGAACTCTCCTATACACTTTTCATTGTTGGATTTTTTATTGCAGTGACAGCATTTGTGATTGGGAATTTTTAAAAACGGAATTTAGATTATTTGGCTTCTGCCCGAAAACCTAAGTTCTTTTTAAAAAATAAAATTTCATCATTACTTTGATTTTTTTGTTTATCGCAGCCATTAGGCCAGGCCATTTTAACATTAATATAACTGAAGTCAGTTAAGAGCGATTAGTATGAGAAAAAAAATAATCAGTAAGGCCTGCGAGCTGTTCATAAGACTAGGATTCAATAGCGTTACCATGGATGACCTGGCCAGCGAATTATGCATATCCAAAAAAACACTATATAAATTTTTCAGCAATAAAGAAGTGCTTGTGCAGGAAGCTACTTATATTTTAGAAAAGCAGTTCTATGACAAAATCAATCAGGTTATGAGTCTTAATTATAATTCTGTAGAAGAGCATTTCGAAATACGCAGATTGTTTAAAGGACTCGTCAAGACTGTAGGAGCCCTGCCCTTGTATCAGCTAAAGAAGAAATATCCTGATATATACAAGTATGTTATATCGAGCGAGCATAAGATGTTTAATTTATTTATGCGAAGAAACCTTGCACGTGGTATTGAGCAGGGATATTATCGATCCGATGTTGAAATAGAGGAGTATATCAGCTTTTATTACACAATAAGATTTCATATTAATGAGAATGTGATAGATACAATACAAGTGGACAGGCTTGAACTTTCGGCCCTTGTTTACCACATCCAGGCAATTAGTACCGAAAAAGGCAGAAATGAACTTAACAGGCAGTTATCAATCAATGCGTAATCCATTTTAGAAACAAAAATACAGCCAGTTCACGTTGTCTGACTTTCTGAGACACTTGATATGGGGATTCCTAAATAGAACAGCCAGACGTCATCGTGCGCTACTAGTTTGAAAAACATAATATGCTTTTTATAAGATGTTTACTTTTTCATATTTAATGATTCAGTTAAAGTTATCACTAATGAAAATATGATATTAAATACGCAGATTATCAAGTCAGTTATAGAGGTCAATGTACCATTGAAAGAAGTTTTTGTTTCAGTGTTTCATTATGATCTGATGAAGTTTTTTAAGAGACTGCCCTGCTCTCCGGTCTTTACTTATTCAGCTTTTAAGATTGAGAGTTTCAGGCCTGGTTTTGAGCATACTATTTATTTCTTAAATGGGAATGGGGCAAGACGAAGACTGGTTTCTTTTCTGCCAGAAATATCATTTTTGGTTAGTATTGATAATTTTAAGACCGGCAGCTATATTGGATTGTGTGAGATAGAGTATCAATATTATTTTTCCCAAAGTAAAAGCAGGCAGGGGATTACAGTAGTCTGCTGTGAATACCGATTTATGTTCAGATACAGGATTACAGAGATTTTATTTTGCATTTTTTACCGCAGGTCAATTCAAAATCATCTTGATGCTTTTTTGGCTGAAATAAGCGTAGCCTCACAAAAGGATTTTTTTTCAGAAAGCAAGATCTAATTTTAACTTTCTGCCGCTATAAAGAAGTCGTATTTGATTTTGAACTTTAAAAAAAAGGATAATTTATTAAATCTTAATTGTGTTTTTAAATAATTAAATATTCGCCCCTATGCATGAATCAGCGAATCGCTGTATTCTGTGCAAAGGGGCGTATCCGCTTAGAACGCCCCGCAATTGTCCCGACGCAGGAAGTGCAATTGCGGGGCGGCGGGCATCAGCCCGCTTTTATAGGTTCTGTCCTGTAAGAGGCAAGGTTCAAAAAGAACCCCCGATACTCGGTCATCCCCTCACGGAAGAGCTTCCAAAGCAGGGAAAGTCCCATTGAAGCAAGTGTGCTATTTATAAATAAATCCTGTTTTTCCAGAGCCTGAGCAAGGGAACAGCTCGGCTCGCTGTGGTCATCCTGCCCCTGCAACAGTTCGTGAAATTCCTCAGTTATCATCGGAAGGCTGGCTACTGTACTGTATAATTTTGAATCAGGCTGTTTGATTTCCCCAATTGTAGAGAGTACTGCCTGACCTGTATTTTTGGCATTTCCAATGTCAAGCCAGTATAAGGCTTTACTGCGATGATAGGTGTCTGCATTGTTCAAATCCTTAAGGATTTGGGCAATCCCAAATCGTGCCGATATGGTATCCACACAGCTGATGTAAATATTTGCCCTCCCGTTATTTGGAAAGGTTTTTATATTGGAGGTATTGAACTGCTCTGAAACCGCTTTCCAAGAAGTTCCGAAAAAACGATTAGTTCTGTTTATGAGAGCTACGGATTTAGGAAGCCCCACTTCGGCATCGGCAAAAAGCTGTCTGCCTAGATTGGCAGGAGTTATTATATCGTCGTCGTATAGGCAGACGTGAAGACCTGTATGCCCAAGGGTTATAAGACTATGGTTCATTCGGGCAAGTTCTGTGAGCATTCGGTTTCCTGTACCGCCTGCGCCAATTAGGTTTACAGTAATAGGATTGGTCGGGTTTATCAGGTAATTATCTGCAAAGTGCATTGATTTTAGCGTGTTCATGACAAAAGTTTTTTAATGGTTAGACCATTTTGTAAAAGGGATTTAACAGGAAACTGTTTTTTACTGTTTATTAGATTCTGCCACAGAGTAATAATATTACCCTTTACAGGACTTTTCTGCCCGATGAGATGACTGAAATAACTATTAAAGAAATACTTCTGCCAAAGCCCTATAAAATCCTGTAAATAAGTATCAGGTTTGATGTTTATTTTTACTGTTCCCATGCAGACTTTTCCATCATTATAAATATTGAAAAACGGGGCATGGCAAAGGGGAGTTTCTTCGCTGATATTTTTGTCGCAGTGAATTGCATAAACCCAAAGGGCATTTTTGGAGGCTTTCCACAGCAGGGGCGGAATGGATGCCCTGCCGTTAGGAATAGACAAACCCTCGACAAAGAACAGCTCAACCCTTTGGGCGGGAGTATGCCAAATGGCAAAGCCGTTACTGTCTGCGTTTATATAAATTACATTTTTGGGAAGCAAGCCTTTCGGCTTTAAAAAATTGCTTTTTAGTCCCTGTGAAGTATCGAGGGCTTTGGCAAGTGCGGTGCTTTCCCTTAGGGAAAGCGGATGTGCATTTATAGCAAAGCCGTTTTTATCCATGTCGTAACTTTCCACATAAACGTTTTTATCGGTGTTTTCCTGATACACAATAAAGGCTTTTACAGGGTGGTAGAATTTTCCGAAACTATTTGTTATATTTTTCATGGGATTTGGTTTAAAAGTGTGCATAGGTCGTTTATGAGCGGAAAAATTTTGTATTCAAAATCAAGCCCTTCTTTATATGGAATATTTTCATTATCATATACCTGTAAGAGGACAGGCTGTTCCATTTCAGAGCATTCGTTGAATTCATCGTTTACAGCCCTTTCAATGTTGTCGTAAAGTATCCCCTGATTATCGGCAATAAAGGAAATGTACTGCTGTGCCCTTATGATGCCGTCATCCTCGTCGAAATTTTCTTTTGAGGTGTTTCTAAAAATGCTCTCATTGGGATACTGCTCAAAAATTGCAAATGTTTTTTTTGCGATTTCCAGACATTTCTGCCCGAAATAATCACTTAAAGTAAAGCTTTCGATTTTGTGCTTAAAATGATTCAAATAATAAGTGTTATATATTTTTTTAAAGATTATATCTCCATAGTATGAGGCTCTGTTTAATTCCTGACGCATAGTGGTTAATTCTTCTTTTTCATCATTTTCCCATTCTTCCAAAAACCAATCTTCGATAGACTCATAATGATATCCCAATGCTGAATATTCCTCCCTGTAATAAGGGATTCCTGCAATGTGATAGAGGTAGGTAAAAACTGACAATAGCAATTCAGCACTTTTTTTCTGTCTTTTGTCCTGTAATAATCTGTACAGGGGCAGAATAGGGATATAATACAGGGTGTTTTCTGTGTTATATATAGTTTTTCCTGCGAGTTTAACTGTCCGGTCATCGTCCTGCACAATGGAAAATTCAATGTCCTGCCCTGATTTACAGAGTTCCTGCTCAGCAAGGTGATGCGCCAAAAGAATATTATAGGGATAAGGCTTGTCGTGTACTTCCCAGTCTGCGCAGTTATGGGCTTTTTTTAAGACCTTCAGGGATTCAAAAAAGCTTTTTTCTGCGGTTTTCTTATCAGGGAAACCTGCACCCCGCTCAAAGAGGGGCAGAAAAGACTGTCTTAGAAAACCATCGGAAGAAGTTCCAAAGGGACTGATTTTGTTCTGTCTGCCTGAACCTGGTGCGCATCGGGAAGCCTGTCCATATCCTTTGCGAACTTTGCTAACTGCTGATATAATTTCCATTGCTTTTTATTTTTAGGCAGACTGATACTGCCCGTTATTGATTTGGTTTTCATAACTTATCCTTTAGTTCCTATCTGTGATACAAATCTGTACAGAACGGCATCGTTCTGTATAACAGGACCCTCAATGGAGGCTGTGGTTAGGATGGGATAGGTCTGGGCATAAAAATTCAGCACCGCCTCGGGGCTGAATGTTTCTGAGGGGTCAGCCAATTCTATTTCCTGCTGTTTGTCCTTAAAGCAGAAAACCCTTTTTAGATGTGTGACGGTCAGCATGATTCATTTTCTTTAGGTTCATTAAACAGGTCAGGGGCGAACTGACTGGAGAGTTCCATCCTGCGGTCTCGAATAATGGATGCATATTCGGGGTAGCTTTCCACGGGAGGCACTTTGATCCATGCCTCACGGTATTTTCCTTCAGCTTGGAGTTCATCTACTTTTTTCATAGATTCCTCGTACTTTTTCTGCTTGTCGGAGATTTGTCCGCCTGCATTTTCAGCGGCTTGTTTGTGCATCTGCGAGGAAGCTTTTGCGGCTTGTTTCTGTTTTAGGAACTGCTCCAAATTGGTAAAGAGCTGTGCGGTCTGCTTAACAGGTTCTGCAATAGCCCCAAAGAACCCTGCATCGAGTTCCTGAGCCGTTCCACGGAGCAGGATGGGAGGGACTTTTTTGAGTGCATCGTCCCCGATACGGCTGTTGTGGAAGAGTACCGATACAATTAAAGTATCGGCATTCTCCTCTGCTATGCTTATTGTCCAGTCCCCTGCAACGGCAAGGGCTGTGACGGATTTAAAAAAATTGGTTTCCATAGTCTTTAAATTTTAGTTTACTGTTTTTTCAAGTCAGTTCTCAAATACATTGGTGTATATACTATAACAGTATTCTTCAAAACTGAGCCAGCACATAAAGGTGTAATGCGGGCTTTCATAACGGTTTACAATCGGCTCTCCAAAGGAATCCTCCAATTCCTTTTTAATATTTTCCAAGTCGTCAAGATGCTTGATGTAAAAGGCTTTACAATCTGAATGATAGATAAATTCTCCTATCATCCCGCTTACACAGCCTGCCTGCTGGATGTCCTGCAAAAAGGATTTTAACTGCTGTTTCTTTCTGCCCTCATAACCTGCTAAACGGCTTATAATTATTTGGTTAAATATCCCGCTTACCTCATAGTGGCGATACGCTGATTTTTCTAAGGCTTTCATACTGTTTTTTTTTGGTGTTTATATCTTTAAATCGGCATACTGCATTAAAACGGCAGGTCATCAGGGTCTTGGGATGCGCTCTGCTGTGCTTTGGGCGTAGCGGTATTTTGGGCAGTTTCCGTTTTTTTGGCAAAGACCAGAATTTTAAGATTGTTGATGTGAAAGGTCAGACTGCCCAGAGCCTTACCGTCAGAGGCTGAATAGACATTAAGCCCGATACGCCCGAAAAGCTGGACAAGCGCCCCTTTTCTAAGCCATTGGGCTGTTTTTACATTCAGCCAGTAGGAGCAGTCGATATAGGTTACAATTTCTTTGTACTCACTGCTTCCTTTTGGTTTGTAGCTGTCATTGACGGCAATACTGAAATTGACTACCTGTTTGTCACCTGATACTTTATGCACTACGGCATCTTTTGTAATACGTCCTGTGATTTCCATGATTTCAAAATTTTAATGATGAATATTTTTTTAAAATTTCTTTTCCCATGTTCCGCAAAATTGTTTTCAAAAGAAAAAACGGAAAAAAAGAAAGCAAGAACCAAGCGGCCGGCTGGAGGATGCGGAGTGCTATAAGTCCCGAAGGGTGGAGAGGCGGAGCCGGCCATTATGCGCATGCAGCATACGGCGGACGCTATCTTGGCTGTCTTTTTTATGCCGTTTCGATTGAAAATTAGATTTAAGCCTTCTTTTAGTTTTCTATTTTAGAAATATTTAATAATTTCGTGTAAACAAAATTGTTTATTTTTGCAGTATGAAAACGACACTCAACCTGATAAAAGGAATCCATCCGGGCTTTGTCCTGGAGCGGGAACTTCAAAAGCGCAACCTGGGCAAGGGGCAGTTTGCTATTTCACTGGGTGAATTCCCCCAGACACTCACGGCAATTACCAAAGGGAAAAGAAGGATGAACATACCTCTGGCCATGAAAATTGAAAAATCACTTTCAATGGAAGAAGGCTATTTGATGATCCTTCAGGTTTATTATGACATAGAACAGGAAAAGAAGAAAAAAAATAAAAACCAAAACACGGCGCACCCCGATTTTAAAAAGCTGAGAAAGATACTTTTCTGGGATACCGACATGAGCAAAATTGACTGGCAAAAGCAGAAAAAGGCTGTTGTCAAAAGAACCTTTGAGCGGGGCAATGAAGAGGAAAAAAAAGAGATTACACATTTTTACGGCCCGGATGCCGTTACCGCTATTTTAAATCCGTAAGCAGGAAAAAACCAAGAAAACAAACTAAAGATGCCACTACATTTTAATACTGTCACCCCGCTTTTGAAACACATTTTGGACGACCTGATGCAGGCGGAAGAATTCAAATCTTTTCGTCTGGTGGGAGGCACTGCGCTGAGCCTGTACTACGGGCACCGGATGTCTGTGGATATTGACCTGTTCAGCGACGCTGAGTACGGCAGTCTGGATTTTAAGGCCATGGACGAGTACCTGAAGGCACATTATTTTTATGTGGACAGTCTGGATATTACACCGACAGGGATGGGCAAATCCTACTATGTGGGCAGAAGCGCTGAGGAAAGCGTGAAACTGGACCTTTATTACACCGATCCTTTTATTGACCAGATGCAGGAATTCAGCGGCGTCCGTCTTGCAAGCAGGGCTGAGATTGCCGCAATGAAACTTGATGTGGTGCAGAGAACCGGAAGAAAAAAAGATTTCTGGGACATTGACCAGCTGCGAGCAGATTTTACAATCAATGAAATGTTTGAACTGCACGCACAGCGATATCCGTACACGCATGACAGGGAGCTTTTAAAGCAGAAGTTTGCGGATTTCAGCAGTGCTGACGATGACTTTGAGCCATTGTGCCTCAGGGGAAGACACTGGGAGCTTATCAAACTGGATATTGTTGATTTTGCTAGCACGCTCAATGGTTAATTTGTTTGAATTTAATTAAGCGATCGGGTCTTCTGCAGAAAAGCCAGAAGACAAAAAAAGGAACTACATGCTTTTAAAGGATACCAAATAGGAATTTTATGTACAATCATTTTTGAATTTTTGTAATATATTCTCCAGCCTATTTATCAAATCATCATATGTAATAATGTCCATTACATTAGAATATTTACGCTTGATAATCTCAAAATCAAAAAGCTGCTCGTCACATAGATTATCATTTCTTCCCAGGATTATCAGCCCTTTTGGGTTTGTTATTTTTATTCTCATGCCAGAAGGTATATCATGTTGATATTTTTGATTCAGAACCTGTTCACCTTGTGCACCCCATTTATTTAAATGGAATAGATATTTCTCTACCTGCATTACGGTTCCCGATAATTCTTTCATCGGAGTGTAATTATCCCTGTAGGTTCTTTTTGTAACCACACAATTGTTGAAAGGCTTTTTTATTTCGATGACATCAACTGTGCCATTTGCGTCAATAAGCATCAAATCGAGAGAACGAGTGGTTGGTTTACTTGGATTGGTATAATAATCTTTAATTGCAACCTCTGAAAAACATTTAATGTATTTGGGATAAATTATTAGTATGATCTCAATAATTTGATTCTGCCAGTCTTTCTCGCTGAAGTTTTCACTATCAGCGAGCATCTTCTTTAATGCTGCTAATATAAATAAGTACTTTTCATATTCATAATTCCTAATTGATGACAATGTATTTAGATTACCAATCTTGTTTCTTCTTTCAAGATACCTTTCAAATGCTTTGCCAGAGTCTTTAACACCATCCAAATATTGTGACAGAACATTTGTTACTCTGGAATTGACATAATGATTTTGTTCTGTTCGTGATGGGAAAGAATTAATAATATCGTTGAAAATATTTTCAGCTACAGCATTTTCCTTATCTCCGCCAATGATGATCTGCTGGCCGGCAAGTCTTTCGAATTTTAAAAGAACAGATATGTTGCTGTTTACAATAAAATGCTTAATTCTTATGTCGATAGATTTATGAAACAATATGTCATTGTCGGCTGCTAAGACCCTTTTGTATATTTTATAATAGTCATTTTCTAATTCCCCTATAAGAAACTCCATACTGTCGCCGTCAGGACTGTCATCAGTAGGAATCATGTCTTGATTGGTAAGGTAAAATGTTTTTTTTATAATTAAATCTTCGTCCTTATTAAAATTTTCGTTAATCCATCTTACCCCATCCTGAGGATAATACTCCAAGTAGACCCGTTAGTTTTGCAAACTAATTATTAAGCTCATAGTTTTCTTTTAATTTTTCATAACTTCAAAAATAGTTAATACAGTCTTTTAAAGAAAAAACAGAAACTTTATATAATTATGAATGATCTTTACCGCAATTATCAAACTTAAAAATCTCATTATAATCATATATTATTTTTAATGTAAGCCACCATACATATATACCATAATGTTCAATAATAAAAGGCGATAAATTTCCATGACTTAATTCATTTCTGAAATTAACACTACTGTTTTCAGTTAAAAAATCTTTTAACTCGTGAAAGACATCGTGCTGGGTACTTTCAATTAAAATGTCCAATATACCACCTAAGGTTTTATCGTGCTGGACTTCTTCATCAATTTTAAATGATATTATATTTTTTGATTCTAAAATTTGTTTAAAACTGTTTTCCAACTGCGGAATCAGTAAGTGCGCTGCTGTTATAAAATCATTATTGAAACCTGCAAAAATTCCATTTACAAAAATTGCTTTTCTATCGTGAAGGATGAATAGAGGATTTGAATTTTCTAACAGCATCCTGACATAGTTTTTATCGATTTTTTTTTCTTCATCCATTCTCCATTTAGTTTCCCTGATAAATGCAATGACAGATTCTCTTATAAATCCCCTATCGAGTATTTGAAAATAAAGTTCTAATGTTGTTTTGCCAACAATTTTACCTCTATGGTCTTGTTTAACTGCACCGTCAAAAAACTGGGATAAAAAACTATTGTCAGCTATGTTTTTTTCGGCATTATTTAAGAAAGATAAGGGAAATGATAATAAATTATTTAACCCTGATCTGAAATCGTAAGTTACTAGTATTGAAAGCCAAGATTTTGATTGGTCATTTATAAAATTTTCAATTTGGTTATTGTGATCACTATAATGCTTTGCAACTGCAAGATGCATTTTTGCATGTTCTTTCTGCTCTGCGATAATTTTAGCGTGCAGCCTATTTTTAAAATCGTCTTCTCCATTTATGCTCTTTAACTCTCTAGAAGCATTTTTATAGTATGATAATATAGTTGGTGAAAAAGAGTTTGGTACTTTATTCCTGCTGTGGTAATCACCATTTTTTTCGTAATTTCCTGCAAATTTAATTTTAGATTCAGTCACTGAAATTAATTTTATCTCCTTTAATGCAGATAGAAGATGATAAGCGCCGGTAAAGTCATCGGCAATTTGTAAAGTCTCAATCCGATCATTTAAAAAAGCATTAAAATCTTCCTGCACCTGTTTAGGGTTTAAGGAAAAAAGTTGAATTAATATTTCTTTTATTAAAAACGGCTGGCTGATATTTATGTCAAATATTGTATGCTTTGCAATTTCATATATATTTAAAAGCTCATTTTCTTTAAAGAGAGCTTTTGTTGCTCTCACAAGTTTTAGAGTATGTAATAAATAGTAGGGGTCATTATTAAAACGAAAAATATCCAGATAAAGAAATGCAGCTATAGGCAGATGCTCCTTTTTTTTGTTAGGAAACTTAAAAGCCAGGTATTCCCTCCATCTTGCACTTACTTCTTTGTTCTTAATATTAACTAAGGCGGAGGAATTGTCGAGCAGCTCATTTGATGCTGATTGAGAGTTATAGTTATTGATATTTTCGTAGCACAGCCGGATAAAAACATCTATAACATTTGAATCAGGATGGTCTGATTTTAAATTGTATAACAATTGTTTTAGGGATGATCCATAGCAGTTATCTGCAATATCTTGTATCTTCTGCATAATTATACTTATTTCTGATTCCGGCTGTAGTATTTAGAGAAATATATTTGGCAGCTAATTCTACTTAAAAAAGATAGCATTACAGGGTAATTAAATCATTTCTGCATTATCAATAAACAGTATTTTTCGATCTCATCAATACATTTACCTACCTCTAATTCTATCTTATCATTTTCAAAAGAATTCCAAACAATACTTTCATACTTTTCCATTTCCTCCAAGTGTTTATCGAATTGCTCATCGGTAAAATTTTTGCGTCCCTGATCTTTCCAATAACGATTTCCCAATCTATTTGCTGCAAATAATATGTCACTTAAAATTTTTGCCATTTGGTCAAACGGAGCATTTGCATCTTTTCCAAAAATTGCTATGAAACGGAACTTTAATGAAGCTAGTTTTAGAAATGGCTCTTTTTCTTTTTCATATCTTTCATAAAACACATAAGCTTCATCTAAAATTTCTGTTTCCTCAGGTTTTTCATTTTCCCTGCGTTTTCTGGTTTTACCTTCTCCAACATAACTTGCAGGGTGCCTGATAATTGCAATTTTTTCCCTGCATTCATAAAATAGGGAAAGTACTTCTTCGGCTAGCTCATATTTTCGCTTCCATTTAGTTTCTCTTCTCCAGGAAGTTATGCCGTATATTGCGGTTACGGATGCTACAACCACACTGATACATTGAATGAGATTAAATATAAAATTTTCGTTCATAATTTCTTTTACTAACTTTTGTTTTTATGGTCAATGCTTGCCTGTAAAAAAAAACCGAATCTGTTGATTTTTGGCTTGATACAGGTTTCCAATTAAATTTTAATTGTCAGAATCTTTCTCTTACTGTTAATTTTAAATAAGGAAATAGAAGATATTAATCAAAAATTTTAAACCCTTTATTTTCAATATCCCTAGGTGCTTTTCGCAGCCCCATTTTATCAACTTTATCGTCCAGATAGGCTGCAAATGGCAGAAAGCTATTTTGTAAAGCTTGATTTTGGTAGTGCTGGCTGGTAAAAAGCCTGCCTAGTCCGTTGTAGCCAACATAATCAGTCTGATAGTCCGTTAAACAATTTTCCAGTTCAATAATTCTGTCCGCAAAAACATCTTTGTTAAAAATTAGTGTGTCGATATCGATAATAACCAAAGGCCTTACATTTGATACATTTAAGCCTTCATTTTTTAAAATCTGCAGTTCCTCCTGAAACCAAAAGTTTATAAATTTATTAAGCCCTACTGTATTGAACATTCTGTAATGTAATACTAAAACGGGAGAAATTATTACATCTTCAGCTGAATAATCAGTATCAAAACCCAATTTTAAGGTAAGTGTTTTTCTAACGTTGCTTATGAGTTGCATCACCGCTTTACCCGTACCATCTTCTTTTTTATACAGCTTTTCACTTAGTGCATGCTGTATTTCCAAGAAATCCATCGACTCCTTAATTTGAGCATTCAGCATGATGTCTTTAGATTCAAATAAAATTATTTTATTATTGTTTCTAACATAATAATCTGGTGCTCCATCAAAATGGGGGTCTAGCTCTTCACCAGTTTTTTGTACAAACCTCTCTCCAAAAATTTCCTTCAAAACAGTATTTAGAACAAATTTCTCCGAAAACTCAAATGTTTTCAATCCGTAAAGATCCTTTGGTTTTTGCTGCTTTGTCAGTTTATCGTTAATTTCCTTGAATTTCCAATATAGTCCATTGTAAACCAATTCCATGGCAAATAAGGGACTTATGATTCTAAAGGTTCTTTCTGATACTCGGTAAATGGGAGTTGCTCTAATATTTTTAAAATCGAAATCCTCTAATACTCCAACGTTGTCGATTGCGAGCTTATTGAGAAACTCGATATCCTTCTCAGCAGCTGAGCCGTCAAGCACTATATCTGTGTGCGCCTCTTTATCTTTTTTTATGATACTTGATGTCAGCGGCAGGATTCTCTTTAGATATTCTTTATAATCTTCCACATCAAAATATTTGTAAAATTCTTGTAGAAGTGTTTTGCAATCTTCCCTCTTGTGCAGAAAATCAAAAAACATTAATGCTCTTAGGAATTGGGTAACAAAAAGCTTATCTATATCGTAATTTGTAAGGTCGAAATTATGCAACTGCAGGAAAAGCAGTATTGCTGTTGCTTTTTTATGAAGAGGTAAAAGATTATCAATTTGGTGAATTGTAGCGTCCCTTACTTTTGTCAACTGTTCATTTAATAAAAGATAAGCTTTAAAAATATCTATTTCTATCTGCTGCTCAGATTTATTGTGGCCGCCTGCTGTACCATCTGTATTAAAAGCAAATTCAAAAAATTTGAGGCTGCTGACAACATATGGAATTTCTGCATTTTCGAGCGTATGGCCATTCTGTTCAAGGTAAGCCATTATATTTTGGGAAGCGATCTGCATTATTTCAGAGTTCTGAGGGGAAAAAAACATCTGCATAAAAGCAATAGGATCTGAATATTGCGATCCTCGATGATTGAATCCAAGAAAAAACGACCCAATTTTCATTAATGTTTTCCTGTCTATACCCAGCAAATATTCGTGCAACTGTTTAGGATTTTCGTTTGGAAATACTTCCGAAAAACTTAAAACCAATTTCATAGAAAATTTCATAATTTACTTTTATTATTGCAATAGTAATATTACATAAATTCATGGAAATAAGAATTAAATTTTGATACTGATTTTATCATTTTTATTTTAGAAAGGAAAAAAAAGTATACTCAAAATTTTATTTATAATCAAGAATCTAAACCTCATTGCTTGCAATCAGATTTATATACTGCTTATTAATATAAATAAAATATATTACTCATTGAATAATTTCGAATATAAAACGAAATAAAAATAAATCTATATTTACCAAAGAAGACTATTTTGATTTTTAGGAATAATCAGCTGTTAGTTATTATTATGTTTCATAAATGCGTAACAGCAATTTTAGTATTATCTGCTGAATTCAAAAAATTAAATTAAAATGCATTTAACAATGAGTTAAGTAAATGATACTTTAGAAATTTACTGATTATAATATTGTTTTCCTATGAGCTGGCACAATTACGTAATAAAGAATACAAATATTGAAGGTGCCCGAGCTTCCTTTGAAGCAGACTGTGGTACCTTATTCAGAACAATGTTTCCTGAAAATGATGTCCGACGTGTTGAAGTAAAACGAGGAGATGGAGGGGTTGATATTTTCATTGGTAATATTGGAGTGGAACCAATCACTGTGATACAATGCAAATTCTTTTTGAATGATTTTGGAAATGCACAACATCAGCAAATCTCCAAATCCTTTAAAACTGCGATAGAATCTACCGAATACAAATGCAAAGAATGGATTTTGTGTATTCCTGGAATACTGGATTTGAAACAAAATTTGTGGTGGAGCAATTGGGTTGAAAACCAAATAACATTATATAATTTAAAAAAAGGTTCGATTAAACTGAAAGATGGAGAGATATTAATCGATTTATTTAAAAAGTATAATTTGTTCAATCAGGTTTTTAAGATTGAAGAAATGCTGCAGCTGGAAAAAATTGACGATAAGTTCGATTTACTTTCAAATGGGAACCAGCTGACTTTTGAACAGGCTGAATTTGAGATAAAAAAAGGATCATATTATCTTGAAAATGTTTCTAATTTTTTTGGGGACAATATGACTACACATTTGGAACGAGAAGAAACGATTAAAATCTATGATTGGGTAAAAAGAGATCTGGTAGTTAACGAAAAGAACGTTTTTATTGTTGAGGCTGAAAAGGGCTATGGAAAAACAGTAATCTTAAAAGATTTGTTATTAAAACTGAATGAAGAGAAGATTGATGCCTTAGGTATAAAAGCTGATAAATATTACGCTTCGGACAGACCGGGTCTTGAACGAATAATTTTTCAGAAAGAAAATATTCATATTGAGGATATTGCCAGACTTTATAATGAGAAAGGAAAATTACTGGTAATTATTGTGGATCAATTAGATGCATTATCTCAATCACTTTCTTCAAATAGAGAATATCTCCAGACGTACAGCAGGCTGATTGCCGATTTATCTTATTTTAACAACGTACGTATTATTATTTCTACGCGATCATTTGATTTAAATTATGATGCTGAGATCAGCTTGTATAAAAAGGCTGAATATTCTAAACTAAAAATATCATTGATCAGTAAGGAAAAAGTGAAAGAAATATTAGCTAAATATCAAATTCATAATCCTTCTGAAAAGTTATAATACCTAACCATTTAGATATTTTCTGCAGAATTCCCGATAAAAAAGACCGTGATACATTGTCATCATTAAAGGATTTATTTGACGCACTATGGGATCAGCTTATAAATAGTAAGAAAGAATTGAATCTGAAACAGATACTATATCAAATTTCAAATAAAATGTATGAGCAGCAGCAAATTATTACAATTAATTTATTTGATGGTTCGACAAGAGAGCTCAGTTATCTTAAAAGCAATAGTTTATTAATTGAAAGTGATAGGGAACTTCAATTTTTTCATCAAACTTTTTATGATTATACATTTTCCAGACAGTTTGTTGAGAGTAAAAAATCTTTGGAAAAGTATATTAAAGAAAATTCACAAAGTCTTTATGTAAGATCTGTTATTAAGATGGTAATTGAATATTACCGTGAATATGACCATAAAGAATATATTAGATTATTAAGAGTGCTTGTCACATCTGCCTCCTATAGGTTTCACTTAAAAACACTTGTAATTTCCAGTTTTGCGACGATAAAAAAACCTACAGCGGATGAAATGAATATAGCTTCCAAATATATTCTTCCAAATTTTAATTATGCGCAACTATTTATAAGTGAAGTTCACTCTTCTGGATGGTTTAATTTTTTGCTAGATAAAGATGTTCCTTCGAACTATTTTCTATATTCAGAAAAATGGTATCACAGGCTATATAAAAAATTGGTTTTAAAAAAGATTATTAGTGTTGATTATTGGCCAGACTACAACTATAAAAAACAAAGTACCGATAGAGTAACTTTAAACTTACGATTGTTTGTTAGTAATTCAAAAGATAATATTGAGGCTATATTAAATTATCTGATAAAAATTCCAGAATTCGAAGGTAAACAGAATTTTATGGAGCACTTTTTAACAGATATAGACCACTGGGATAACCCAAAACTGCTGCCGTTGTTTGATATTTATTTAGCCCCTGAAGATTCAGATACAGTAAAAGATAACTTTTGGTTTTATCATACCCTGGAAAAGATTATTGTGCATGATCCCATTTTTGTTTTCAATAAAATTAAGAAAATTATACTTCGCGATTTTGATGAAGACGGGATGTTTGCTGATTTCAGTCATGATCAGGTGACGCTTTTTGAAAAGATTAATGAAATTCATCCAGATAAATCTTTTGATTTTTTCTTTGAAATTTACAATAGTGTAGCTGAGGAAACCAGATTCGCAGGGAGCTATGAGGAAGTAGGAAGTGTATTATATGACAGCTATACATTTTCCTCCGATATAGAAGATGCAGAGAATGAGCGTGCAGATTTTTTTTTACAGAAAGTTCTAGTAAATTATATTAAATCAAAGGTAAAGGACTACCCATTCTTTATTACTTTTTTCAATAAATATAAAAATTCAGATTCGGTCAGTATACTGAAAATATTGATTCTTGGACTTTTAGAATATACAGAGCTGTATAAAAAGGAAATACTTGACTTGATCAAAATCATTTATTTAAAAAATGGTTTTAGTGCATCAGATGATAAATTTCAATTCTATTTGAGAAATCTTATAAGTAAGAGCATTTCGATGTACGATAGTTACGATAAAGAAAAAATAGTAGAAATATTATTATCTGTTAAGGACCCGCATGAGATGTATTCTTTTTCTGGGAAAGAATCACGAAATGAATTTGGCAGTTACTATGGTAAAAAGAAATATTTATTTTTAGATATACTTCCTAAAACCGAGAGAAACAGTTTTCCGGTCCTAAAAAAAACTCATATGGAACTGCAGAGAAGATTTCCGGACCTGCAAATTAGGGAGTTTAGAAATAATCGCGTCAGATGGTCAGTGGTAGGTGCTCCTTTACCATCCAAAGCCTATGACAATATGAAGATGCAGGATTGGAAAAAGACAATTTTGAAATACGGTGACACGTATATTCGTAAAAGAAATTCACACTCATCCGAGGGCGGTAAAACAGAACACTGCAGAGCATTTGGAGACGCTGTAACTTCTAATCCTGAAAAATTTTATCCATTTCTTGCTGAATTGTTAAAGGATAATAATGTGTCTGCAGATTATCTGGCTTCGGGTATTGAGGCCCTAATTAAATCTAATTTTGACACTGAAATGCTGCATACTCTATATAAGCAGCATATCAGTAGAAAGCTTGATTCCGTTAATTCTCTGCACGCTGTTAGGAATATTGATTATTTTATAAATCATAAAAGTGTCGATGCAGAGATTATGACATTTTTATGTGAATTACTATTAAGTGTTACTGAATCTAATATGATTAAAAATTCAAAAGATCTCCTTAATGCCAGTTTAAATTCTTTGAGAGGTGCCGCAGCACACAGAATAATTAAGTGCAGTTATGATTATTCATTACAGGAGCAGATTTTCTCTACATTAGAACAGATTACAGAGGATCCTGATGATTCAGTGATAGCTGCGATACTATACAATTTAGCTTATTTGAATAATTTTAATTTAGAAAGATCCTTTAAAATATTCTTAAAGCTTATTGATACTGATAATTTAGAAATTCTTAAAAATGCATTTAGGCCTGCATCATATTTTAGAAATAAATATTATGAAGAAATGAAACCCTTTTTTAATAAAATTATTGAAAATGAAGAACTGCATAAAGATGGAGGTATTCTAATAGCTTTAAACTGGTTTTCAGGATTTGATAAAGATAAAATTTGTTTCAATAAGTTTATGTCAAAGAGCAGTACAGCAAAATTAGAAATATTAAGGACAGCGGAGGCTAACATTTTTACTGACGGCCAAATTGATGTAAAATGCCTGGATGTTTTTTTCCATTTTTTAGAAGGAGATAAAGAATTTTCCAGTGCTTATGCAGGATTTGTTCTACGGAAATTTAAAAGGTCAAATTTTAAAGTATTATTGCCATTTATGAAAAAATATGCACAATCAGAAGTGTATAATAATGAGCCGCGATATTTTTTACAATATCTTTTAAAGTGTTCAAAAGACTATCCCATTGAATGTTTGGATTTAGTTAGAAAAATGAATTTTAAAAGAGTTCCGAATGTGCAGCAAAGAGGGCGTTATGATTCTGAACCAGTACAATTGATTCTTTCTATTTACAGCAGTCTTAATAATCATTTTAAAAACAATAAGAAGCAAATTGAAGTTTCCTTAAATATTTTTGACAGCATGATGAAGTTAGATCATCTGAGATTTTCTGCTAATAATGCCTTGGATAAACTTTAAAATAGATTTCTAATTTATAGTATAAACGTAGATTAAACTATAATCAAATCTTCAATATAGGCCGAGCAAATTTAATTTTTAATCTTAAGCCAATTAGTACGATCTGCGTTTGTATTTTTCACTATAATGGCAGCTATTTTTATAGCTATGATTCGCTTATAAGAATGGGGCATTTAAAAACAGGGAATAAAAAATCTGAGGAAATTTTAATGTTTTTACTTTTTTAATACCAAATACGAAAGTGAAGGATCACTTAAAAGCCGTTCCATTTCGGAATGAACAATATCCTGAATATCCTGTTTTATCTGCAGATAATTTCGTTGAATCATGACATTGTCCAGCTTACGAACAGCCGGAATATCTTTATAATTTTCTTCCTCTATTTTAAGGGCCTGATGATCGTTTATAATTTCTGAATGAAATGTTTTAAGTTCAATCCTGCAGTCGGGATTGTCTGCCACCATACCCACAAATTCGCCTGAACTCAATGCTGAAATTTTAGAAGGAGGTATTGCGGATTCCAATTGTTTGGAGCGGCTGATGGAAGTACCACTGCTGTTTATGGAAAGACTTTCCCGATCCTGCATTATTTTGCCGAAGCGCTCGGATAACTGCTTGGAGGTGTCCCCAGTAACCTGTCCGCTTATAATGTTTCCCGTAATATTCATTATTACATCAGCCTGTTCGCGTCCATAGTCTTTTCTGAGCTGGCTGAAATCCTGTATGCCCAGACAAGTAGCCACCTTGTTGCTTCTTGCAGTTGCTATAAGGCTGTCCATATTGTTTAGGTAAATAGTAGGGAATTCATCAAAGATTAAACTTGATTTCATCTTTCCTTTTTTATTGACAAGTTTCACCAATCTATTGACATAAAGAGATAAAACGGCGCCATAAATTTGTATTTTCTGAGGGTTGTTGCCCATACATATAATCTTTGGTTCCATTGGATTATTAATATCCAGAGTAAAGTCATTTCCCGATAAAACATAGTACAGAGAAGGTGAGGAGAGCCTTGCCATTGCAATTTTCGCTGTTGCAATCTGTCCCTCCAATTGATCCATTGCATCGTTTAGGTAAGCAGGTTAAAAATAGACTTTAAAGACGCGGATACCAACGGTAACTTCAAAATAAATCATTATCATCAAAATTACGGGTATGATCTTGAGGCAAGTTTAGCTAAACATCCAATAAAAGAACTAAAAAACAGCGAATTCAGGGAAAACCTTATTTCTTCATTAAAAAAAGGTAACATACAGTCAGTTACTTTCCTGATTAATGGTACTGAGAAGAAACAGTTTGTAGAGGCTAATCCTCATTTTAAAAATATCAATATTTATGATGGCAGTATGCAGCGTATCAACAATCGTGAGAGTAAAGAACAGAGACAGGGAAATGCAGAAGACAAATCAACAGTGAAGGACAAAAAAACTGATCAAGATGTAAATACTCAGGAGTCAGACGCAGGAGAAAGGAAAAACCTTAAAAAGAAAAGGATATCCAATTCAATTTAGTTGTATTAAAATCCAATCTTTATGAATAAACCGCATGAAGTTAACCGAGTAGAAATAGAACTGGCGCATTGGCAATCAAAAGAAGCACGTTTTGAAAAATATTTCCAAGGAAAATTGGCCGATAATAGAGCCCTTCTTACAGCAAAGTTGCAACATTATGAAGGTATCATTGCAAAATATAAATCCTCGAAAAGTCTGGAAGAAGTATTTGCAGTTCGGCTTGTGCTGCATGAACGCAAAAAAATAGTTAAGCAGCTGTTTCCAAATTTCTATGCAAGAATATTAAGGAAGCTTATTCATGTTTTATTTGTTGGAAAGATTAGAGAAGCGAGATATAATAGGGAACAGCAGCAAAATCGCGAGAATGTGATAAAGACTATTATGAAAACCGGCTTTAAAGATGCTGTTCCTAAAGTTAATGAGCAAATGCGAAATGGACTTTCAAAATTTGAGGTGCCGGTCAATTATTATCTTAATGAAAATGAACGCGTAATTCACCGACTGTTTTTTTCTAAAAACCAGAACGAACAGTATGAATTTGACGGATACAGAATGACGATGTACAATGAGTTAAATCCAGATGGGTTTAAAGAACATTTCTTTAAGGCTGATGGCTCCAATGTCTTTAATCTTAAAGAATCATTTAATTTATTGTCAGGAAGAGCAGTGGAGAAAGATGGAAAGTGGCTGCAATTGGATCTGTGCGATAGAAATGGTGAAGATAATTACAGGGTTAAAGAGTTTCACTCAGATTTTGCTTTTGATCTGGAAAAAACTATTCTCAGCCTTCCGTTAGAACAGCTTCGTGACGAATCTTCTAAAACAAAACTGTTTCAGTCATTAAGAGAAGGTAATCTGGCTGAAGTTACTTTTTCGAAGAACAAATCAGAGACAAGGTATATTGCATGCAGCCCTCAGTTCAGGTCAGTAAACATTTATAACGAGAATCTACATAAAATAAGTCTGGCTGAGGCTGTGAATAAGAAATACAGCAGAACTGTCAGACAAAATGAAAAGCCTGTTATAAAGTTAGAGGAAAAAGAATCCCGTAATAAAGTAAAAAAAATAATCCGATAAAATTTATAACTATGGAAAGTTTAAATGCATTGTCAGATTTTTTCACTGCAATTAAAAAAGATTTCAGGATCAGTACGACGCATATCGCTATATATGCCGCTCTGCTGCAGTGCCGGGCAGATAAGGGTTTTATAAATCCTATAGAGGTATACAGGCATGAAGTTGCACTTGTAGCCAAAGTGCTATCTGCCTATACCTATCATAAATGTATCCGTGAATTAAGTTCATATGGATATTTAAAATATGAGCCATCTTTTAAGAAGACTCAGGGGAGTAAGATTTATTTTATGGATAGTATCAATTGACAATACAATTGATTTTAAAATAGGATTATGAAAGAGTGCACATTTGAAAATCTACCATATATAATTGGAAAATTATATTCAAAAGTTAGTAAAATAGAGAAATTAATTAAAATCAGTCAAATCTCTGCAAATAATTCCGATGAAGAATTGATGACAATAGAAGCTGCTGCTGAATTATTAAAATTATCTGTAGCTACAATATACACTAAGGTCTCCAAGAATGAAATTCCGGTAAATAAGCAGGGAAAACGTCTTTACTTTTATAAACAAGAGCTTCTAAATTGGATAAAATCAGGAAGAATAAAAACTATAGATGAAATTAAACAAAATGTTGAGGTAAAATTTAGTTCAGATAGATATTCAAAATAGTTTTATTTACCTGTTAATGAAGTAAGATAAAGACATCACGATTTATACGTGATGTCTTTTTTATAAATGAAGCACACAAATTATATAAAAGATATCCTAGAGGTCGTTTCCCTTTTTTTCTCATCTATAATTTTGGCATAAATTTGAGTAGTCTTTACACTTTTGTGACCTAACATTTTTGACAGTGTAAAGATATCTGTACCGGAAGAAACCTGCAAAGTAGCGTAGGTATGCCTGAAACAATGAAATGTAATATGTTTCATTATTCCTGCTCTGGCAACCCAAACAGGCAGTACTCTGTCAACCTCCCATTTTTTTAGACCGTGAAAAACTTTCTCATTTTCTCCCTGTATTCCTAATATTTCGAATGCCTGTTCTGAAATTGGCATTGTCTGAAGACCTTCTGTTTTCTTCTGCTTGAATCTAATATAGTACCCATCATTTTCAATATATTCAATTTCGGCCCATGTTAATTTTGCGATATCAGAGTATCTCAGCCCGGTCATAACAGAGAATACCGAAATTCTATATACGATATCATTAGAACAGGGGGTTGAAAATAGCTTTTTGGCTTCTGCGTGAGTTAGAAAATTTCGTTGAGATTCCTGCTCTTTTATAGAGTCGACAGAAGCATTTATATCCTTTCTTAACTTACCTTCTTTATGTGCCAGCTTCAATGTAGCTTTGATTTTATTATGATAAGACAAAGCTGTATTTCGGGACAAAGTTTTTTCCGGATCCCTCAGACTTTTAGCTTTTAATAAATAATATTTAAAATCTTCTATAAAAGATACTGTTATGTCTTTGAAAGCAACTTGCCGGCCTTTAAGAAATGATTCAAAATGGATAATGGAACAATTCCAGTTTTGGTAATTATTTCCTTCTTTCTTTTCCGCAGCTTTTTTAAAATACTTTAAAAATGGTTCATTTTCATTTTTTTGAATTTCCATTTGTTCTTTTTCAAAAGCGGAATATATCGCATCCTTGTACAATTCATTTTGTTTTCGAATTCTTATTAATTCAGCAGTATGGCTGATCTCAATATTTGAGATTTTTTGAATTTGATTCAGTGGTTTTTCATACAGATACAATTTAAGGAATTCTCTTCTGGTATATTCATTTGTCTGATGATTTAGTATTGGCGGGTAATAATCTAAATAAAGAGATATTTTGCCTCTTGAAATTACTTTTTGTCTCAATGTTACACTTGTCTTTTTCATATTCTTCCTGCATTAAATATAATATCAATATCATTTTTCGCTACATAATTAAATTTTCCAACAGAATATTTAGATATGCCATGCCGCTGTATCAGCATATACAAAGCTCCTGGAGATATTCCGAACTTTTGCTGGATTTGGGTTATAGTATAACAATTATCCAATCCTGGGAATTCCTGTATTGGGCGAAGTACAGTTTGATCTAAGGGGAGTGTAAAGAAGGTGTCCATATCACTTCTTCGGATTACGGTTCTTGTCCCAAATTTTGCGATGTCAAGTTCTCCTCTTGATATAATTCTGTAAATAGTCCTTCGGCTGATTCCAAATAGGGCACTAGCCTGTTTCACGCTAATGAAATCTTTTGTCTTTATGACTTCAAGCTGGGGGTTTTTGGCAATTTCAGTCTGCCTGTTGCTTTCATCAATTTTTGATTGTCTGGTTCTTGCCTTGTAAGCTCTGCTGCTGCATTTTAGGGAGCAGTACTGTGTTTTTGTTGTCTGTGCTGTAAATTCATTTTGACAGAATTGACAAATACGGGCAATCTTCATGTTTGTACTCATAGAAATGTGACTTTAAGTGTCCCACTGTGACTATGTGTGTCTCTACGTGCCATGATTTGGCCAAAAAAAAATAATTTTTGTACCTCAATAAAACGAGGTACAAATGCGGTACAAATTTAAGCAAAATATCACTTAATATCCAAAAGATAATGTAAATAAAAAACAGTTAAAATATTGATAATCAATATTTTAACTGTTTTACTTGTTGTTATTTTGTGATGTTTTGTCCTGCTACTTTCCGATGCAAAAGTTAGCAAAAATATTCCCCAGTAATTCGTCATTACTGACTTGTCCTGTAATAAGTCCGAATTGATACAAAGCTTCACGAATATCCAGAGCTATTAAGTCGCTTGATAAATTTGTTTCAAGACCAAATTTTACTTTTGTAATTTCATCTAACGCTTTTAGTAACGAGTCATAATGTCTTGTATTTGTTACAATTGTTTCATTATTTCGAAGCGCACCTGTATTTACAAATGAAAGTAATTCATTCTTTAAATCATCAACACCAATTTTTTCTTTAGCAGAAATTTTTAAAAGTTTCAAGTTTAAAGTTTCAAGTTTTTGGTCGATGTTTTTGATTTCATTTTCGCTTAATAAATCGACTTTATTTACAACAACTAAAATTGGTTTAAGTGGATACTTATTTTTAACTTTTTCAATTTCGATAATATAGTCAGAACCTGAAACCTGAAACCTGAAACCATCAAACAAAAAGACTACAACTTGTGCCTGTTCTATTTTTTCGAAGGTTTTTTTGATTCCGATGCTTTCTACAACATCTTTTGTTTCACGGATTCCTGCAGTGTCAATAAATCTGAAACCTATTCCGCCAATAACAAGCTCATCTTCAATTGTATCACGTGTGGTTCCTGCAATTTCAGAGACAATCGCCCGTTCTTCGTTTAATAAAGCATTTAATAAAGTCGATTTTCCAACGTTTGGTTCTCCAACAATAGCCACAGGAATTCCGTTTTTAATTACATTTCCAACCGCAAATGAATCAATTAAACGTTTCAAAACAAACTCAATCCTGTTTAATAATTCATAAAATTGGGTTCTGTCCGCAAATTCTACATCTTCTTCTGCAAAATCTAATTCCAACTCAATTAGAGAAGCAAAATTCAAAAGTTCTTCACGCAATTTGGCTATTTCATTACTAAAACCGCCACGCATTTGTTGCATAGCAATTTGATGTGAAGCTTCATTATCTGATGAAATCAAATCGGCAACAGCTTCAGCTTGTGATAAATCCAGCTTTCCATTCAAAAAAGCTCTCAGGGTGAATTCCCCAGGATCTGCCATACGGCATCCTTTTCTTAATAATAACTGAATAATTTGCTGCTGAATATAAGTAGAACCGTGGCAGGAAATTTCGACAGTATTTTCACCTGTATAGGAATTAGGGCCTTTAAATACTGAAATTAATACTTCGTCCAGTGTTTTGTTATCATCAACGATATGCCCTAAGTGCAGGGTATGTGTCTTTTGTGTGGTTAAATCTTTATTTTTTATTGATTTAAAAACAGAGTTCCCAATAGCAATAGCTTCTGAACCTGAAATTCGAATGATGGCAATAGCTCCGGCTCCGGAAGGCGTAGCCAAAGCAACTATAGAATCTTGATTTATCATAAGGCAAAGGTATAAAAAAAGGCTCAATTTTGCCAATAAGACTGCCAGACTTAAACCTGACTTTTAAGCTTTCAAAAAGTGGTATTTAAGAAATTATTAACTGTTAAATTACTGATAATTATCAGGTTAAAATCTTTTCAGAATCGTTAAATTTGAGTAGAAACTAATTAATCCAATATAAAATGAAAAAGATATTATTTCCAACCGATTTTTCTGAAGCTGCAACAAATGCATTTATTCATGCTTTAGAATTTGCCAAAATTGTTAATGCTGAGCTTATCTTACTTCATACTTTTGAAATTCCGGTATATGACAGTCAGTTTTTTCCTGAAAATTATGCAGCAATTTACAGTTCTATTGAGTTGGCGAAATTTGAAATGTTTAAGGACGAAATACCAAAATTGAAAGCTATAGCTACGGAACGAAATTTAGAAGGTATTGTGATTAAACATCGTTTAATGGATGGTGATTTGATATATAACTTGAAAAATGTTGTTGCCGAGGATAATATTGACTTTGTAATTATGGGGACAAATGGAATTTCAGACTGGACAACATTCTTTTTAGGATCCAATACAAGTTCTGTCATTTCAGGAGTTGAAGTTCCGGTTTTATGTGTGCCGATAGATGCTAAATTCAAAAAAATAAAAATAATTGGTTTTACAACTCGTTATCGTGAAAAAGATAAAAAAGAACTGAGGAAAGTATTGAAAATAGCCAAAAAAACTAATGCCAAAGTTCGAAGTTTATATGTTAAAACTACAGCTTCAGATGTTTCTCTGGAAACCATAAAAGAATGGGAAAGAGAGTTTTCTGATGAAAATGTAGAATTTTTAGTCCTGCCAAGTGACGACGTAAAAGAAACAATAATCGATTTTATACTCTTTAAAGATATTGATATCCTCACCACTATTACCCATAAAAGATCCTTTTTTGAAAGTCTTTTTGATTCGGGTTTTACTAAAAAAATAACAAAAGAAGTTTCAATTCCTGTATTAGTGATGCATGATAATTAAATTTCTGAAGTAATTAAGGGGCAATTTTGTAATGGTATAACTTATATTTGTGTTTCATTAAATTATAAACATGGATTTTTATCAAAACAAGGTTGTTCATTACACAGAAGCATTAAGTAAAACCAATAAAAAATATAATAGTATCAGTATTTTAAGGCTTTTCAGTATTTTTATTTGTTTGTATTTGGGATTTTATTATATAAAAACAAATGAAATCTTATACTTAATATGTGCTTTTATATTTTTTATGGGTTTTGTTTTTTTAATGCGTTTTCATTCACGTTTATCTTTTCAAAAACAACTTACTACAGCACTTTTGAAAATTAATGAAAACGAAATTATTTATTTAAAAAGAGAAAAAATTCCGTTTGAGAATGGTATTGAGTTTAATGATTTTCACCATCCTTATGCTTATGATTTAGATATTTTTGGAGATCATTCACTATTTCAAAATTTAAACAGAACAGCTACTTTTATTGGAAAAAAGACACTTGCTAATCAATTATTGTCACAATTTCAAAATAAAGCAATTTTAGAAAATCAGCAGGCTGTTAAAGAGCTCAAATCAAAAATAGAATGGAGACAGGATTTTTATGCTCTTGCGGCTGTCAGTACTGACACGAAGGAAGCTTATGAGTCTTTAATGTATTGGAAATCATTTAAAAATGATAATTTACCTAAAGTTTTAATTGTGGCTTCTGTAGTGCTTCCAGTGTTGTTTTTTGGACTTTTAACAGCCTATTTTATCACTTCAAAAATAATTTTATTATCTTATTTAACGTATGTTTTTATTGCCAATTTGGTTGTTTTGGGAAGATCATTAAAACGAATTCAATCAGAAATAGCTAAAGCAGATAATATTGATAAAATTATTAAACAGTATAGTTTATTAGTTCAGAAAATTGAAACGGAAAATTTTCAATCTAAAAAATTAATGGATTTACAGCAGCAGCTTATTTTTAAAAATGCAACAGCAAGCAGCCATTTAAAAGATTTATCCGAATTGTTTTCGAGAATGGATACCATTGGAAATTTTGTAACGGCAATTTTGTTTAACGGGACATTTTTATTTAATCTTCATGTATTGAGATCGCTTTTAAAATGGAAGGAAAACTATTCGGCTGAGCTTGAAAAATGGATTGCCGTTATTGGTGAATTTGAGGCTTTAAACAGTTTGGCGAATTTGAGTTACAATAATCAGGATTTTGTTTTTCCTGAAATTAATTCAGAATATAAAATTGGTTTTAAAGATTTAAGTCATCCATTGCTGAATCCGGCAACAAGGGTAGGGAATGATACTCATTTTTATCCGGAATCGTTCATGATTTTAACGGGTTCTAATATGTCGGGGAAGAGTACTTTTTTGAGGAGTTTGGGTATAAATATGGTTTTGGGAGGAATTGGTTCTGCAGTTTGTGCTTCAGAGGCAACAATTCATCCTTTGCCGGTTTTAGTTTCAATGCGATTATCTGATTCTTTAGCGGATAGCGAATCGTATTTTTTTGCCGAAATAAAACGTTTAAAACAAATTATGGATGTATTGGAAGAAAAACCCGCTTTTGTTCTATTGGATGAAATTTTGCGTGGGACTAATTCAGATGATAAACGCAACGGAACCATTGAAGTTGTAAAAAAAATAATAGCGAAAAAAGCAATTGGAGCAATTGCAACGCATGATATCGAGGTTTGCCTGACAACTAATGATTATCCTCAAATTTTAACAAATCAATGCTTTGAAGTAGAAATTAAAGATAATGATTTACACTTTGATTATAAACTTCGAAACGGAATCTGTAAAAATAAAAGCGCTACTTTTTTAATGAAAAAAATGGGAGTAATTTAAATTTGAGGTTATAAAAAAACTTTTTCTGCTTTTTCGAAAATGAAAGGAGGCAGAAAAAGTTTTAACAGATAAAACAAAATTTAGGTTTTATAGCTATTTATAAGTTTGCTTTGATTTTTTCAATAGTGGTTTCATATTCTGTATCAGTCAAATATGTTTTTTGAGGATTCATTTCAAAAACGCTTCCAAATCCATAATCATCTTTATATTTAGGAACAATATGTACGTGCAAATGCGATAGCGTATCACTAAATGCACCATAATTAATTTTGGCTGGATTGAATGTTTTTGCAATTGCTTTAGCAACAGTAGCAACGTCTTCCATAAATAAATTACGTTGTTCGTCACTTAACTCATAAAGTTCCACGGCATGATCTTTGTAAACTACATTGCAGCGTCCTGTATAGGATTGTTCTTTAAAAAGGAAAAGCTGAGATACTTTTAAATCTCCAATTTTTATCATTAATTGATGTAAGGTGTCATTATTTTGGCAATAAAGGCATTCTGAAACGGGACTCGGCATATTTTTTAATCTGTAAAGGTTCTGTAATAATTGAAATTTCTCTCTGTAAAAATACTTTTTATTTCAAAAGAAAAAACTTTTTCTGCTTTTCAAAAATGAAAGAGACAGAAAAAGTTTTTTAAAGAAATGAAAATTAAATTTTGATCTTAGAATTTATATTTCAAGCTTGCCATAACCTGGCGTGGTGCAATTGGGTTAACACTGTAATTTTCGTGTACTGTATAATTCAACTCGTTTGTAATATTGGATACTTTACATAAGATTGAGAATTTTCTCCATTCATAACCAGCAGAGACATCAATAGTTGTATATCCTTTTATCGGGATATCGCGATCTCTAATGGTTACTGTATATGGAAGTGCTGGTGGAGCTGGCGTTGGTGTAATAGGTGTCCATAGATAGTCATCATTCCATCCGCCTAAACGGTCACCAATATAGTTTCCGATTGCACCAAAAGTAACTCCTTTTAACATTCCGTCTGGCAATTTGTAGAAGAAACTTAAATTAGCTGTATTTGCTGGTGTTCTTGCTACACGATCTCCTTCAATAAAACTTCCGTTAGTTCCTGAAGTATTGGTATAACGCATATCATTATAACTATAACCTGCAATTATATCAAGACCTTCTACTGGTCTTGCCGTAATGTCAACTTCGATACCTTTACTTTTTGTTGCTCCGCCTAATATTTTTATAGAAGTATCTGTATTTAAACTTCCATCTGCTTTATTAGGAGCAGTCTGTGCTAAATTACTGTTGGTAATTTGATAAACAGTAACGTTTGTACTTAATAATCCTTTGAAGAAATCGGTTTTAATACCAGCTTCATATTGGTCAATGATAGAAGCATCTATCGTTTTTAAATCAGGAGTTGTTCCTGTGTTTGGTGTAAATGAGCTGGAATAGCTACCAAATAATGAAATTTCTTTTGTTGGTTGGTATATTAATCCAACTTTTGGAGAAAATGCATTATCCAGTTTTTTAGCAGCAACTGTAGGTATTGCGTCTTGTGGTTTTCCGTTTCCGGATGTTTCCTTGTAAGTGCTAACCTCAGCTTCCTGCCAAGACCAACGAATACCTGCTAATACTTTTATTTTTTCTGTAATAGAAACTAAATCCTGAAAATAGACACCAAAACGATTTGTTTCAGTTTTTACAATTTGAGTAGCTCTGGCATTAGGAATATCATTTCTTTGTGTTGATGGGTCAAAATTGTAAAGATTGATAGTGTCATATATACTTGGGTCGTATATTGGAGTGCCGTCAGATTTTGTACCTGTTTGTAAATATTTTTCATTAAATGCATATGTGTATGCTGTTGCAAATGAATTTTCCCAATCTGCACCAGTAAATAATTGATGTTTAACACTTCCTGTATTAAAAGTACCTTGTAAACTTAATTGGTCTCCAAGTATTTGTTCTAAGTTTTTATTTTGAGTTAATCCTCTGTTCCAGTCTCCATTTGCTTTTACAGTTGATAATTGAGCTGTCGATTTAGAAGTTCTGTTATAATTTTGAAGGGAAGAATTGAAATTAAGCTTCCAGTTTTTGTTGAAATCATGGTTTACTAATACAGAAGTACTGGTTAATTTTGTATTTCCATTAGACCAAAGTGATCCATAAAAATTGTTACGAGGTAAATCTAAAATCTCCTTTCCAACAATTCCTGTTCCAAAATCAGGAGTCCAGTCTGCAGTTAGGTAATCTCCTTGAAGTGTAATTTGTGTTTTTGGACTTATTACGAAAAGTAAGGAAGGATTAACATATAAACGTTCGTTTTTTACGACATCTCTAAAGCTTTCAGAGTTTTCATAAGAGCCATTAATTCGAAAAGCGACTGATTTGCTAAGAGGTCCGTAAAAATCAATAGATGGTTTGTAGTAAGCATAGCTTCCCATTTGCATTGATATTTCGCCGCCACTTGTGAATGATGGTGTTTTGGTGACTAAATTTAATATTCCGCCTGGTGCAACATTTCCGAATAATAAAGCGGCCCCTCCCTTAAGAAATTCAACTTTATCTAAACCGGAAATATCCGGAATTGAACCTGCATTATAACGAAATCCATTTTTAAACATATTATTAGCAGACATATCATATCCTCTGGAGAAAAATGATTCCTGAGCTCCACCACGAGCTGAACTTACATAAACACCGTTGGCATTTTTTAAAACTTCACTCAAACGAATTGCTTGTTGTTGATCAATAACTTCTGAACTAATAACTTGTATGGCTTGTGGGTTGTCCATTGGTTTTAGACCTGAGCGGACAGCTGTTACAGGTTTTGGCTGTTTGTTTGTGGTAATGATTACATCTTTCAGGGTTTCACCTTTTTTATTTTTCACAGTGTCATTAATTGCAGAAGCAGTATCATTACTTGAAGAATCCTGACTGTATGAGGCTAAACTTAAAAATGATAAACTTAAAAGTAAGATGTATTTCATAACGTTTATTTAGAATAATTTAAAATAAAATTTTCTGCAAATATAATAGGTAAGTTTTTTATTTAAAAGTTTATTTAGATTAATTATTGTTAATTATGTAACTGTTTAATTGTTAATTGTTTGTAAAGTTTTTTATCTGGTAAAAATGTAAAATAGCAAGAAAAAGTATGTTTTTGAAGCCAATTTAAAACAAAAAAAAAGCCGTTTTCTGATTGAAAAGGCTTAAAACAGATAAAATTTTAAATTCTCAGAAACAAATTCAATATTATTTGACGGCCATTGGGTATGTAGCCATTTTTCAAATTTCAGAATTCATTTTATGACAAAATTTATACAGGTTATGATTTTTTATAATTGAGGAATATATGATTTTACCTTTGTAATGTTAAAAATCAAAAGGAACAAATCTTTAATAAATTAGTTCCTTTTGAGGCTAAGTTGTTATTAGAATTTATAAGAAAAACTAGCTACTGCATTTCTTGGTTTTTGTGGATTAACAGTTGACCAGCCACCATTAAAATACTCTTTGTTTGCAATGTTATTAATGTTTAAGGCAACTCTGAATTTGTTTGTACCATAAAAAACAGATCCATTTATAACGGTGTAAGATGGGAGTACAAATTTACCGAGTATTTCACTATTTACGATTGCATTTTCACTGGCATAATTTCCTCCAAAACCTAAACCAAAACCTTTCAAAGATCCATAATAAAATTTATAGGTTGCCCAAAGGTTTACTAAATTTTCAGGTCCTGACCACATTGGTCTTTTACCTTCTTCCAGCCAAACATTGCCTATATCTCCTTTTGTTACTTTACTGTCATTATAGCTGTATCCGGCAATAATATTTAAACCTTTTACAGGCGAAGCATTCATATCAAATTCAAAACCTTTGCTTTGTGACTTACCACCTTGTAGGCTTCTGCTTATATCAGCTGGATCGGCAGTCAGTAAATTAGCAACGTTGATATCGTAATAACTTACGGTTGCATTTAATTTATCGCCTAAAAGATTTGTCTTAATTCCAAATTCTAATTGATTGGCATGCTCCGGTTCGAAAGTCTGACCTTCTGTTGCACGATCAGGCGAAACATTTTTAAAACCATTCATATAATTAGCAAATAAGGCTAGTTTATCTTCAAATGGCTGGTATAATAATCCAAATTTTGGAGATAATGCCGTTTGATTATAATCATCTTCATCTGTTGTAATATCACGTTTTGTGTCAAAATAATCTACACGTAAACTTGTCATTGCAATTAATTTAGGTGTAATGTTGATTACATCAGATGCATAAATGCTATAAGTATTATCTCTTAAATTATAATTGCCCGTTTCAGTATTTGAAAGCAATTTATCAACTGATGACTGAGTCAAATAATTTGGATTTTGATCATCATATTGCCTGATTTCTCCCTGAGGCGTAACGTTGTAAACACCATTCCATCCGGTTCCTCCGTACATTACATCTTTTTGAAAATAATCAAGACCAATTACAATTCGATTGCGCATATTGCTAATTTTGAAATCACCAATAAAGTTCTGCTGAATATCAGTGGTTGTAGTAAATGAATTTTCTTTGGTTATATAAATAGAAAAATCTCCCTGTCCGTCTTGATTATCGGAAAGATATGAGTAATATCCATTAGATTTTGTAGATCCTCTGGATAATGCCGTTTGCGAAGTCCATTGATCCGATATTTTATAATTCATTTGTGCCTGTAAGTTGTATTTTGGGTTTTTTATCGATAAGTCATTGTTAGTAAAAGACAACTTTGTGTTATAATTTAATTCATCAATATTGGAAAATTGTAAAGATTTGCTTCTTCCTAAAAATAGCATTGCAGGTGTTGTTTTTTCTTCCTGCATAAATTCGGTATTAATTAGGAAAGATAATTTTTCGTTAACCTTGTAGGATAGGACAGGAGCCACAAAATAAGAAGTACGGAAACCTGCATCCTGAAAACTGTTTTCTGTTTGATAAGCTGCATTTACTCTTATGGCAACATTATCAGATTCATTTACAGAAGTATTTACATCAGCGGTAACCCGGTTAAGACCAAAACTCCCGGCAAGATAAGAGACTTCTGTGCCAAAACCCGAATAAGGTATTTTAGTTACGGTATTTATAAGTCCACCATAAGAAATAAGGCTGCTTCCAAATAAAGTTCCTGATGGGCCTTTTATAACTTCAATTCTTTCAATGTTAGCAGGATCTAAACTACCGTTTGTTAATCCTGGCAATCCATTTACAATATTCGCCTGTGTTGCAAAACCACGAAGGGTATAAAAGGATCCACCGCCTCCGGCACTCCCTGTAGATTCCCATAACTTTTGAATTCCGGGTACATTTTTTAAGGCATCTTCATAATTAGTAATGGCTTGCTCTTTCATTATTTCTGATGAAACTACATTGTAAACCTGTGGATTTTCAATGTTTTTTAAAGGCATTTTAGAAACATACACACTTTGCTTCGGAAAAGTTTTTCCCCTGTCATTGGTAATAATAACTTCTTTTAATTGTTTATTAGAAATGGTTAATTGTAATTGGAGCGTTGTAGTTTGATTTTCGGTAACCGTTATATCCTGAGTAAGTGTTTCGTAACCTGTTAATGAAACTTGTAAAGTATAAGCGTTAGGTTTTACTCTGTTAAATTCGAAACGGCCATCATCATTGGCAGTTGTAGTATATTTTGAATTTTTAAGAACAACATTTACACCAGCTGCGGGATCACCATCGGATGTGGTTATAATCCCTTTTATTTTTCCATTGCTTTGTTGAGAAAAAACACTGGCAGAAGAAATTAAAAATAAACAAATTATAAAAATAAAATGCAAAATTCGGTGGTTAGAATAGTTCATAGAGTTGTGGTATTGTTTAAATGGTATTAGTGGTTTTTGAAATAAATCAATCGATACAAATGTAAAAAATTAGCCTGTACGAAAAAAAACTTAATTTTGCTGCCAAATTAAAATAGAAACAACTAAATGATTATTCCATTTTTAAAAAAAATACAAAACACTCCCAAAGGATATAGAATAGCCAATACTGTATTTTTTTTCGTTTCAGGATTTGGATATTCTTCCTGGGCATCCCGAATTCCCGATATTAAAACACAATTAAATTTAACCGAAGCCCAATTTGGAGCCGTGCTATTTGCTTTTCCGATTGGACTGATGTTTACAATGCCTTTTACAGGAAAATTATTAAACAAGTACAGCAGTCGATATTGTATGCTTTTGGGAGCTGTTTTGTTTAATATTGTTTTGGCCTTTCCTGGATTTGCTGCTTTTGTCTGGCAATTGATACTTATACTTTTGATATTTGGGGCTTCCCGAAATATTTTTAATCTGTCGATCAATGCTCAGGCCCTTGAAGTTCAGAAACTGTACCCAAAATCAATTGTGACACGTTTTCATGCCGTTTGGAGTCTGGCAGGATTCGCAGGAGCAGGTTTAGGATATGTGATGGTAACGCAGCATATCGCACCTTCTTTTCATTTACTGGGAATAAGTGTCGCCATGATGGCGGTAACAGCCTGCTTTTACCCAATGTCGATTCATACTGAACCTATACCGCAGGAAAAGAAAAAATTCCTGTCCATGCCAGATAAGAATATGATTAAGTTTGCCTTAATTTGTTTTGTTTCAATGGCCTGTGAAAATACGATGTACGACTGGAGCGGCATCTATTTTCAGAATATATTGCACGCTTCGCCAAAATTGACAACAGCGGCATTTGTGTTTTTTATGACAGCCGTAACTTTAGGGCGTTTTTTAGGAGATTATGGCGTGATGAGATTTGGTGTTAAACAAATCCTGTTTTACAGTGGAATTTTAATTACACTGGGATTTTCCATTTGCTTTATAATGCCATATGTTTACCCTACAATTTTTGGTTATGTTTTGATTGGAGTAGGAGTTTCCTGTGTAGTTCCGTTGGTTTTCAGCATTGCCGGAAGATCAACAAAATTAAGCAGCGGTTCTGCTTTGACTTCTATTTCAACAATTGGCTATCTTGGTTTTCTGTTAGTTCCGCCAATGGTGGGTTTCATCTCTGAATTTCTAAGTATGAAATGGGCGTTTTTGGTAATGGCTTTATTAGGCGGTCTTATGATTTTGATGGTGAATAAGATTGGGACAGAGGAGTAGGGTTATTTGTTCTCACAAAGTCGCAGAATAAAAAAATCTTTCTTAGTGACTCTGCGACTTTGTGACAGATTTATTTCTTCACCATAATAAATCTCTCCGTAGTCAATTTCCCTTGCAATTTCCCTGTAACTTCAGCAGTTAAAGTATTATTTACGCCTTTGGTATATGTGATTTTTTGAGGATAATCGTGTTTTGGGTTTTCAAAAACCAATTGTTTATCCGATGCAGCAGTTGATGGAAACGCGACAGGTTTATCATCATTTTGCCCTTTTACAGTGGCAAGATAGCTTAATGTTTCTCCTTTTTGTGCCAAAACAATGCTTTCAAAATGTATGGTGTCTTTTCCCTTTATTAAATAGGATGCTGCACTAAAAGTACTGTCATTTAGTTTTTGCCAGTTTTCAGTCAGAACGCCGTCCGGTGAAGTGTTTTCCCAGTTTCCAATAAGCCAGTCGGCTATTTTGATTTTATCTTTTTCGGCAGAATCTTTTTTCTGACAAGAAACAACTGCTAACAAGAGCGTTAAAAAAGTAATTTTCTGAAACATATGTTTGAATATTTGGTGTTTATATTGAAGTACTAAAGTATGAAAAAAATGATAGTTGTTTGCAGTCATTATTGAAAACGTCAGTTCGAGTGTTTTTTGAGTAGTGAAACGGAACAAAAAATGTATCGAGAACCATTTTTAATTCTAATTTTTCTTGTTCTCGATACAATTCCGCAAAAAAGCGGAATCACTCGAACTGACGAAAAATTATAATCAAAAATTCGTTTATCCAATTAAAAGCTTTCGTTCAAAATTGAATAAACCAGTTCCTTAGTAGGTTTTTGATTTTTTAGTTTAGCTCTCACTTCATCAAAAGTTACTTTAAAGTCACAGCCTAATTTATAATCACCACAGCCGTAAGCAGTTTTACCTTTCAGAACCGTTCCCTTTTTACATTTGGGACATATTAATGTATCTGATATTGCTTTCGGAGCTGTTTTCTTCGTTTCTAATTTAAGTTTGAAGCCTTCCTCAAATCGTATTAATCCTTCGACTGTGCCGTCATTGGTTTTAAAGTCTTTCAAATTTACAGTTGATCCTTTTTGAAGCAATCTTAAATATTGGTTTTCTGAAATCTTTTTCTCAGCAAAAACATAAGGCAATACAAAATCACAACCCGACTTATATTCGCTGCATCCGTAAGCCGATTTACCTTTTATGAGATTCCCTTTTTTACATTTTGGACAAGTTTCTGCCAAAATTCCTGCTGCTTTCTTTTTCTCAACTTTAGGCAGCTCTTTTTGGATATTTCCTGCATGCGAAATATTAGCGTGAGTAGTTTCACTCCGTACTTCATATACCAAAGCTTCAACCATGCGTTTCATGTTTTTAATAAATGCAGCTGCGGTAAAAGTCCCTTTTTCAATATCTTTCAGTTGCTTTTCCCAGGAACCTGTTAATTCAGCTGATTTTATTAATTCATTTTGAATGGTATCAATAAGCTGAATTCCGGTTGGTGTTGGCAACACCTGTTTTTTATTTCGAACAATGTATTGACGTTTAAAAAGCGTTTCAATAATATTAGCTCGTGTTGACGGACGCCCAATACCATTTTCTTTCATCAATTCGCGTAAATCTTCATCATCTACTTGCTTTCCTGCAGTTTCCATGGCACGCAATAAAGTAGCTTCCGTAAACTGATTTGGTGGTTTGGTTTCTTTTTCTAAAAATGAAGGCTCGTGCGGACCTTTTTCTCCCACAACAAAACCTGGTAATAAATCCGCTTCTTTTTCTTTTGCGTTTGGGTCTTCGAAAACAACACGAAATCCTTTTTTCAGGATTTCTTTTCCGGTGGTTTTGAACATTACATCGGCTGCTTTTCCAATTACTGTGGTATTGGCAACCAAACAATCGTCGTAAAAAACGGCAATAAAACGTTTTACAATAATGTCATACACTTGCTGCTGATTGTGTGGCAAATTGATTTCTATTCCGGTTGGAATAATTGCATGGTGATCCGTTACTTTTTTGTCATTAAAAACCTTAGGCGATTTTTTTATTTTTTTTTCTAAAAGCGGTTGTGTCAATGTACTGTAATTCGATAATTTTTGTAGAATTCCGGGCACTTTCGGATAAATATCACTTGGTAAAAACGTAGTATCGACTCTTGGATACGTAACGACTTTTTGTTCGTATAAACTTTGTGCGATTTTAAGTGTTTCATCTGCCGAAAACCCAAATTTTGTATTGCAATATACTTGTAAACCAGTTAAATCAAATAGTTTTGGTGCAAACTCATTTCCGTTCTTTTTTTCAACAGAAACAATTTCAAACTCACTTTCTTTAACTTTATTAGCTAAAATTTCACCGTCTTCTTTATTCAAAAAACGGCCTTCTTCATAACTAAAAAGTATTTCTCTGTATAAAGTCTGTAATTCCCAGTAGGGTTGCGGTTTAAAATTTTCAATTTCTTTAAATCGGTCCACAACCATCGCTAAGGTTGGTGTCTGTACACGGCCAATAGACAAAACTTGTTTGTAACCGCCATGTTTTACGGTATACAAGCGCGTAGCATTCATACCCAATAACCAGTCGCCAATTGCTCTTGAAAATCCGGCGTAGAATAAATTATCGTAGTTGGCAGATGGTTTCAGGTTTTCGAAACCTTCTTTTATGGCTTCGGTGGTTAGGGACGAAATCCATAAGCGCTGAACTTCTCCTTTATAATGCGCTTCGTTCATTACCCAACGCTGAATCAATTCTCCTTCTTGCCCGGCATCCCCGCAGTTGATTACCAATTCGGCTTTGTCAAATAAGCTTTTTATAATTTTAAACTGCTTTTCAATGCCCGAATTCTGTACCACTTTGGTTTCAAATTTCTCCGGAAGCATAGGCAGGTTATTCAAATCCCAGCTTTTCCAATGCGGTTTATAATCGTTAGGTTCTTTTAAAGTACATAAATGCCCAAAAGTGTAAGTCACGGCATAACCGTTGCCTTCGTAATAGCCATCATGCTTGGTATTGGCTCCCAAAACGGATGCGATTTCTCGTGCTACACTTGGTTTCTCGGCAATACAGACCTTCATTTTTTTCTTCTAATTTTGAAGGTGCAAATTAGGAATTTAGAATTTGGTATTGAAATGAAATTTTTATGGAGTTTTGCTAGCAGTATTTATTTACGTGAAGAAGGTATTTTAAATATAAATAAATTTCTCACAGCTATTATAATTGTGACACCTTTTGTCAGGTTCTGGCAAAATTAATTAATCGTTTAATATTTCCTTTGTCAGCTTCTCTGATTGATTTTATATATTCTGCTCGTGTTTCGTTGGCCTTTACCATATTTGAATGATTCCAGGTGAAAATAGTTTCTCCAAAAACAGATTCAATTATTATGTCAGCCATTATTCTGGAATGTCTTCCATTTCCATTTGGGAAACAGTGAATATTAACTAATCTATGCTTAAAACGTATGGCTATTTCATCTGGAGGAAATGTTTTATTTTCAATCCAAAATTTTGTATCATCAAGTAATGTTCTTAAATCGATTCCAATATTGATCCATTTTACACCAATGTTTTTTTCTGATCTTCTAAATTCTCCTGCCCATCGCCAAACTTTTCCTAACATTTTTTTATGTAAAGTTTTTATAAATTCTTCCGTTAATATTCTCTCTTTTTCCAGTTTCAAACCAATTACCCATTCAATGGCTTTTTCAATGTTTAATTGTTCATGTTCGTCCAATTCGCCATGGGTAGTTATTGATTTTATTAATATTCCTTCTTTTTCGTCATCATTTAGTGGTGTTTGACCATCCTCATAAACAAATTCTATTCCCATAATGATTTACGCATTTCTCTTTTTATTTCACTTGCTAATTCTTTTATGGCTCTATCTATCTGTTCATCACTATTTTCCTGGTTTTCTAATTTCATATTGTTGCTGGTTCTTAGAACAATTTTTTTTGCCAGTTCTGATGCTTTATAATTGATGAGATTTTCAATTGTCCCATGGTTAGGAACAAATCCATATACAAATTTCATGTCTAATGCATTACCAATCTCTTTAAGGGATTTAATTGATATCGCTTCAGAAGATTCTCTTTTTTCAATGTTTTTGGCACCTTGCTTAGTCATGTTTAATTTATTGCCTAATTGTTCAAGTGTCATATTTAACGTAGTTCTGATAGTATAAACCCAGCCTTGTGATGGAATAATTACTTTTTCAGTTCCTTGATAAGGTTTTAGTTTTCTATCCAGTTGCTCAATTAGCAATTTTTTTTGATTACGCATAGTAATTGTGTTTACAATTCAATACAAAAGTAAACATATTTATTTACAAATAAAAAATAAAGTCAATTTATAAGTTTATATTTTTATAAAAAAGTAAACAAATAAGTATACATTTTTAATTTAAAGTAAATCTATACGTTGACTAATAAGGCTTAAAACTTAGAGGAAATAGGAGTGTGTCTCTAGCTGAATCTAACCTTTTCATAAAATAATGAGAAAGGCAATGGCTAAATTTATTTAATGTTCGTTAAAAAATTCCAGCATTGTTTTCAACGCCTCTTTCGAGTGCATTTTCTCACCATTTTCAAGGGATTCCTGTGCTGCTTTTGATGCTCTTTCACGCATATTTGATTCATAAAAAGAAATAGCCTCCTGTACTGTATTATATTGATCAGAGGTCAGGCATTCGCTTAATTCCAATGCATCAAGCATGGCCATATTAGCGCCTTCGCCTGCAAAAGGAGGCATTACGTGTGCGGCATCACCAATTATTGTTACATTAGGCAAAGTTTCCCAGGTTTGATCTAAAGGCATGCAATAAATCGGACGTGGAATAAAAGGTGCTGAAACATTTTCGAATAGTTCATACCAAATACTGCCCCATTCAGGATAGTCTTTTTTAAACCATTCTAACATTTGTGTTTTATCAGCATAATTCAATTCGTTGGTTACAGCCCAATTTTCATTTGCTTTAAAGCTCGCGTAAAAACCAAGGTCACCACCGCCTTTTTGTCCCATTAATATGTTTTTTGTATTTCCGAATGCCATTATTTTACCGTCATTTAGTAAGGAATCGATATAAGGTGCTGCTTTTTTGGATTCGTAAATACTGCCTTCAAGCATCGTTATGCCAGAATAGTATGGTTTGATGTCTGTGATGTAAGGTCGGATTTTAGAGTTGGCACCATCAGAACCAATTACAATGTCAGCGTAAGCATATGAGCCATTTTTGAAATGCAATAACCAGCCTTCATTTTGTTTTTCCATCGAAATAAAATGACTGTTCCATACTACCGTTTCCGGCGATAAGGATTCCAGCAATATTTTTCGTAATACACCACGATCGATTTCAGGACGAAAATGTTCATTGCCAAAATCTTGCTCAGGATTCGTTTCATGGTCACTGAAAAATATAGTGCCATTTTCGTCCAGGATGATCGTTTTGTCTGCACCAGGCATAAAATTATTTTTAAATTCTTCAAATAAATTAGCTTTGTGAATAGCAGCCAAACCTGATTCATCGTGCAAATCTAAAGGTGAGCCTTGTACTCGTGCATTTTTATTCAAATCTCTTTCGTACACTTTTACATTTACGTTTTGCAATTGTAAAAGTCTGGCTAAGGTAAGTCCGCCTGGACCGCCGCCGATGATGGCGACTTGTTTGTTTTCTGGTAACATTCCGTATAGTTTTTAAATACGGTTCAAAATTATTGCTGTTTCAGGACGGATAATAGTATAAATCGGTCATCTTTATTTTTTAGCAATTCGCTGGGTACTACACCTGAAAATTTCCTGATCTCTTTTATGAAATGGGTTTGATCAGTGAAGTTTAACTCCGGGAAAAGTTTTCCTTTTGCAATATGCTGCAATGATGCCTTAAAGCGTAAAATTTTGCAGAATGCGTTTAATGAAAGTCCAAATTGCTTGTTGAAATAACGGTTGATCTGCCTGCTGCTCCAGATTATTTTTTCTGAAAGTGCTTCTACTTTTATTTCGCCGTTTGAAGCATAAATCAATTCAAATAGTTTGCGTTTTCTTTCGTCAATTTCGCTGGGCAAAAGTTCGTTTAGTTTTAGTACTGTTTTTTGATGAAACGCCTCAAAATCTTTCAAATCATCGGTATTGATATTCCAAAAGTTTTTTGGTAGATTTTTTGCACTGTTTAAAATATCAGCAATAGAAGTTTGTAAAATATATTCAACTCCCAGTGGTTTAAAACTGACTTTATAGGCAAGTGTGTGTGGTGGAATAATTCTTTCTTCCGGTACCGTTTCCAAGCCAATAAGCGTAACCTGAAAAGGGGCTGATTCAGATTGCATAAAAAACAAATCAACTCTTCCGTCAGGCATCAGAACCACTTCTTTTGCTCTGTCTGATTGATTATGAAACATCCCGATATTTTCTACAAAGTCAGCTAGTGGCTTGTCCGGGAGGATGAATTTGTAATAGAAGTCATTGTTCATGTTTTTGATTAATTTTTTGCCGTTTGTTGTACAAAGTCAAACCTTGCAATAACAATGTCAAATTTATATCAAAAAAATGAAGTTGATACTTCTATATTTCAATCAAAAACGTAATTAGAAGTTAATATTTTAAAATCCATTAAGATATGTTAGTAATCACGTAACAAAAGCTGCGATTGCATTATAAATAAAAATTGGCACTCGTTATAAGCGAGCGCCAATAATAATAGGTTTACAGTACAGGAACCCAACCGTTGAATATTTTGGAAACAGTATATTCTTTTGCTTGTGCGTCTGAGAGCGGGTGTGACCATTTTACCCTTGAACTCATATTGCCGCCCAATCCGGTAGATTTGTACTCGCCATAAAAAGTTGTTGATTCGGCTTCCGGTTTACTCCAGTTGTGCCATCCCTCCGGTTTAATATGGTTGGCCATGTCGCAATTTATAAAAACTGTTTTGGCATAATTACCCCATGGACGGCCCAAATAATAAGTTGCCTTGCCCGAATCGGTCCTTAAATTACAATTTAGGAAAACGTACCCAAATTTACTGGTTTGACTGGTACTTGCAGCTGTAATATAGGTGCCGCCTTTTTTAGCGAAAATTTGACATTGGTCAAAAACCGCTGTCGATGCGCCAAAAATAAAGTCGGTAGCACCGGCAATGTAGCATTTGTAGTAATATTGTCTGCTCGTGTCTGTTCGTGTGTATAATGTGTCCTGAAATCCTAAAAAATTGCAATTATTAAAAATAGCTTTGTCACCATCTACACGAACAGCTACAGCCTGTCCAACATTGCCCGAACTGTTCTCAAAAGTAACCGAACTGGCTTTGAAATTACTCCCCGTAATAACAAAACTTGCCGATCCGCTTGTGCCTATTGCTGTTCCAGCACTATTGAGTTTAGATGCATAATCGTTATAGGTAATAATCACGCCGTCTTTGCTTTCGCCCACAATGGTGACATTGATTTTGTCTTTTGGCAGTACCAATTTCTCTTTATATCTTCCGTTTTTTATAAAAATTTTTGTTTCGGCAGTATTGTTTGCGGTTACGGCAGTAAACGCTTGCTGAATTGTTTTATAATCTCCTGTACCATTGATATCTACAACCAGGTTATATCCGGCCATTTTTTGTGTCGATACGCTGGTTTTGGTATTTGATTCCGGCATTGCTGCATCTGATTCCAACGTTGGACTTGTGCACGCAACAACGATGGTTGCCAGAATACACTGGGTTGTTTTAATAAATTTTGATTTCATAATCAGTTTAAGTTTGGTTAATTGGTTAGTAATGATTGCTTTAAAAAAAATAAATTTAACATTTTTTTTGTAATTGTAATATTTTTCTCCTTCTTATTTTGTATTATTCGTATATTCGCTCTTCCTAATTAACCATAACCAACTATAATGAATATAAAACAAGCTACTACTATAGACGAAGTTATCCAGCTATTGGATGAAATAATTGAAATATCAAAAAAAGAACAAAACGCTATAGGTTTGTTTACTATGCTATATCGTGAAGTTACTGTAAGAATCAAAGAAGGGATTGGCAATGGTTCTTTTCAAAATGGGGAGCGAATGGAAAAACTGGATGTCATTTTTGCCAATCGGTATTTAAAAGCCTATTACCAATATAAAGCCAAAGAAAAACCATCCGAATGTTGGGAATTCTCCTTTCAGCAAGCAGAAACTTTTTGGCCAATAGTTGTTCAGCACTTACTGCTCGGAATTAATGCACATGTGAATCTGGATTTAGGAATAGCTTCAGCCCAGGTCAGTACGATAGAAGACATTGAAGACTTAAAATCTGATTTCGATCAAATAAACACCATTCTTAGCAATCTGGTTGGAAGTGTCGAAAAATGCTTAATCAAAATTTGGCCAACGCTCACGATTATACTAAAATTAACGGGTAAAATAGACAACTTCTTTATTGATTTTAGTATGGAAACCGCCAGAGATGGTGCCTGGAAATTTGCCAATGAATTTGTGGCACTTCCGGAAAACCAAAGAGAAGCCTGCATAAAGCTAAGAGATGAAAGAATTACAGAAATCGCCCGATTAGTTTCAAACCCGGGGTATTTTGTTAGTGCCGTTTTCAAATTCATTCGCTTATTTGAAAAAGGAACTGTTGCTCAAAAAATAATTGATTTGAAGATAATTCAGGAAAAAAAGATTGAATGTGCTGTTGTATAATTTCAAAAATTACACAAAGAAAAACTGCAAAGTTCGTTGCAATCACATTTAGTGGTGTTTATAGGATAGCTGTCATGGAAAGGAATTCTTAAAGTAAAGTAATCGCGTTGCAAACGCTACGATTACGCTATAAATAAACACTCGATACAAACGTAGTAGAAACTTTGCAGAGCAATCGCGATTTTCACCAATGAACACTCGCAGGGAATTAAAATTTATGTCTATTATTTCAATAAAGATTGTTTTTAATAGCATAGTCCCTTAATTCATTTTTATAAATTACTTTTGCCGTTTCATAATTTTTTAAAGCAATATTTACTTTTTCTATGTTTTCATCGCTAAAGTCCTCGCCAATTATGAGTTTATGTATTTTATCAAATAAAATTGGCAAGACAACTTCTATTTTTTTTATAGATTCTAAATATTTTATGCCGATATTGAAAATTTCTTCATTATTATCATTTTTAAATTCATTTTTCAAAATTAACAATTCTTCATTATTATTTTTTTGTATTTTAATTGTAAGCCCTTTGATACTGTCAAATTTTACTAGATTTGATCCTCTCAGGGATGAATCAAAATTGAATTTTTTAATAAGGTCATTCCTCATATTATAATCTTTAACTACATTTTCAACAGCATCAAGAACAATAGCTATTTTTTCTCCTTTTTGCTCTTTTTTGTTATTCTGTGCGTTGCAAATAGAAACAATCAACAATAAGATTATAAGACTGGATACTTTTAAAAATTTCTTCATATTTTTTTGGGGTTTAAATTACGTGGATTATTCAATCTTGTTTATAACGTTCCGCGACTTGGCGAAGTCGGCTATAAAATTATCACTAATTATTCCAAGCACAAAGTTTTTTTTTCTCAAATTCTAAAGAATTCGTGATGTGGATCTACTATGTGCGCCAAACGACTGCTAGCGGTAGTTTTACTTAATTAGATTATGTAAAGTACTACTTATATCTTCAAAAAAACTTTTTAAATCCTGCTCAGAGTTTTTAAATAGGTTCATATATTTAAGGTGAATAGTTTCGATTTGAATTTCTAATTCTTTTAATTAGTTTAATACTTTAAAATAAAATCTACTGAATTATTTTCTAAACCGGTATAATATCCCATGAATAAAACATAAAAAAAACCACAAACAGAAGCTTGTGGTTTTTTGTACTTATAATTTTTTTGCCGTACATTAAAAGATAAAGTGGCTTGCTATTTAACTATTTTACTTTTAGGCGTAAGTTATAATCTGCCATAATTTCATTAACATGTTCCTGTTTGATTTGTTTTCTGTTTAAACCCTGCAGGCTTCCTACATATCCTGTAAAGACATGGCTAATAAAAAGCGGCGAAAGATTCGATCTATGAGATGTGTTATGACAGGAGAAGCAATTAACAATATTATCAACTGTATTTGCATGTATAGACGATGGTTTTCCAAATCCTACCTGAACATAGGTTTCCATGGTAATATTATAGGCCGCAATGGAACCTCTTGTCAATTTTCCTGGTGTAGATTCTGAAAGAGTACCACTTAACGAGTCTAATAAAGCTGCTTGTGCCGGAGTTCCATTGTATCCTTCTGTATTAATCCATAATGAACCGTTGTAAAAATAATTATTCCAAATACCTTTCAGCTGTGACTTAACACTTTGGTTAATAATCCGAATATTATTGAAGTTCTGCGAACCATTTTGACTTGTTTTCATATAAAGCTGAACATTATAAGAACCTTTCATTGCTTTTTCAACAGGAACGCCATATTTGTAAACGGAAAAGACATCTGTATAAATCCCGTTTTTTGAAGTTATATTCGTAACCGTTGCAGTGCTGCTTTTATTAAAAAAAGGATAATCAACCGTACTCGTCACCGGTGCATCAGTTGTTGGCGTAGCTTTTGACCAATCGTAAGCAGGTGCAAGATTTTCATGTTCAAAAGTAGCCCATACAAATTCGGGATGATTCTCTACAACTCCAACTACATGCATTCCCAAAAGAGCCACTTTGGTTTTTACTCCATTGATTACTCCCTGAGTAATAAAATAAGAAGAAGGGTCTTTAAGAACACTCGCATCAATCCAGGAGGTTTTAAGTTCTAATGAACCTACAGGAAAAGTGATGCCTTTCACTTTAGAAGGGTCATTTTTTGCTATTGGACCATATTTTAGCATTGTTGTGTACATAAGTCTGTCCATAAATATAGAATAATAGACCGTAGTAGATTTAGGAACACCCGATGGATAATTAGGTGTTTTTAAAATATCAGTAGTAGAGCTTGCCTGAGCAGTATCTGTCAAAACAATTCCATTACCTGGATCTAATTTCTGACCTGCGGCATTCACCTGAATCAGATTGGTCATAAAAAATGGCACTCCATTGACCTCATTGGTGAGCCAAAGAAATTTTTGCCAGGACCATTGATGAAAGTCGCAATTCGTTACAGTTGCATTGTTGGCAAATACGCTTGTTGGTCCTTCATTTGGCGGAGGAGTCTGGCGAGTGTTGTTTACGATCGTAAACCAATCAGCAGGAGCTAAACACTCAGAAGCAGTGGCACTTTTTTTTATATTTGTATAATTGCCTTTTTCTCCGTTTGATTCCTTTTTACAGGCACAGAATGAGATTAGCGTGATTAAAAGTAATACCTTTTTTGTAGTTTTCATATTGGTTTTTTTTGGTTAATTTTTGTAGTTATCTCTTTTGAATACCTGAAACTAAGCAATTAAGAAACTGACTTCTGAAAAAATGTCTTAAGCCTTCCATATTTAGGTATAAAGACGAGAAAAATGTGTATAAATAAAATAGTATGACTTGTGCCCACACAGTATTTCATTGCTCACCATTAAGTAATTATAAATTTTCCGAAAATTCATAATCACTAAACTTATTTCCATACAATTATACTACAAAATACTCCCCAACTACCAAGTACTTATACCTGTTTTTAAAAATAAAAAAGCTCAACTTTTATGGTTGAGCTTTTCAAATTATCTGGCTGGCTAGCGTCCTGTTTGTGAACCTAATATTTTTTGAGGTTATTTCTTTAATTTATGATATCTAAAATTGTGTATAATAATTTTGCTCCTTTTTAATTATATTCTGATAGCGCGAAGACATATTCACGCCATCAGAGTTATCATTGTTGCTACTAAGTCAGGAGACTTCGCAGAGTGTGAGTTGCAAATACGAGTGATCAAACCGACAGATATATCCGCGCGATCTGGTCTAAGATTGTGGACATGAGCGGGCCGCACGCGCTAGCGGAGGGTTTTGATTACCTGTTGTATTGCCCGCTTAATTAGTTTGTTTTATATCAAGTAGAAAGTTCGGGTCAACTGAAAATGGCTTTAACGGTTTGTTCTTTAATTTGATTTCTGTCCAATTTGTTGTCGCAGTAATCCACATGTCGGGAGAATTTAATTTAATGGGAATTTCCAAGTCCGGAACGCCTGCAACCAGTCGATACTTCAATTCATTGTCGGTTATGCTGTACTCAAGGATGGGTAATGATGGAAATCTCAAATACTGGTTAAAAATCTTAGTAAAATCCCTTTTAAAGAAGCTGCTGCAGAATTCTTCCAATTGATAGGAGTAAATAGTTTTATGATAAAACTTCTTATTCAGTGCTCTGAGAAAACCTTGAAACTTTTTGTCGTCATTGATGATTTCCCGTAACATATGAATAATTGCCCATCCTTTGAAATACATGTCGTCTCCTGCATCCTTGAATATCCCGTAGTCCGAGATTAGTGGAGTTCTATTCTTTATTTTATTCGGTAGCCTCGTTAGAAAGAAATCCCTGCCTGCGCTTCTTCCCAGGAGTTCTTCGATAAACAGTTCTTCTCCATAAGCAGCAAATCCTTCCTGAACCCACCTGTCAGCAATGTCTGACATGGTTATATTATTACCGAACCATTCGTGAGCCAACTCATGAACTATCAGGCGATCGGTTTGTAAGTCAAGGTCTGTTAGATTCTTAAATGAAAAACGTCCTTTCCTAAATTTATTTCCGTACGCTATTGCACTTTGATGTTCCATTCCTATATAAGATGATTCTACCATTTTAACTCCATCTTCATAAAAAGGATAAGGACCAAACCATTTTTCAAAAGCTTTTATTGTCTTTTTTGTTTCAGGAATTAAATGACCAATTGCTTTATTTCGGTTGTAGTCCAATACCCAGAAATCCAGGTCTAAATTTCCTTTCTCTCCTTTATAAACCTCATTGATGTTAACATACTTTCCTATATAAAACGAAATACCATAGTTATTGATAGGGTTTGTTACAGCCCAGGTATATTCAGTTTTGCCATTTACACTTCTTCGGGATTTCAGTCGTCCATTTCCAATTAAAACTCCCAAAGAGTCATTTATAGAAATTGTCAAAGAAGCTCCGCGGTCAGGCTCCTCACTATAATGGTCTTTGCATGGATACCAAATACTTCCTCCAACCATTTGACATGCCACAGAAATCCACTCTCGATTTAAAGAATCCTTTGCCCATACAAAGCCACCATCATAAGGTGGGTTTTTCGATTCTTTTGGAGTCCCGGAATAAAAAATATCAAGTTTACCATTTTTTTTATTCAGTTTAGGAGCGTCAATTATATATGCAGCACCATACCTCTTAAACTTTAATTTTGTTGTACCCGTTTTGATACTGTCAATTAATAATGGTTCCTGAAGGTCAATCTGCATAAATTGCGAATGGAGATTTTGAACGATCTTAAAGTCGATTGTATTCTTTCCTACAATTCTTCTTTTGTCAAAATCTATTTCAAGACTTATGCCGTAGTGTTGAACGTCCCACCATAGTCTCTCCTTTGTAATTGTCCCCTTTAATGAATCCTGGCTTACGGGCTTGAACGAATCCTGAGCTGTTGCTATAATTGTCGTGAATGTCAGAAGTAATAAAAGAAGTGACTTATTAATCATTGTAGATAATTTAAACTTTTTAATTATACTCTAATTCGATCGCGCGGATTTGCAATCCGTGCCTGCAAGATTGATGTTTTTCTGTTTATAAATATAGAAAAAAGCTACATAAATTTGTAGCTTTTTTTACTTTGAGTTTTTGTATTGTGTCTCACTGTTGTGGGCACGGATTGTAAATCCGCGCTATCTAGTTGTTTTCACGAGCGACACTCGCACCAGCTAGGAAGAGTTATTGAAAAATTTGATTTGGATATTCAATTTCTAACCACTTTTCTAATTTTTGACTTTTTAAACATCCTAAAAGAATTTCTTGCGATACAAAATAGTCTTCAATTGAAATTCTACCGTCATTATCCATATCTACGGCGTTGTCAGTCATAAAATCTAAAATAGAATTTAATATAAAAGATAAATAGTATTTCAAGTGCGAAATATGAGTATAAATTCCATTTTTAATTGCAGCATTATGAACAATTTCATTACGGATCCTATATAATCTTGTAATATTCCATTTTATGTTATTTTGATGTCTATCAATAACTTCCTGAATTTTATTAGGCTCTTGATACCATTTTTGAAAATATTCAGCTCTAAATTTTAAAAGTTCGGACTCTGTATTGTTTTTAATATCTTCAAAGGTTTTGTTTGTCAATAAATAGTCCATATCCTCTCCATAATTAATTATAGAAGATGAAACGCCCAGCCTTTCTAAGGTAGAATGGAAATCAAATAAATTTCTTTTTACATATATTAAACTGTGGCATTTTGAAAAATAATCACGGATTCTATTGATTGTCTTTTCCTCTATAGTAAATGATGTAAATATAAATTCAAGTCCAATCCAATAATTTAAGAATTTTGTTTCTAATTCAGGAGATTCACTTCCAGTTCGATAATAACGAATTGCGCTCAAAATTTTTTGATAACTTTCCTCTTCGATATTACTTCCTTGAAGTTTTTTAATTTTTTCTAAAAGATTATTAAATACTAATGCATTGCTATTAAATTTTCCATCAATTTGAAAATTGCTAGGAACCGCAGTAGATTTTAAAGGCTCATTTTCCGCAATAGTTAGACAATGTGATTCAACCTTATAGTGTCTAACATTATACCCTAAATGATAAATGTCTAAATCCTTAGATAGCTTATCAATTCCTTGTTGAACAGATTTGAAATGATCTTTTGTTTTATACTCTAAACCTATTAAAATATTGGCTGCATTTTTTTCTAAAAATATTTTTCCTTCTTCTGAAATAATTGGTTTTAATTTATTTCTTTCTTTCCTATCAATTAAAAAATATGAAGAGTCAATTCTATTCAATTCATGAAATTGAAAGGATCGATCCTTGAAAGCAAAAATAATTTTAAAATTTTCATCTTTTTTAAATATTATACTCTCAAAAATTTTAAATTGAATATCAAAGTTTGTTGAGGATTTTCTATGAAATTTAAATATGCTTTGAAATATTTTATATAAATATTGTTTAGAGAAACCATTTGTAAGTAATTCAATGTAAAAATAATCAACTAGTACAATTAGTCTTTTTTTAACCATATTTAATTCCTTTTCCTTTGCTGAATCAATTTGATATTTATTATTTAGAAAATATTTAAAGGAATCTAAAATTCTATAAATTTCATCAAAAATTGTTGTAAAATAATCCTGATTGTATTTTAAGATAAATTTACTTGATTGTTGAATTAATTTATAGTTGTTTCGAGTTGGTTTTGATAATATATCCAGATAATGTTTTTTACTAACACTTTTAAAAATTAAAACATCAGTATCATCTTCTAATATTTTTTTAAGTTCTTTTGATGTAAATTCTACATATTCGTTGTTTGTGAGTACACCATTAATTGATGAATTTATTACAATTATTAATTCTTCGATCAATGATTTTGGATTGTGTAAACGTAATCTATAGCTATCTATTGAATTATAAAAAAGACATTCTATAGATTTGTCTAAAAATATTCGTTCTAAAGGATTAACCTCATATTCTAAATTAAGATTTTGCATTTTGAAATTTTATTTGTATTTTTGTACAATAATACTATAATTCGAAAACTATCAAATTAAACATACAGAAAGGGGCTCGAGTTTTACCTCTGTAAAGTTGTAAACTACAAGTCTAATTCGTTCCCCTAAGAGTTAAAGACCGACTTTATGTCGGTCTTTTTATTACTGTTTTTAAATTTAATCGTCTTTTTAGAATGGTAAATCTGGCTCATTTGTTAAGTTTTTTGTTCTAAATTCTAGTTGATCTTGATTTGATAGAATCCAATGTTCTCCTTTTTCTAGTAACTTACAAGCAAAATATTCTTCTCCATTATTCCAATGCTCATATTCTTTAACGATCTCTATTAAGCCTAATTTATTTAGAGTTCTAATACCAACGCTTGTTGCTATATCGGTATAGCCAGATTTTGCCATTTCATTTTTTAATCTATATACTGATGAACTATCTTCTGATGAAACTTGGTCTTCCATCATTAAAATTAACAATGCAATTTCGTGCCCTTTTAAGCCTTCAGTTTCTACCACAGGCGTAGTATTTAATTGTTTTACTGTTTTTGATTTTATTTGAAATGCTTTTATTTTTCGAGTTATAGTATCTCCTAAAATATTAAAATCACTTGTAGAACTTGTCTTGTAAGTTATAATATGTCTATGCTGAATATCAAATGGAAATTTTCCAATTCTTTCATCAGAACATACCATTATGACATCTTTATTGCACGCAAATGCATATCCCAATTCATACCAAACATTTGGATTGTCGCTTGTAATTTCCGCAAAGCAAATACCACTATCAATAATTCCTTTTTCAATATCATCAATTGGAATCCTAACACTGAGATCTTTGTCAATTCGGTATGGCTTAAATTCAGCTTTTATAATTGCGGGTTCAAAAATATCGACAAATCTTTTGTCAAATTTATCATTATCGAAAGGTTGTATTACAAAACATTTTTCCATATAATTTCATTATTTTATTAGTGTATTATTTGCACCTTATTTTTAAATTTATAGATCTAGTGTTTTTTAATTCTATTACTACGAAAACTATTTCTAATTCCTCAAATATATAAATTAACCTCGAAAAACTGGTTAAAATTATTTTATAAACATAAATGCTTTAAAGAAATCCAAAACCTTACAAAAACCTTGAAACTTCTTTTTAAATAACAAATGCCCCCTAGCCCTGATAGAAGCGGCATCCTTTTTAGGCAAACGAAAATATCTCATTCAACCGAAAATATTATGCCTAAAAAGATATAGCGAATAGCAGGAATCAGCTCCTAAAAAAACCATCAACGAACAACTTTTAACTATCAACTATTTTTCGTAAATTTGCACTCCAATAAAAGGAATTAGAAAATGTTAGATAGACTTCAAATAGTAAAACAGCGTTTTGACGAGATTTCGGATTTGATTATCCAGCCGGATGTTATTTCTGATCAGAAACGTTATGTGCAATTGAATCAAGAGTACAAAAACCTGAAAGCATTGGCTGAAAAGCGTGATGAATACGTGCTTTTGATGGCTAATATAGATGAGGCAAACGAAATTATTGCTGATGGAAGTGATGCAGATATGACCGAAATGGCCAAAATGCAATTGGACGAAGCAAAAGAAAGACTGCCGGAACTTGAGGAAGAAATCAAATTTATGTTGATCCCTAAAGATCCTGAAGATGCTAAAAACGTGATGGTTGAGATTCGTGCCGGAACGGGTGGGGACGAAGCGAGTATTTTTGCCGGGGATTTGTTCAGAATGTATACTAAATATTGTGAGAATCAAGGCTGGAGAACTTCGGTTGTGGATATGAACGAAGGAACTTCGGGAGGTTTCAAAGAGGTTATTTTTGAAGTTACCGGAGAAGATGTTTACGGAACTTTGAAGTTTGAAGCGGGTGTTCACCGCGTTCAGCGTGTTCCTCAGACGGAAACTCAGGGTCGTGTGCATACATCGGCGGCTACGGTAATGGTTTTGCCGGAAGCGGAAGAGTTTGATGTTCAGATTGATATGAATGATGTTCGTGTAGATTTCTTCTGTTCATCAGGGCCTGGTGGGCAATCGGTTAATACAACAAAATCTGCTGTACGTTTAACGCACATTCCAACCGGATTGGTGGCGCAATGTCAGGATCAGAAATCACAGCATAAAAATAAAGATAAAGCATTGACGGTTTTACGTTCTCGTTTGTATGAGCAGGAATTGGCCAAAAAAGAGGCTGAAGATGCTACAAAACGTACATCGCAGGTAAGTTCGGGTGACCGTTCGGCTAAGATTCGTACGTACAACTACGCTCAGGGCCGTGTAACAGATCACAGGGTTGGTTTGACTTTATACGATCTAGGAAATATCATGAATGGTGATATCCAGAAAATTGTTGCCGAGTTGCAATTGGTAAACAATATGGAGAAACTGAAAGAAGCTTCTGAAGTGTTCTAAAATTTTGGAGTATAGAAAATAGAGTAAAGAATAAAGATAAAAGCCGGACTATGAACATGCCCCAAAAAGTTAGACACTATTTGGGGCATTTTTTATGGAAAGAAAAACAAAGTATGACTATGCATTTAGATTAGAATGTGTAGAATTGGTTTTAAAGGAAAAATATTCAGCTGGATATGTTTCAAAATTGAAGCAGACTGCAAGATGGAATATTCGTAAGTGGGTCAGTTTTTATAAGATATATGGTGAAATTGGTTTATTGCCACGAATTAATCAAAGCTATTCAGCCGAATTTAAGCTAAAAGTGCTCAAAAGCATAGAAAAGGAATCTCTTTCCTTGATGCAGGCTGGCATAAGATTTAATATTCCCAATATTTCCATGATTTTAAAATGGAAAAAAGATTTTGCTAACTTTGGGCTAACAGGATTAAAACCAAAACAAAGAGGCAGACCCGTATCGATGAGTGACCATAAAGGCAAAAAACGCAAATCAGACAAGCCCTTGACAAGAGAGCAAGAGCTACTAAAAGAGAACGAGAGACTTCGCTGTGAGAATGAATTGCTAAAAAAGCTTCAAGCCTTAATTCAAGCCAGGAAAAATCCAAAGCCATAAATGAATTAAGGCATAAATTTGGTTTGGAATTACTTCTGAACCTGGCAAATATGGCGCGCAGCAGTTTTTATTATCATCAAAAACAAAGTAAATCACCTGATAAATATAAAGAAACTAAAGAACTGATTAAAGTCATTTATCAAAAGCATAAAGGACGTTATGGCTATAGAAGGATAACCGATGAACTGCAAAACAGAGGGTTGCTTATCAATCATAAAACAGTTCTCAGATTAATGAATCTATTAGGGCTGAAAAGTATTATTAGAGTAAAAAAGTATAAATCTTATAAAGGTGAAAATGGTAAAATAGCTCCAAATATACTAGAACGAAATTTTAAAGCAGAAGCTCCAAATCAAAAATGGGCAACCGATATCACAGAGTTCAACGTAGGGGGAAACAAATTATATTTATCACCAGTAATTGACTTGTTTAACGGGGAAATAATCAGCTATGAACTCACAGAGAAACCAGTGTTCAATCAAGTAGTTATGATGCTGAAAAAAGCCTTTAGGAAAATACCGGATAATACAAATTTAATACTTCATTCTGACCAAGGCTGGCAGTACCAGATGAGCCATTACCAGCATTTATTAAAACAAAAAGGAATCAAACAAAGTATGTCAAGAAAAGGAAACTGCTTAGATAATGCAATTATTGAAAACTTCTTTGGAATATTAAAATCTGAAATGTTTTATACCCAAAAATTCAAATCAATAGAACAATTAAAAAAAGAAATTAATAGATATATAATCTATTACAATAACGAAAGAATTAAATCAAATTTAAACAAAATGAGCCCGATAAAATATCGAGCTCATTATTATCAAATTTAATTATAAATTTGT
>NZ_AKJZ01000042.1 GCF_000282055.1 Flavobacterium sp. CF136
TTGAGGAACGAAGCAACCACACTGACAAAAGCAACAGCAGCCAAATATTATATACTAAATGTGGTTGCTTCGTTCCTCGCAAAGACTTTGTAATCGTTTTTTGCCTCAGATTATAAAGATTAAAAAAGATTTTTTATCCAAATCAATCCTTCTTATCCTGTTGTTCTGTATGAATCTGATTTCCATTCATTGTTCGGTCTTCCATATCCATTCCGTTTGACATTCCGAGCATAAAAGCCGTCATAATTAAAATAAGTTTTCTTTTTAACCAAAGAACAGGTCGTTTGGATTTCTTCAAACGTGTTTTATTTTTGTGTTTATACATTTTACAAATGATAAATAATTAGACATTATGGTATCATCTTATGCGTTGAAGCGCAAATTCTTAGAAAATAAATTCTCTAAGCGCTGTATAAACTTTTATATAAATTGTTTGAAGTGATAAGTTCATTTACAAAGACAGATTGTTTTATAAATGAATTTATATTTTGATAATGAAGTCTTCGCAATTTTAAAAGAACCCGAATTTGAAAACTACAAACAACTGAAAATCCCAGAGAAAGTACAGGAATTGAAAACGAAGTTTGTACATGGGAAACAACTTGACCTAAAACATACGATCGGGAATCCTTAAAATCTAATTCCTGTTTTAGTATTACAAAGGAAGACTGGTAATAATCTGCTGATTTTGCCTGAGAATCCAAAGTACCATCATTCGCAATCAGGACAAAAGCCAGAAAGAGAGAAAGAATATATTTTAGATATTTATTCAATTATTGTGTGTTTGCAGGAATGTGATTAGTCAAATTTACTTCTTATTGTTTAAGTACAATCGTAATAAACTTTAAATATTTAGTCAATTATGAATTTGATTCTGTCATTTCATTTTTGACAACTCAATTTCGAGTTTATCAAAGTTTTCTTCATTTTTATCCACTACAAATGGTTTTAATTTTTCACACTCTTCGGCAGTATCGAAAATCATTTTGAAAACAACTTTTGTCGAATTCTCAGATACTTCATCAAAAGTAACAGCAACCTGAAAAAGCGGTTTTGAAAATCGTTTCCAGGCAATAAGGCTTGGTTTTTCTACTTTTGTAAATTCACATTCATTAGGATAATTCCCTTTTTCAGGTCCGTGCATAATAAAACTCCATTTCCCTCCGGGTCTCAGATCAAATTCGTGAAAAGTATTGGTAAATCCTTTTGGTCCCCACCAATTTTTTAAATGATCCGGATCAGACCAGGCAGAATAAACAAGATCTCTTGTTTCGTTTATTATTCTGGTTGTTACAATCTCACGATCAGGTGTTGCTGAAATAATTTCTGATGTCATTTTGTATATAATTTTAATTATTCAAACTCGTAGATAGGTGTCAGGCGGAGTCGAAGCCCTTTCAGCTAGAAAGCCTTCGACTCCGCTCAGGATGACAATGATTTTCAGAAGCCATACATCTTATTCATTTATAAATTTCAATATCTCTGCTAAAGTTTGCTTCTGCTGTTGCTCCCTGCTAATATCCGCTTTATCGTCTCCCAGCTGAAAACCATAATAACCAAACTGAGCGTGGTTTGCTCCCTCAATACATGAGAATTTTGCAGATTTCGGTAATTTTGACTTATTGTCAAACATTGATTTTTCGCTTGCAACACCATCATTGGAACCGTAAATTTTTAAAATTGGAATTTCAGATTGTGCAAGTGAAATATCCCTTGGATGTGTAGTCCCAATCAATATCAGTTTATCTATTAATTTGGGGTTTTCATATACAAATTGCGCTGCCATTTTTCCTCCCTGTGAATGTCCTGCCAGAATATAGTTTTTGGTACTATCGTTAAAAAGATTTAACTCTTTAGGTTTATTGTATCCTTTTGATGCAAGTCGCCAGGGCATTTTTATTAAATAAACCTGAATACCGTTATCTGCTATTTTTCTGCAAAGCGGAACATACGCTTCAGTTTCAACCATGGCGCCCGGATAAAAAACAACAACGTTTTTGAATTCCTTTTTAGGCGTAAATAAAAAATAGTTATCTGTGTTTTCTACTCTAATTATATTATTGCTTTGAAAAAGAGATTCATCAACACCGCGAGATTGATAAGAGTAAAACATCCAAAGTGTAAAAAGTACTCCTGCCGATATCCAAATGGTTTTTAAAATCTTCTTGAATGTATATTTCTTTTTCATAAAAACTTATTGGCACTTAGAAAAGTTAAATATACAAATTAAACAATTGAGATTTCTGCACTTTCTTTTCGATGAAGAAGCAATACTAATCCTAAAGAAAAAATGAGACAGCTCAACAACATTAAAATTCCATTTTTTAATATAAAAAAAGAAAAACCTACCAACGGTGCACCAATTATTACCATTAAAGCACTTACCATATGCGTTTTGATAAAGTTGAACGCATGAACAGCCAACCCAACAAAAAGCAAAGAAGGTCCCACAACAACAAACGGAAACAAAATAGATGGGGTATTACTTAAATGTTCGCTTAAGGCAGATTTTGCAACTTCATTGTCTCCATAACTCCACATGATAAAATCAATGGTACAAAGTCCTATGTGGGCAACAACTCCAAAAGCTGTTATGACAGAAGCAACGGAATTTAATCTGCTTTTTGGAAATACATTATTGAATGATAACAACAAACAAGCTCCGATTAAATTAAACCAATGTGCAAAATCGACAGGTTTTTTGAAATACTCAAAAGCAGCACTGTTTGAAAACATAATATAACTTAGTACAAAAAAGAACAATCCAATTAAGCAAATGGTTTTTGGTTTCATAAATTTTGGTTTATTGTAAAGACTTGTGGATTTGGATTTTGTTATGCCTATCGGTTTTGATTTTACTTTGAAGTTTAAATACTGTACGAATATGAATTGTAAATCTGCGCTATTGGGTTTTCTAAACAAAAAACACTTAAATTTAACTCTTCTATTTTAATTTCAGAAACTAAATTACAAATGGATGAATTAAAAAGTTAGAAATTCCATTTTTAAATTGATTGCAAAAGCATTCAGCAATTTCATTATCCGGAAGATATATTTATACAAAAACCGAAGCTGATTGCTTCGGTTTTTGTATTGTCTTTGCGAGGAAGGAAACAATCTCATCACGTATATAATATTAGTTGCTTTTGTTAATGTGATTGCTTCGTTCCTCGCAAGGACTTTGTGCATCTAAATCAAACAGCATTTATGACTTTGAAAAAACTGTATATAAACTAAGTTTTTTTTTGATTCCATGTAAAATTCTTCACTTCTGTCAAAATTTCAAAATTTCTCATAAAAACCGAGAGGCGCGTGAGGGATAGAGGCGGTATCTCCCGATTTAGAAAAACAAGGTTTTTTAGCCGTAGTTTTTGTTAATCGGGAATAAAGCCGAAAGCCTGGCCCTTGGGACACGCCCAAACAATATGAAAACTTTAATAAATCAATTTTGTTCTACTTCTTCAAAAATTAGTATTTTTGAAGAATCAAGTCTAATATCCAAGTTATTATGAAATATCATCAAATAAACAGCGCTCTTTTTGTAAAAAACCGCAGAAAATTCACGGCAGAAATGAAACCTAACAGTGTTGCCGTTTTCAACTCCAATGACATTTACCCAATTAGTGCCGACAGTACTTTGCCATTTGCCCAGCATAGGGATATTTTTTATCTGAGCGGTGTTGATCAGGAAGAGAGTATTTTACTTTTGTTTCCGGATGCTCCTTACGAAAACCAAAAAGAAATACTTTTTCTTAAAGAAACCAGCGAGCATATCGCAATTTGGGAAGGTGAAAAGCTGACTAAAGAACGTGCTTTTCAGGTTTCGGGAATCAGAACGGTTTATTGGCTGCAGGATTTTCATAAAATTTTGAACGAAATGATGTCGTATGCAGATACGATGTACATCAACACCAACGAACATTACCGCGCGACTGTTGAAATGGAAACCCGGGAAGCCCGCTTTGTAAAATGGTGGAAAGAAAGATATCCTGCACATCAGGTAGCGAAAAGTAACCCGATTTTACAACGCATTCGTTCTGTAAAAGAAAGCGAAGAGATCGATTTGATTCAGCATGCTTGTGATATTACCGAGAAAGGTTTTCGCAGATTGCTTCCGTTCGTGAAACCAAATGTTACGGAATATGAAATCGAGGCCGAACTGGTTCACGAATTTATCCGTAACCGCTCTAAAGGTTTTGCTTATACGCCAATTATTGCTTCAGGGAATAATGCGAATGTTTTGCATTACATCGAAAACAACCAACAATGTAAAGCCGGCGATTTGATTTTATTGGATGTTGCTGCAGAATACGCGAATTATTCGAGCGATATGACGAGAACAATTCCGGTTTCAGGAAAATTTTCAGACAGGCAAAAAGCAGTTTACAATGCCGTTTTGAGAGTAAAAAATGAAGCTACAAAAATGCTTATGCCTGGAACACTTTGGAAACAATATCATATTGAAGTGGGTAAAATCATGACTTCTGAATTGCTTGGTTTAGGTTTGATTGACAAAGCCGATGTTCAGAATGAAAATCCGGACTGGCCAGCTTATAAAAAATATTTCATGCACGGAACTTCACACCACATGGGATTGGACACGCACGATTACGGATTGCTTCACGAACCAATGAAAGCCAATATGGTTTTCACGGTTGAACCGGGAATTTATATTCCGGCTGAAGGTTTGGGGATTCGACTTGAGGATAATGTTGTCGTTCAGGAAAAAGGAGAACCTTTTAACCTGATGCGTAACATTCCGGTGGAAGTTGATGAGATTGAAAGTTTAATGAACTTATAATATTATAGAAAAGGGAATTTAAAATATTTTAAATTCCCTTTTCTATAATATGTTTGCTTTTTTATTGTTTTAACACTTTGAAGGTTTGACTATTTTCACCTGCCGTAATTTTCACAAAATACAATCCCTGACTACCGTTTATTATCAAATCAAGTTTCGCTAAATCAACAGCTTTTTCTTCGCTTATTTTTTTTCCATTAGCATCATATATCTGCACGTTAGCATTTCCACTATAATTTTGTAAATCAACCGAAATTTTACCCGAAGTTGGATTAGGATAGATAACAGTTGAAGTCTTTGCAAAATCCTCTGTCGACAAAGTGCTTTCATACTTAGCAATTCCACAATCTTCATCAAAATGAATCACTGTCCCATCTATATTGTTGGTAGTTAATACACTACCAAAACTACTATAATTATTTCCTCTTAAATTACTGGATAAATAAAATGATCCATCCTCTGCCTTGAAAAAATCAAACATCTCCATGTAAGGCACATTAACATGATTTTTATTATCTCCATTGGCTGTTATCTTTTTTAAATTACCTGATAAATCATAAGTCGCCAAAAAGAAATCATAATTACTAATCGATAAATTATAATTCTGACTATCGGTCGTAATAAAAGTACCATTATCTGAAGCCCCTCCAATAATATGCAATTTATCTTTATCCCTAATCATCTTAAGTCCTGTACCGTCTGCATATTGAGTTCCAGTTATCCATTCGCATTTTCCAAGAGAATTGATTTTTGCTAAATAAAAGGTACCAATACTTTTTTCAGTTATTGTTCCATCACTATTTTCAAAAAAATGAATAGCTTTTGCTTCATCGCATCCATTGCTTCCGGTAATATAACTGTTTCCCTTTTCATCTGTAACGAGTGAACTTATAGAAGCGCCATCAAAAAAAGCATCTTTAGTATTACTTCTTACCTTCCATTGAAAAATTCCATCCTTATTGTATTTAACTACAAACAGTTTGGAACCATATCCTGGATAACCTTTTACTATTTGCGGTGGTGCAGAATTACCAGCAGAGTAAAAATCTGCATCCAACTCATAATTTCCTCCTACATAAATATTGTTATCTTTATCAAATCCAATATCACTAATTCCACCACCATTTACTTGTCTAAGAGTAATTCCTGCATACCAAATTACTGATCCCTCGGGCGATATCTTTAATATTGCCAAATTATTTGCTTGTGATGTTACCATCTTTTGACTAATTTCAGTTGTTGGAACCCCATTAAAATACAAAGGAAACTTATCTGAATAAGCATAATTCATGATAATTGGTGCAACTAAATTATTATCATTGTCTATATAAAGTTTTTGTGCCAGCGGACCATTTATAGGACTATTTAATCTCCAAATCATTCTACCCTGTTTATCCAGTTTAACGATATACCCAATATTACGACTTGAACCAATTATCGGACTTATTTTCATTCTGTCTCCTTTATTGTCAATAAAAATACCTTCGTGTGTACCGCATATGTATATATTCCCATCATGATCCACCACAGAAGAATATATTTTATCTCTTTCACGAACTACCGGTTCATGTTCTGTACTAACTATCCATTTTAATACGCCATTTCTATCATACTTGGTTAGAAAGCTTCCTTTTTTATTTTTAAAATTGGGTTTTACTCCAATTTTAGAATCAAATATCTGGTCATTAAATCCTCCGGAAACCAGAAAACCATCTTCTGTTCGAGTTAAACCATAGTTACCTTCATATTCATAGCCATTCCATTGAGAATCCACTCCATCATTAACTAACGCCCAACAATTATTCGAGTTTTCAGAGTCGTTATAAATAAAAGGCCCTACTTTCTGTATTTTATCATAACAGCCATTATTTGACCAAACTTCAAGATTTATTTTTGTCTCTCCTTCTTTTGAAAAACTCACGTTTTCCTGTCCTACATTTGAAGTCGCCTGTGAAGCATTGGGCGTAAAATCCCATTTATAATTTTGTGCGTCTACTGCTTTTTGATAAAAAGAAGTACTTTCTCCAGGTTTTGCATTTATTAAATCTGCATGAAAGTTTGCCTGAGTTTTTTCTACTGTAATGTAAAATTTATCGCTAAAATCAGCAGGACAATTTGAATTTGCATTTTTAGCCTGTAAACGGTAGTTTCCAGACTGGCTTATTAATGTAGTTTTAAAAGAAATTGTTTGTCCATTACCAGGTTCACTTGTCCCATAAGTTTTGCTGCCGTTTTCATTTTTTAATGTGTAAACTACATCTTTTTCGGAATTCTGAATTTGCACATCAATTGATTCACTTTTACACAGAATATTGTCACTAATGATTACTGGTAAATTAATTTTAGGAACCGAAGTTATCAAAATACTTTTTGTGTCAGTAGATTCAATACCAAAGAAATTTTTAACAGTATACTTAATTTCATAAGTACCAGCCGTATTAAAAACATATGTTAACCTTCCAGCACATGTAGTATTAACCTGAGAATTGTTTACTAGCCATTTACAACTTGAAACAGCTCCGGTTAAAGCATCTAATTGCGAATAATTACCAGCACAACCTCCTAATACTGGATCTAAAATTTTTACATACGGAACTCGTGTACCACCCCCATTAGTTGTTCTTAAAACAACTCCTGAATTTCCAGATGCATATAAAATATTATTTCTGTCACTATAAAAACTATTTATTGTGTAATTTAATGATGTAGACTGCCATTCTAAAGCATAATCTCCAACTACATAGTAAATTCCATGATCAGTTCCCACGTATTGACTATCAGTATTTGCAGAAATACATCTTGCATTTAAGGCTCCACCATAATAATTTGTATGACTGCCAATACGTATATTTTGATTGTCATAAGATTCGAATTTATTTCCAACAGAAAAAGTTTTAACCAAAACATAATTCGTTGAACCATAAGCTACGTCCCTATTTTCAGAATTGGCTGTCAAGACTTCTTCAAACTTAAAAGAGTCAAAATAAGCAAAATACAATATCTTACCATTAGCACCAATCTTACATTTATTGCCATTAAAAGAAATTGAATTAAGATTATCAGTTGTAAGTTTTAGCTTTTGTGATATTCCTCCTGAATTAATTGTCACCATTAATCCATCATCCCCAACTGCAACAAATTGAGAATTATAAGAAGAATATCCTATTCGATTTAATTTTGAGTTCACATCACCTACATAAACAATTTCATATTTTAGTGATGGCATTTCGATTTTCATGATAATTGCTTGCTTTGTGTCTCTTGTTTGTCCACAAGCATAAATCATTGCACTTGTAGACAAAGCCGGTATACTACTAGATGAGCAATGAGCAAAATTTACACTTTCATATATATTTGCGTTCTCAATATTATCAGTTATTTCAAATCTTTTCCAACTTGCAGCTCCCTGACCGCCAGTAGTAGTATAATATAATCCCTTTGTACCAGACAAAAAGCCATTATTTCCAAAAAAAACAATGCCGGTTAAATCATCTGTCAAACCTGTATTTAAGTTTTCCCATTGACAGAAGGCAAACTGAATATTAAGAAAAAAGAAAATCCAAAGTAAAGTTGATCTCATAAATTTTAGTAGGTTAATTATTTAAAAAAAACAGCGTAAAACTAGTTAATTTAAAATACTTTTCGAGTCAAATAATGATTTATATATAATTTTGTAATAATTCAATAGCACAATAATACCGCAACATTGAACAAGTGGTAACTTTTGAGATAGAAAAGGCTGTAAGTAATTTGATGTATTAATTCAAATAGTATTTTTGTGAAAATTATCATTATGAATATTCTATATAAAAACACCAAAATATCTTATACTGATTCTGGTGAAGGAAACGCAATTGTATTGCTTCATGGCTTTCTGGAAAACAAAAAAATGTGGAAAGATTATGTGTCTTTTTTCTCAAATCAATATCGCATTATCACAATTGATTTATTAGGGCATGGCGAATCTGATTGTTTGGGTTATGTTCATTCCATGGAAGACAATGCTCGTGCTGTTCATGAAGTTTTAGAATATTTACAAATCAAAAAAACTACTATTTTAGGACATTCTATGGGCGGATACGTTGGTTTGGCTTTCGCCGAATTATATCCGGAAAGCATTCAGAAATTAATTTTGCTAAATTCTACATCTAAAGAAGACAGTACCGAAAAAAAATTAAACAGAACACGTGCCATTAAAGCTGTAAAACAAAATTATGTGAATTTTGTAAGTCTGGCAATCGCCAATTTGTTTAGTGAAAACAACAGAACAAGATTAGCTGATGAAATTGAAAAAGTAAAAACACAGGCTTTAAAAACACCATTGCAGGGAATTGTAGCTTCACTTGAAGGAATGAAAATCAGAAAAGACAGAGAAACTCTTTTACGTGAGAATCTTTTTCCTGTTTTATTGATTTTAGGTAAAAAAGATCCTGTGTTAAACTATGAAGAAAGTATAACACAAATCGAAAATACTACTGCTGAACTTATTTCATTTGACGATGGGCATATGAGCCATATTGAAAACAAAGAAGAATTAAAAAAAGTTTTATCGGAATTTTTCAAAATTTAAAACTTGCTTAAAAACAAAAAAGGCTGTTCATATAGTATGAAACAGCCTTTTCCTCATTATCGGGGGCAAAAATCTTTATAGTTTTGAAACTATTTCTTTTTTAAATTTTGACAAAACTGCTCTTGTTAAACCAAGATTAGCATTTTTTGAATCTACTGCTAAATAAATAAAATATTTTCCATCTTCTGAAACATCTAATATATGAAGCTGGTTAGACAGAGTAATCAAAATATCATTAATTTTTTCATTTAATCCTAAAGCTTTAATTGCATTCATTTTAGCTTTAACAACTTCTAAATTATAAGCAGATGCTAATTCAGGATCAAAACTCGAATCTACTGAAAGTGAGCTATATGACATTCCTGTTTCAATCTCAGTTACAGAAACAGCAATAAAACCATTAATATTTTGTTTCAGGTTATTTTGAAAGTCTTGTAAAAAATCTGACATATGTAAATTATATTAGAATTAATTATTAAAAATCGTATCCATTTTACGAAGCAAAAGCCCCATCTTACTTAAATCTTTAGAAAGTAAAGCAATACAATTATCATTATGGTCTTTATTAGCTACCACAATACCATCACAATTCTTAATCATTAATTGCTTCAAATCTCCTTTGTTAAGATCTTCAGACAGCTCCAAACTCATTTTCAATATCATTCCAATCATCGCGGCAACATTACCGTCATATTCTAAATTATAAGATTCAATTAAAATTCCATCTATACTAAAAATCAATCCGGAATCAGCCCCAGTCTCTGCTACCAGTATATTTAAATCAACCATAAGTGCTTAATAAATCTATTTTTGGAAGTGCCAAAGGTATTTTTTAAAAGATAATTTAAACTTAAACACTTGTTAAAAAAAAAGGTTCTGTAACCACTTGAGCTACTTTTATTTATTCCATAATTTTAGACTATTTTAAAAACAAGATGTGCAAAAATAATTAACATAAAAAACGAACTTTATTTAAAAAATAGCCCTTTTTCAAAGGAAAATCAATTTTAAAGTTAAGATGTACAACAAATTCGATGTATACGGAAGTTTTTTCTAATTTTGCAAGAAATATGAGATATGAAAACTGTAGAAGAAGTACGATTTGACTTAAATGTAAAACTGATGAAATTTAGAAGATTCCGTTTCGAAAATGGCCGTATTAACAACAAAAATGATGAAGAAATACAAAAGAAAAGTTTCTTAAAAAAAATATTCAGTTAAAAAATCATTATAAGAAAGCTGAATTATTTAAGTACCCTTTTTCAATTAATTCGGCTTTTTCCTTTATATAATGGGCTTTACCGCCATTTATCAAAACCAATTTTGATGAAATTTTCATCACCTCCAGATAATTATGATCTGAAATAATTATTCCTTTCGTCTTTGAATTTTCTTTTATCAATTCATTAACCAATTCAGTCATAATTGGGGACAAACCAGTATAAGGTTCATCTAACAATACGAATTTAGAAGAGTTAAAAAGTATTAATTTAATTTCAAGATACCACAATTCATCACCTAATAAGTGTCTTATTCTTTTATTCAAAATAGATTTGACGTGTTTATCTTCATAAAAACTGTTTAGCCTGTCTTTTTCAATTGATAATGAAATTGTCCTTTTTACTAATAAATAATTAGAAATTGGCTTTCTAGTTATTATGCCTAATTTATTTTTTCTTCAAATAGAATAGTTATATCAAAAATTTCATTTAACAATAAAACAATTTCTTCCAGATAATTATTCAGGATTTCTGCCGTCACTATTATATTAAGTTCTTTATCTTCTTTAAAACCAAAAGGCAAAAAACCGGATTTTAAATTTTTAAATGAAATAATTCCTGCTTCAATTGGAAGACCTGCTGCTTCGTGTTCGAACATAAAGGCATATGCCAGAACCTGAATAATTTTATCATTTTTAAGCTCCTGAGTCAGTCCTTTCCATGACTTCAACACAACATTTGTTTTTTCAACTTTTCCTGTCTTATAATCAATAATTCTTATTTTCCCGTTACGCAATTCAATTCTATCGACATTTCCTTTTATCAAAACCGGAAATGGCAGACTTGGATGTATTAACTCACGTTCGAAAGTTTTTTCTAAGGCTATTATTTGAATTGTTTCTCCATTTTGAATGGAATCTAATTCTAATTTAAGAAAATTCGAAACATTTCTTTTTGCTACTTCAAAAGCCAAAAGGTTACGTCCTTTTTTAATTTCACCTTCCTTATATACCAATTTAAACTGCTTCAGGACTTCATCATCCAACAATTTGAAACAATTTGAAATATCACTTTCTGAAACAAACTCACCAATAAAAGGATAGTATAAAGCTTTTAATGTTTCATGAATTATAGTTCCCAATGTATTTAAAGCAATGTTTTCTTCAACTTCTTCAACCTCACGAATTCGAAGAATTTTTTGAAAATAAAAATCAATTGGATTCCTAATATAACTTGTTAAAGCAGAAGGTGAAAAACCAGTTCCAGCGATTTCTTTCAGGCGCTCCATAACTTCCTCAGATTTTGGAATCACCATTGGCTGATATGCTGTTGTTGGTAAAACAGGATTATAAATATCAAAAGTTAAATTATGCTTAGGCTGTTTTTCTACTTCCAATTGTGTTATGAAACGGCTTCGTTCGCCTGCATCGAGTCCTTCGTTTTCCGTATTATAAATCAAATAAATATTTTTGGCCCTTTGCAGTAAGTGATAAAAATGGTAGGTATAAATCGCATCCTTTTCTTTAAAAGTTGGCAAGCCCAATTCTTTTTTTACATCATAAGGAATAAAAGAGTTTTGAGATTTTCCGGCCGGAAAATTCCCTTCATTCATAGAAGTCACAATTACAGTATCAAAATCCAAAACCCGGCTTTCCAAAACCCCCATAATCTGAAGCCCGTTCAATGGTTCTCCTTCAAAAGAAACTTCAGCCACCTCAATAACCTGTTTGTAAATTGCATATAAAGTCTGAATATTATCAATGTGTTTATGTTGCGAATAATAATTCATCAATTTATTAATAACTTTAAAAATAGAGAACACAAAAGTTTTCGCAATTTTTTCCTCTTCATTGTCATTACTGAAATTTTCTTTTATCAATAATAAAAGTGTTGAGATATTCTCCAGTACTGCTAAGCATCCTTTTTCCCATTTTTGAAATAACAAACTAAATAAATCTGATGGATTCAGGTTGAGTTCATTTATTTTGGAATATGTAATAAAAGCATAATTATTCTCTTTTATTATTTTAACTAATTGATTTGTTTTGGCATAAGGTTCAATCAATGGATGTGTCAAAACATCAAGGACATCTTTGTAATAAAAAACATAGCTATCCCCGTTTCTTGAAAGTGCATTCGTATGCATCTTAAACAATTTCGCTAACAAAATTTGAGAAGGATTATTTTTACCTGAATAACCCATGGTTATATTTAATGCACCGACAGAATTAGGCAAAGCATACAAAATTGGCATCAATAAATTTTCTTCCCCAAGCACAATAGCTACTTTATCAAGTGAAGAAATTGGATTATCCTTAATTATATTTTCAATAATACTTCCAGTGAGTTTTGCCTGCCCAATAGTTTTTGGCGTTCCTATAACCTGAATATTTTTTGGTTGCGAAAAATCATCCATAATCCATTCAAAAGGATTTGATTTATACTGCTTCCAATTTTCTTTAAATCTTCTAATAAAAAGACTGGCATCATGATAAGGGTCATTTAGAAAAGCCTGATCTGCATCCCAATAAATTTTGGCTTGATCTAATGATAAAAGATGCTGTACTATTTTTTCTTCAGCTGCATTTAAAGCATTAAAACCTGCAAAAATAAAAGTATTATTTGAAATTGTATTCGAAAAATGATTCAGATTATTTACTGCTTCACGATAAATTAAACCCTGATAGCCAAAACCTTTATTTAGTAAGTGAGCATATAACGCATGATAATAAGTTGGTAGTAATTTCCAAAAATCAATATAATTTTCAAGGAGTTTCGTTTTGTCTTCGACTTCAATTCCCCATTTTTTTATATCTTCAATATCTTTTAGGTATGATAAAACGTATGATGGCTCAAGAAGATAACGATCAATTTCATTAAAATCCTGAAGAAGTGTTTTTGCCCAATTGGCAAATAATTCAAATGATTGTTGATTTTGTTTTTCTGTAATAGAAAGATAAACTTCATAAAATTCAAACAATAGTTCAATGGAATCTATGGAACGAATAGAAGCCACATCTTGCACAAAATCTTCAATTGAAACAATATTAGGAGAAAAAATACTTTCTTTAGTTTGATTCTTTAATTCATCAATTAAGAAGACTTTAGCCCTTTTATTAGGAAGTATAATAGTAATTTCGAAAAGTCTACCTGAATAATCCTGAATTATAGTAGCTGCAATTTTCCCCAGAAAAGACATGTTTATCATATGATAAAAATAAAAAAAGCCATTCAATTATAGACTGCACCCAAAAGTTTAGACAAATTTATAATTAAATTTGATAATAATGAGCTCGATATTTTATCGGGCTCATTTTGTTTAAATTTGATTTAATTCTTTCGTTA
>NZ_AKJZ01000043.1 GCF_000282055.1 Flavobacterium sp. CF136
AGTTGGAATTTGAATTTTTTAAATTGATTACTTTAAAGAATGTACTATATATTCAAAGATTTGTTTTTCCCTCCAGTTAATGAAGCCGATGAAGAAGGAATTCTTGCTATTGGGGGTGATTTAAGTTCAGAAAGGTTACAATTAGCTTATAAAAGCGGAATTTTTCCCTGGTTTAATGAAGGAGAACCTATTCTTTGGTGGTCACCCGATCCAAGAATGGTTCTGTTTTTGGATGAATTAATTGTATCTAAAAGTATGCGGAATATTTTAAATCGAAATCAGTTTAAAATTACTTTTAATAAAAATTTTGCAGCTGTTATTTCAAATTGCCAGAAAATAAAACGAGATGGGCAAAGCGGAACCTGGATTTCAAACGAAATGATCGATGCTTATTGTAACCTTCATGAAATTGGCGTTGCAAAATCTGTTGAGGTTTGGCAGGATGAGGTTTTGGTTGGAGGTTTGTACGGAATTGATTTAGGTCATGTTTTTTGTGGAGAAAGTATGTTTTCAAAAGTATCAAATGCATCAAAAGTTGCTTTTATAGCTTTGGTTGAATATTTAAAAAGAGGCAATTACAAGCTTTTAGACTGTCAGGTTTATAATCCTCATTTAGAAAGTTTGGGTTGTCGTGAAATTGATCGTGAAGAATTTATATCAATTTTAAAAAGTGAGTAAGATGAGTAAAATTCATATTGTAAAAGAAATTTATATTTATCCAATTAAAAGTTTGGCCGGGATTAGCTGTCAACAAGCTTTTGCTGAAGAAATGGGCTTCGAAAATGACCGCCGCTGGATGTTGATTGATACTGAAAATTTGCATATAACACAAAGAGAATATCCAATTTTGAGTCAGTTTTATCCTCAAATTTCAGAAGGAAAAATCAGTATTACTTTTGAAGATTATAAACATGAATTTTCAGTTGATGAATATATAAATCAGCCAATTGATACAAAAGTCTGGGAAGATAAAAGTGAGGTTTTTGAAGTAAATAAAGAATCTTCAAAATGGTTTAGCAAACATTTGGGTTTTGAATGTAAACTGGTAAAAATCATGAAAATTGGCGATCGAAAACATGAAAGCTCCAGATTAAAAGAAACTTTCAATGTAAGCCTTGCCGATGGTTATCCGTATTTATTAGTGGGGACCAAAAGCCTGGATTTTTTAAACGAAAAACTAGTGGATAAAATTACCGTTTTGAGATTTCGCCCGAATATTGTTGTAAATAGTGCAAACCCTCATGAAGAAGATCATTTTGACACTTTTACCATTGGAGAAGTTCAGTTTAAAAACATAAAACCATGTGGAAGATGTATTATGGTGAATAATGATCCACAAAAAGGGATTATAAAAAAAGAGCCTCTAAAAACATTAAGCACATATCGAAAAGTTGATAATTCAGTTTTATTCGGAACTAATATTGTTAGTTTAAATTCGGGAATTATTAGTGTTGGTGATGCAGTTGTTTTCTAAAAATTTAACTTTGTAAAACTCCAATTCAGGGTATTAAAAATTACCAACTCGTTTTTTAAAGCCGGTAATTCCAAAATTAGTTTAAGCGTTTCATGTGCCATCATTGTTCCAATAATTCCCGGAAGAGTCCCTAAAACACCATTTAAATTACAATTTGGAACATCTTTTGGATCGGGCATTTCAGGAAATAAATCACGTAGATTTTTACTTCCGTTATGATTAAAAACAGCAACTTGTCCTTCAAATTTTAAAATACTTCCGTAAATTAAAGGTTTTTGAAGGTTAACACAAGTATCGTTTACCAAATAACGAGTCGTAAAATTATCTGAACCATCCACAACAATATCATATTGCTGAATAATTTTCGATGCATTTTCAGGTGTTAACTTTTCACGAATTGCTTCAACTGTTATCAAGGGATTAAGTTTCGAAACAACATTTTTGGCTACAATTGCTTTTTCCTGACCAATTTCGTTTTCAGTATATAAAATTTGGCGATGTAAATTATGAATTTCAATAGTGTCAAAATCCATTATTCCAATAAAACCTACGCCAGCGGTAGCAATATATTGTAGAACAGGACATCCTAAACCTCCGGCTCCAATTACTAAAACTCTTGCTTTTTTGAGTTTTTCCTGACCCTCATCTCCAATTTCAGGGAGGATAGTTTGTCGGTTATAACGTAAAAATTCTTGTATAATGCTCATTGTAAATATTAGAAATTAAAGAGTTTATGATGTCAGGTTGAGCGGAGTCGAAACCCTTAATACTGGGAAAATCTCGACTCCGCTCGATTTGATATATTAAGGGATGATATATTCAACGTGGAAATGTTAGAATTGATGACTAAAGGTTCTGTCCCAATCCTTCCAAACGGGCTCATAACCTTTTTTGATAATGATTTCGGCAATTTCTCCTGCTGAACGTTCATCACTGATTTCAAATTGCTCCAATGATTGTGGATCAACAACATAACCACCTGGATTGGTTTTAGAACCTGCGCTCATGCTCGTTACACCTATCGGAATAATATTGTTTCTAAATTTTTCGTTTTCACGGGTAGAAATTGAAATTTCGAGATCTTCATTCCATAAACGATAAGCACAAATAAGCTGTGTCAGATCTTTATCATCCATAATAAAATTGGGTTCGATAATGCCTTCAGCCGGGCGTAATCTTGGAAAAGAAACCGAATATTTGGTCTGCCAATATTTCTTCTGAAGATAATCCAGATGTAAAGCATTAAAAAAACTATCTGTACGCCAGTCTTCCAAACCCAATAAAACACCCAATCCAATTTTATGAATTCCGGCAGCTCCAATTCTGTCCGGGGTTTCCAATCTAAAATCGAAATTTGATTTTTTGCCTTTCGTGTGGTATTTTTTGTAAACTTCCTGATGATACGTTTCCTGATATACCAAAACAGAATAAACTCCTGCTTCATGCAAACGTTGGTATTCTTCGGTAGAAAGCGGCTGAACTTCTACTGAAATGATAGAAAATTGCTCTCTTATTAAATTAATTGCATTCAGGAAATAATTGATATTTACCGTATAATTTGCTTCGCCAGTTACCAATAAAACATGATCAAAACCAGTTTGTTTTAATGCTTCAACTTCTAGTTTAATCTCAGAATCTGAAAGTGTTTTTCGTTTGATTTTATTATCTAAACTAAAACCACAATAGGTACAGATATTTTGACATTCATTGCTTAAATAAAGTGGTGCATACATTTGAATGGTTTTGCCAAAACGCTTTTTAGTAATTTCATGGCATTTTTGGGCCATTTGTTCTAAATATGGCTTTGCAGCAGGTGAAATCAATATCAGAAAGTCACCCATATCCAGTTTGTTTTTAGCCAATACCTGTTCGACTTCGCGAACTGAAGTTTGGTATATTTTGGTTTGAATTGAATTCCAGTCATATTGCTCAAAAACCGATTTGAATGTTTTCATTAGATTGTGTTTTGTTTCACGCAGATTTTGCAGATTAAGCTGATTTTTATTTAAATTTTATTTTCTAGTTGAATCTGTAAAATTTGAATATCATTTTATATTTTATTGACAACTCTGGTGATATTGTCTAGAATATTTGTACAATTAAAATTGACTAATAATCCTAACTTTTTATTAGTTAACTTTAAGTAAGTTGTTAGTTGTTTGTAATGAATTGCCTTTAATTCCTCAACCGATTTTAATTCTATGATAACCTTATCTTCAACTAATAAGTCAAGTTTAAAAGTAATGTCAAGAAATGTATCATCATATTTTACTGGTATTTCAACTTGTTTATGAACTTTCAAGTTGTCTTTTTGTAATTGATAATACAAAGCACTTTCGTAAACTGATTCTAATAATCCCGGGCCTAAATTATTATAGACTTTAAAAATTGAACCTCTTATTTTATATGAAATTTCATTTTCTGACATAATTGTAATTTGAGTTATTTAACAATCAAATTTAAGTGAAATTTCTTACTTTGTCAGAATGTTTCTCACGCAGATTTAGCAGATAATACAGATTAATATTTTTTAGCTATGGATATTTTATTAAAATAAATCTGCTCAATCTCCAAAATCTGCGTGAAATTAAACTATTCATACAAAAAAGCCGTCAAAGGACTGGAAGCAACCGCGTGATTTTGCTGATTTGCAATTTTGGCTTCGAATGCTTTACGGCCAGCGATTACGGCTTCTTTAAAAGCCTCCGCCATCAATTTCGGATTTCCTGCAACTGCAATTGCTGTATTAACTAAAACTGCATCAGCACCAATTTCCATGGCTTTTGCAGCGTCAGATGGAGCACCAATTCCGGCATCTACAATAACCGGAACATTACTTTGTTCTATAATAATTTCCAGAAAATCAATTGTCTTTAATCCTTTGTTACTTCCAATTGGTGAACCTAAAGGCATCACTGCTGCTGTTCCTGCATTTTCCAAATGTTTGCACAAAACAGGATCAGCATGAATATAAGGCAGAACAAAAAAACCAAGTTTGGCAAGTTCCTCAGTTGCTTTTAAAGTCTCGATTGGATCCGGCATTAGATATTTTGGATCGGGATGAATTTCGAGTTTTACCCAATTGGTTTCAAGTGCTTCCCTCGCCAGTTGAGCTGCAAAAACAGCTTCTTTTGCATTTCGTGCGCCCGATGTATTGGGTAATAAATTGATATTTGGATGTTTTAAATGTGATAAAATTGCATCAGTTTCTGTCTCAAGATCGATGCGTTTTAAGGCAACCGTTACCAATTCACTTCCCGAAGCTAAAATAGCTTCTTCCATTTGCTGGTTTGAGCCAAATTTACCTGTTCCCAGGAATAGTCTGGAGGTTAGTGTTTTATCTCCGATTTTAAATAATGGCGTTTGCATATAATTTTTCATTAAGTTGTTGAATGAGTTTTTCTTTTTGCTGGCTTTTTGTAATCATTCCTGAAACTGCAATACCATGAATTCCGGTTTCTACAAGGCTTTCTATGTTGTCTAAAGTGATTCCGCCAATGGCATAAACAGGAGCTGAAATGTTTTCAATTTTCATTTTATTTAAAATAGAAGCATAGCCTTCGAGTCCTAAAACAGGACTTAATTTTTCTTTAGTTTCAGTAAATTGAAAAGGCCCCAGACCTATATAATCACAACCATTTTTAGATTGAAAAACAATATCTTCAAAAGTATTTGCAGTTGCACCAATAATTTTAGTGTCTCCTAAAATAGCCCGTGCTTCCGGAATACTCATGTCGGTTAAACCTAAATGAACACCATCTGCGGTAATTTGCTGAGCGAGTAGAACATCGTCGTTTACAATGAAATTGGCCAAATATTCTTCGCATAAAATTTTTATTGCTTCTGCTAAAACAAACCTTTTTTCAGAGGTTTGATTTTTGAACCGCATTTGTATCCAATCACAGCCGGAATCCAGAACCTGATGGATATTGTAGAGTTGTTTTTCGACAGTTTCGCCTTGTGAAATATATTGTAATTTGTTAAACATGATGATGGCCAATTAATGATGATGATGAACTTAAGTATTTTTCGATATACAATTTAGCTTCTAAACAGGCAGATTTTAAATCATATCCTAAAGCTATATTTGCTGTAATTGCTGCAGATAGAACACAGCCAGATCCATGTTTGGGTTTGAAACTGATGTTTGTGGGTAAAAGTTCTATAATGTTACTTTTCAGAAATAAATAATCGGTGCCCAATGCAGTACAATTATGGCCGCCTTTTAGCAAAATAGATGTTGGAAGTTCATTTTTTACCCAAAGTTTTTCTGAAATAAAATTTGGATAGAGCTGAAGAATTTCTTCATAATTTGGAGTTATTAAATCTATTTTTGATAATGTCTTTTCTAAATCCGTTTTTGTTTTAATGGTTAAAAATTCAAATTTTGTTGATGATTTTAAAACAGTATCCCAAACGATAACTGTCTTTGAATCTAACTTTTTTATTAGCGAAATAATTTTATTTAAATAAAAAAATGAAGGCACAATCCCAATTTTAACTGCTTTTATTGGATAGGTTTTAAACAACGTTTTTATAGATCGCAATACAAAATCGAGCGAAGTCCATTCAATTTCATAGAATTTACAATCGGTTTGAATTGTATTTGCGGTATTTATGGCTAATCCTTGTACCTGATGCTGTTCAAAAGTTTTAGTATCAGCTAAAATTCCGGCACCTCCTGAAGGATCAAAACCTGCTATGCTTAGAACGAAGGGGCGATTTTTTGACATAGTTTAAATTTTTTAATTGGGTTATGAGTATTCCAGATTGTGCCTAAAAGAGCTACATCATCAAAACCATTTTCAAGTGTTTTTTTGATATTTTCAGAATCAATTCCGCCTAAGGCAATAACTTTCGTATTGAAATTTGTTCTCGATTTTAAAGCTTCAAAAAGGTTTGCTTTTGGATGATAATCTTCTTTAGAAATACTTGTAAAAACAGGACTTAAAAAGGCGTAATCAAAGCTATTTTCTAAGGAATTAAAATCTTCGATAGAATGTGTTGCTGTTGATTTATACCTGTAAGATTTTGAAAACCTCGCAAGAAAATCAGAACTATTTTTTCTTTCTTTCTCTGAAAAATGAATTCGGCTAATCCCAAAATCATCTGCCAATTGATGATGATTGTGTAAAACTAATTTAGATCGAAATTCCAGTTTTATCTGATGAATAAATTGTGCTGTTTCCAGTTCAGAAAAATCAGGTTTCCGGATGTGAAGCAAAGACAATCCTTCTTCAAATAAAGAATCAATAATGCTGATTTCATTTGCAACTGAAGAAGGATTTGTAATTACGACCATAGTCTTTACTCTTTGTTCTATACTCTTTCTTAAATATAAATTTCTTTCCCCTGCTCAATAAACTCCTCTGATTTTTCCTGCATTCCTTTTTCGGCTGCAGCTACGTCACGAATTTCCTGAGATATTTTCATTGAGCAGAATTTTGGTCCGCACATAGAACAAAAATGCGCCACTTTTGCACCATCAGCCGGAAGAGTTTCATCATGAAATTCTCTGGCTGTATCCGGGTCTAATGATAGATTGAACTGATCTTCCCAACGGAATTCAAAACGTGCTTTGCTTAACGCATTGTCGCGATATTGTGCTCCCGGATGGCCTTTGGCCAAATCAGCAGCATGGGCGGAAATTTTATAGGTGATAACACCGTCTTTAACGTCTTTTTTGTTGGGTAATCCAAGATGCTCTTTTGGTGTAACATAACATAACATCGCACAACCGTACCAGCCAATCATAGCAGCTCCAATTGCCGAAGTGATATGGTCGTAACCCGGTGCAATATCAGTTGTTAATGGTCCAAGAGTGTAAAATGGAGCTTCATGGCAATGTTCTAATTGTTTGTCCATATTCTCTTTAATCATGTGCATTGGTACGTGTCCCGGGCCTTCAATAAATACCTGGACATCATGTTTCCAGGCAATTTTTGTTAGTTCGCCTAATGTTTCTAATTCAGCAAATTGAGCAGCATCATTGGCATCTGCAATTGAACCCGGACGTAAACCATCACCTAATGAAAATGCAACATCATATTGTTTCATGATTTCGCAGATTTCTTCGAAATGTGTGTATAAAAAGTTTTCTTTATGATGAAATAAACACCATTTTGCCATGATCGATCCGCCACGCGAAACGATTCCGGTAACGCGATCAGCAGTAAGATGAATGTAGCGCAATAAAACACCGGCATGGATTGTGAAATACGAAACGCCTTGTTCTGCCTGTTCGATCAAAGTATCGCGGAAAACTTCCCAGGTTAAATCCTCGGCAACTCCTTTTACTTTTTCTAAAGCCTGATATATCGGAACGGTACCAATTGGAACCGGCGAATTACGAATAATCCATTCTCTGGTTTCATGGATATTTTTTCCTGTAGATAAATCCATGATGGTGTCAGCTCCCCAGCGGCATGCCCAAACGGCTTTTTCTACTTCTTCTTCAATACTGGAAGTTACAGCACTGTTCCCAATATTGGCGTTTATTTTCACTAAGAAATTACGGCCAACAATCATTGGTTCGCTCTCAGGATGATTAATGTTATTTGGAATGATCGCTCTTCCGCATGCTACTTCGCTTCGGACGAATTCGGCTGTGATTTTGCTTTTTGGAGTGTTAGCACCAAAACTGTGTCCCGAGTGCTGGCATTGCATAGCTTTTGTTTGCTCGTTTATTAGTTCAATGCGCTGGTTTTCGCGAATAGCAATATATTCCATTTCGGGAGTTATAATCCCTTGTTTGGCGTAATACAATTGTGTGACATTTGCCCCTTTTTTTGCTCTTTTTGGCTGATGTAAATATTCAAACCGAAGATGATTTAAGCTTTCATCTTTTAAACGTGTCTGACCATAATCTGAACTGATCTCGGTTAGGATTTCGACATCGTTTCTATTTAAAATCCATTCTTCTCTTAGTCGAGGAAGTCCTTTTCGGATGTTAATTTCGATGTTAGGATCTGTATAAGCACCTGAAGTATCATAAACGGTTACAGGTGGGTTTTTTTCAATTCCTCCGTTAGAAAGTTTGGTATCACTTAAAATTACCTCGCGCATGGCTACCTTAATTGGGTGAATTTCGCCGTTTACATATATTTTTCTGGAGTTTGTAAATGGTGTTCTCGATATTTGTTCTTCGTTTGTCATTGCTGATTTTAGATTTTAGAATTGAAATTGCTATTGTTATTTTGATTGAAATTTGAAATGTCTCATAACCGATTCTGCCAGGGATAGAAGTGTAAAGCCCGTAAAGGAGAAAACCGTAGAAAAACAAGGAATAGAAAAGCGACCAGAGGAAGCTTTACTGTGACTATGTTTTGTGGTTGACGACTGCGGACTTGAAACGGATAGCCCGTTCGTGCAGCCAGATTACCCTCCTTGTGTAGCTGAAATAATTAAAATTTCGTCAGTTTCGGATACAAAATGCTGGCTCCAATTTGTTTTTGGAACAACAGTATTGTTAATGGCAACGGCGATTCCGTTTTGTTTGTTTGGAATTTCGAGATCAAGCAATGATTGAACGCTAAGCGTATCGGCACTGAATTGTTTAATTTGATGGTTGATTTTTAGTTCCATTCCTTCTGGGTTTTTTAGGTTTAAAGATTCACTGTGTTGAATCTCTACCTTAGGAATGGCTACAATTACGCATAAAAATGCGGTCAGAAGTCATCTTACTTTTCCCTACGCTAGTATGAACTAGATCAGGTTCAGAGGGTAAAATCTCAGCCTGCGCAATGCAGACACCCCTAAAGTGTGAAGCAAATGTAATGAAAAATTTGTTTGAAAGTTTCAGCTTTTAATTACTTTTTGTGATTTTAAGTAACTGATACTTAAAACTGCGGTCGTGACTAAAGACTGTTTACTTGTGTCTCGTCCAGCAATCTGCAATATGGTCGTTGACCATTCCGGTGGCTTGCATGTGAGCATAAATTACCGTGGAACCTACGAATTTAAAGCCTCGTTTTTTTAAATCTTTACTGATTTCGTCTGAAAGTGGAGTAGTAGCGGGAACATCTTTTAAGGTTTTCGGATTATTATTGATGGGTTTTCCGTTAGTGAATTTCCAGATGTAATTGGAAAAACTGCCAAATTCTTCCTGTACTTTCATAAAAGCCTGTGCGTTTGATACTGCGGATCTGATTTTGAGCTTGTTACGTATGATTCCTGTGTCCTCTAGTAAAGATTCAATTTTATCTTCAGTATAATTGGCTATTTTTTTATAATCAAAATAATCAAAAGCTGTTCTGAAATTTTCTCTTTTGTTTAAAATAGTAATCCAGCTTAAACCCGCCTGAAAGGTTTCGAGAATTAAGAATTCGAATAAAGAAGGGTCATCATAAACAGGAACTCCCCATTCTTCGTCATGGTATTTTTTATATAAATCGCTGGCAGAGCACCAACCGCATCTTACAGGATCTTGTGTTGTCATTGTTTTTAATTTTGATCTTTTTTGTTTTCGTCTTCTTCCAGATATTTCTTAATCAAATGATGTCCGAGATAAATTAACGGAGTTAATAAAACCGCAACAGAAAGTTTGAAAACATAACCCGTTAATCCTGAAGAAATATAAGTGTCGAAATCAATTTTACCAGGCAGCCAAAAAGCGATTCCAAGAACAATAAAAGAATCAAATAATTGTGAAATTACTGTTGAACCAGTTGTTCTGAGCCATATTTTTTTATTTCCTGTTCTGTTTCTGAAGAACCAAAATATCCAGACATCGATTAATTGTGAGATTATAAAAGCTATAATGCTTCCAACAATAATCCACATACTCTGACCGAAAACTGCCTGAAATTGTTCGTCATTTACAGGGCTAATTCCTTTTGCGGCCGGAATTACTATTGCCATGAATAATATCAGGAATGCGTAAGCGATCAGGCAAGCTGTTATAAAAGAAAGTTTTTTAACTCCTTTTTCTCCAAAATATTCATTGATTAAATCTGTAGTCAGAAAAACAATTGGCCAGGGCAAAATTCCAATACTCATTACAAATGGACCAATCTGAATTAATTTCCCTCCGATTAATTCGGCTACTACAGCATTAGTGATAAAAATTCCTGCAAGGATAACAAAAACGATTTCTTTTTTGGTTTTAAACATATTTATTTTGGTAAAGACATTTCAAATTTAAGATATTTATATTTAAGTTGCAGATTCAGTTCATAAATAAAAGGAGCATTTTAAGGCAATAAAATGGTAAATTTGAGTTTGATTATTTTACAGAATAAATGAACCAAAATATTATTTTTTATTATGAATACAGACACTTCACTTAATTCTCAATCAGGTTGCCAGAATCCCTTACTTCAAAAATGGACAGGGCCATATGGAGGAGTTCCTTCTTTTGATGAATATAAAGTTTCGGATTTTAAGCCAGCAATTGAATTTGCAATTGAGGAAAATTTACATGAGTTAGACACGATTGCAAATAATATTGAAATACCTTCTTTTGATAATACTATTGTTGCCCTGGAGCTTTCTGGTAAAACGATAAAAAGGATTCACGAAATATATGAAATTTACAGTTCAAATATTTTTACTCCGGAATTTGGAATTGTAGAAACTGAAATGTCTCCAAAATTATCTGAGTTGAATGATAAAATGTATCAAAATAAAAAGCTTTTTTCGAGAATAGAAACTATATATAAGTCAGAAGAGTATAAGAATTTAGATAGTGAACAACAACGCCTGGTTTGGTGGTATTATACCAATTTTGTTCGTGAAGGGGCAAAATTAGATGAACGAGACAAAGAAAAAGTTGGGGAGATCAATCAGGAATTAGCAAGTCTTTTTACCCGATTTAGCCAGAATTTATTAGCGGAAGAACAAAATCAGTTTATTGAATTAACAACAGAAAATGATTTTGACGGTTTGCCGGATGAAATAAAAAATGCTGTTATTGCTGAAGCTAAAGTGAGAAAAATTGATGCTTTAGGCTGTGTTGCAAATACACGTTCCTCTATTGAGCCGTTTTTGACATTTTCTAATCGTAGGGATTTAAGACAAAAAGCATTTGATATTTTTGTAAAACGAGGAGATAATGGTAATGAAAATGACAATAATGCGATACTGGTTTCTATTTTGAAGTTGCGTGGTGAAAAGGCAACATTATTAGGGTATTCTTCTTTTGCAGACTGGAGTCTGTCGAACAAGATGGCAAAAAGCCCCAAAGAAACATTAGAATTGATGGAATCAGTATGGAAACCTGCCGTAGAAAAGGTACATCAGGATGTTGCTGACATGCAAAAAATTGTTGATGCTGATGGGGGTAATTTTAAAATTCAACCTTGGGATTATAGATATTATGCTGAAAAAGTCAGGAAATCTAAGTATGATTTAGACCAGAATGAAGTAAAGCAATATTTGCAATTAGAAAATTTACGTGAAAGCATGTTTTGGGTAGCGGGCGAATTGTTTGATTTAAGTTTTAAACAAATTAATGATATCCCTGTATTTCATTCAGATGTGCGTGTTTGGGAAGTAAGTAATAAAGTGACAGGGAAAATTATTGGATTGTGGTATTTTGACCCATATGCAAGATCAGGAAAACGTTCCGGAGCATGGATGAGTTCTTATCGTGATCAGCAAAAGTTAAGTAATGTACTTCCAATCGTATCAAATAATTGCAATTTTATTAAAGGAAATGCAAACGAACCTGTTTTGATATCCTGGGATGATGCTACAACTTTATTTCATGAATTTGGGCATGCGCTTCATGGTTTATGTTCTAATGTTACCTATCCTGGTTTGTCGGGAACAGCTGTTGCAAGAGATTATGTTGAATTTCCTTCGCAGTTATTAGAGCATTGGCTTACTACGCCTGAAGTGTTGAATAAGTTTGCATTACATTATAAAACCAATGAACCATTACCGAAATCAATGGTTGACAGAATAGAGGAAGCTGCAAATTTTAATGAAGGTTTTACAACTGTAGAAACAATATCCAGTTCTTTTGTTGATATGAAACTTCACTTAACAACTGAAACCATAGATCCGGTTAAATTCGAAAAAGAAACATTAGAAAAGCTAAACATGCCTTCAGAAATTGTAATGCGTCACAGAATTCCACAATTTGCACATATTTTTTCTGGTGATGGTTATGCTGCCGGATATTATAGTTATTTATGGGCGGATGTAATCAATGCAGATGCATACGAAGCTTTTATTGAAGGAAACGGACCTTATGATAAAGAAGTAGCAAAAAAACTTTATGATACAGTTTTTAGTGTTGGGAATACAATCGACAATGAAAAGGGGTATGAAAATTTCAGAGGAAGAGCCCCCAAATCTGATGCTTTAATGAGAGCCAGGAATTTCCCGATTACAGATAAAAAGTAAAAAGATAAAGTTCCGGAAATAAAAAAAGCCCAAATAAATTAATTTATTTGGGCTTTTAGATTATGTATTAATATAATCTCTGTGTACCATTTTTAAATACTCTTCTGAAAATTTGTTGTGTAACCGTTTTATTTTAGTTAATAGATTGGTTTTGCAACTTTAGCTTTGTTTGTTATATAAGATATTAACCAGGCGACTTGTCCTTGTTTTGCAAAATAAATTTTTTTATTTTGTATGTTTGGAATGTTTTCTAACAAGGATATCAAAATATTATTTGCTGAAATAAGCTGTTCTTGGGTGTAAACTTCAATTACTTTTTTTACCTCTGTATTAGTAATAGATAAAGCTTTAATTTTACTAAAATTATTCTCAATCACATTTTTATTTGTGATGATGTCTTCAAAATTAATCAGCGTAAAATTCTCTAAAGGGGGTTTGCCCTCATTAAAAAGAGTGTAGAATGCCCAGACCGCCCCTCCTGATAAATATACATTTTCTTTTTTTAAAGACTCTGCTCCGCCTGCATACATTTTTGCAAAATCATTTCTCAAAACTGGAAGGTATTCAAAAGAGCGTTCATTGAATTCCGTAATAGATATTTTTTTTTCTTTTTTATTTATTTTTTCCGTTAAGGTTACTGTTCCAATGTTTAAAGATAATGGAAAAAAAATATTGTTACCGCCATTAAAAGCATTTACATAACCTCCTTTTGTATTACCGGAGCCGATATCTAAAATCATTGAATTTAAATATTTTTTTGGAGGGATGCATCCTTCTAATAGCATTTTCCCTTCTTGCTGTGATGTTATAATAGGTAAGTCTTTGTCGGTTTTTGCTTTTATTATCGCAACCAGCTCATCTGTGTTTTTTGCCATGCCAACACCCGAGGAAGCAACGATAAAAATATTTTCATTTTTGATTTTAGAATGCTCTAACATTATTTTATAGTTTTTTAAAACTATATCTGTTGCGATTTCCATATCGGATTGAGCAAGGTTTCCATTAATAGATATTCCTGTAGCAATACCTGCGTTTTCCGTCCAAGACTCTTTTATTTCATATAGACCCTTTTTTGCATTTTTTACATTAATAATTGTCATCTTAATACCTTTGCTCCCTATTTCAATTCCTCCATAAAGAGTTTGAGAGTTTACAGTGAAGGATATTAAAAGTAGAAATAAAAACAAGCAGTTTTTGTTGCTTAAAATATTTTTCATAACTAAAGAGGGTAATAATTAAAGTTTGAGATTCAAAAAAAGCAAATATTTTTTTGGATATTTTTAATGATTGTTTGGAAATGAAATTTTTGGAATTTGATATTTTGAAATGTTCGGTTAATGAAAATCAGATGTAAATCAGAGTTAATTCCCGGTTAAATATTTGTCAATAAAGGGGGTGTTTTTAAGCAAAAAAAACATTAAATATTAAATTTAATGTTTAATGTTTTTTATTGAATTGCTACTTTAAATTATAGTTTTTTAGTAATCTCTTTTTTGTATTTGTTAAGTAATGCCTTGGTCATCCCCAAATTTGCTTTAGTAGAATCAACAGCCAGGTAGATGAAATATTCGTTATTGTCTGCTACATCAATAATGTGTATTTGAGATGATAAAGAAATCATAATATCATCAATAGTTTCGTTTAAACCTAGTGCATTGATTGCGTTAAGTTTTGCTTTTACAACTTCAAGATTAAAAGCAGATGCTAATTCCGGGTCAAAATCCGCAATAGCTGAATTGGAATAATATGAAATTCCACTTTTGATTTCGGTTACGGCAACAGCGATGTATCCTGGTACATTTTTTTTAAGTTCTTCTCCGAATAGTTTTAAATAATCTGACATAATTGTGGTTTTTTATTTGTTGATTTTTTCTTGGGCAAATTTACTTTGGTTTGTTGGATTTTCGGAGAAGATTCTTGTAGATAGAAATCTACATTTTATTTTTTTTAGGAATAATTTTATTTTTTGGTTTTAATTCAGGTTCTAAATAATTATTTCAATCGTTGTAGAGTTATAGAGTTGTTAAACTTTGACAAAATACTATTAATTCCGCAAAATCAAGAAGGATATCTTTGCTACCTTTGCATAATAACTGTTAAATTAACTGGAATAGGTTATGAAATTCATTTCGCTTAATTGATTTTTGCAACAAAAAAATCAAAATACAAAACCAAAATTACACAAGGTGAAGTTTTTTTTAAGAAATTGAAGTAGCTGTCATGCTTTTGCAAAAAAAGGATAAAAAAACTATTGAGATACAATACATAAAAAGAAAAACATATACCAGAATGAATTTAAAATCTAAATCTATTTTAATTATTGCTTTACTCTTCTGGCTAAAAATTGTTTTGATTTATTTAATTTATGTTCAATTGAACAACAGTAATAAACTAAAAATATACATTGGTGCCGACAATCAAAACCACACAGTTTTAACAGATCTTACACTGTTAAAAGACAAAATAAAAACTAGTCAAATTGTTTTTAGTCAATACATAAGTAGCCAGGAGGCAAAGGATTTGAAAAACTACAACTCCATTATTGCTACCATTGCTTCTGATTTAAGTCAGGTTCAAAATAGATATAAAAACACCATTATTTATAGTGAAATTCTAAAAAACGAATTGCTAATTAAAAAACGAATAGCTTTAAAAACAAAAACTGACTCACTTTTGTTGAGTTTTGATGAAAATTCCAGGGAATTGCAGCAATCATCAAAGATTCAATCCAGTCCAGCGTCTTTTGACTATAGAGATGTTTTGCAAAGCATTGAGCTCGAAACTGACAAACAAGCTGATACTGTAAAAAAGAAAAACTTGTTTTCCAGAATTGAAAGTGACCTTAAAGACAGGGCCGACTTGCAAAAAGAAGCCACTAACTCTATCTTAAAACTTCGATTTGGTAAACAAGTAATTACCGGTACCATATCTGAACAGTTTGAAAATGTGCTATTAGCATCCCAAAAACATTACAATAGCCAGTTTAGTAAAATGAAGGGGAGCCTTGAGGATATTAACATTGCTGAAGGAAAACTTATAGCAAAAAACCAAAAAATTGCAACACTATTAACTGATTTGTTAAGTCAGTTTGAAAGCGTAGTAAGTAAATTTACAATCAGGACAAACCAAAAGCTTTTGGATCAGCAAATCAAGGATACCAAAACAAGGAATGTCTTTATTTGTTTTGTTGCTTTTTTGATGTTACTTCTTTTGTTGCTTCTGTTTAGGTACATCTACGAAATATTTCGTTTGGAGAAAAAACTAAAAGAGGCCAATGATCAAATTCAAGAAGATTTGATGCTAAAAAATAAAATAATATCACTTTTGACTCATGAAATCAAAACGCCTGTAAATGTAATTAGAATGTCGAGTTGTTTGGTTTCAGAGAAAATACAAGATCCAGAAGTCAAAGAGATATTTAACTCTATAAAATACACCTCCAATGCCTTGACTCTAATTGCAAACCAGGCTTTGGAGGTTGTGAAATTAGGAAATTATGAAGAATTGATACTTGACATTACTGAATTTGATATTGGCTTTGAAATCAAAGAAATCATTAAATCACTTCAAGTAATAGCTCATTCCATAAATATTGATTTAATATTACACACGAATATAGATGAATCCTTTATGGTTAACTACGACAGGGTACGGCTATACGAATTGCTTTGTAATGTAATAGGAAATGCATTAAAATTTGCTAATACTAAAATTGACATTAGCGTTAAAAAAAACAATCAAACTATATTTTTTGAGATTTTAGACGACGGGAGTGGTGTTGAAGAAGAAGATTTGAATCATATCTTCGATTTAAACTATCAGGGTAAGAAAGCCCTGAGACCAGATACCTTGAGTATGGGGCTTGGATTGTATTTATGCAAAAGAATAATCGAAAAGTTCAATGGAACCATAGTGGTTAGTAACTCAGGTTCATCAGGTCTAAAAGTGGTTTTTTCGATTGATTTGACTGTTTTTTTAAACACTTTGAAAACAAAATAACCAAGATTTATTTATGAATTGTCTTATTGCTGATGACCATTGGATTGTTAGAAAAGGTATGATTTCGATTATGGAAAATCATTTTTCTGATTTACATTTTGATCAGGCTGGTAGAATTAGCGAGATATTTTCTACGTTAGAAAAAAAGAGTTGTCATTTGCTTCTTTTAGATTTTTTTTATACCGACGGAGCACTAAAAAAATCAATTTTAAAAATTAAATCAATTTCTAATGATGCCAAAATAATTGTAATGTCATCCTCTATCACTTATTTTGATTATTTAGAAATCAAGGATCATGTCGATGCAATACTTTCTAAGCAAAGCTCACAAGCGGCTATAATTAATTGTGTACAAAAGGTGTTGTTCGAAGATACTTCTTATATCAATAATTATCATCAACTTTTTTTTGATAAAGTAGATTTGCTGTCGAGTCGAGAGCTGGAAATCGTGAAATTAATTATAAACGGCTATGGCAATAAAGAAATGGTAAATAAACTCGATCTTAAAGAAAATACAATTTCTACTTTGCGAAAAAGAGCATTCGATAAGTTAGAAATAGACAACAATGTGGAGCTGATTAATTTATTTATGCAAAGTGTTTTGTAGAATCAGTTTGTTTTTTGGTAAAAAAAAGAGATATGAATGCTTTAAAAAAGTTTTTTGAGTGCAATTATAATTTTAAATTATTATAACGATACAATGATAAAAAGATACTTAGAAAACTATAAAAATTTTCCCAGAGAAATTTGGGTAATTACTATAATTAGTTTTATAAACAGAGCCGGAACAATGGTAGTGCCGTTTTTGTCGAAATACATGAAAGAATCTCTGGGGTTTTCGTATGCACAAGTGGGCTGGGTAATGGTCTGTTTCGGGGTAGGTTCACTTGTAGGGACTTTTGTAAGTGGCAAACTGGCAGATAAATACAGTGCCTACAAAGTAATGGTTTTTAGTTTGTTTACCAGCGGACTCATTTTTATAGGATTACAGTTTGTTAGCAGCTTTGAGGTTTTGTGTTTCTCAATATTTTTGCTAACCTCAATTGCTGATATGTTTCGACCTGCAATGATGATAACAATCAACAATTATGTAACAAAAAAAAACAGGATAAAGGCACTTGCCCTGGTGCGATCTGCGACAAATGTTGGTTTTGTGTTTGGCCCGCTGCTTGGAGGTTTGTTGATTTCTATTTGGAACTACAATGTATTGTTTATAGTTGACGGTTTGAGTTGTGTTATTTCTATATTAATTTTTGCCTATTTGGTGACAGAAAAACAAGTTTTGTATAAACTTAAATTCCAACATTTAGAGGTTGATAAATTGGCTCCGCTAAAGGATAAATCGTTCTTGATTCACTGGGTAATAACTATGATTACAGCCGTTTTATTTTTTCAAGTTTTCACAGTCTTGCCCATTTATCATAAAGAGCAATTTGGATTGAGCGAGTTTCAAAGTGGTTTGCTTTTGAGTTTTTATGGTGTGCTATTGTTGTTATTTGAGTTACCGGTTGTAAGTTTTGTTGAGAATAGGAAGTATAAAAAAACACTGATTATATTAGTAGGATTGGCTTGTATAGGATTTAGTTATTTATTACTTGCACTAATAAATATGCCAATAGTTTTGATTGTTTCGACTTTTTTTATGGGTTTGGGTAGTATGTTAACCTTTTCGTTTGCAAGCAATTTTGTTTCTGGCAGAAGTTTCAAAAATCAAGAAGGCTTGTTCATGTCAATGTTTCAAATGAGTTATGGTTTTGCTCATGTTTTTAGTGCAAAAACTGGTTTGACAATTGTAGATTTATATGGTTTTAAAGCCAATTGGCTATTCAATTTTGGATTGGCAATGGTGGGTGTTTTGTTGTCGTTTTATTTATACAAGGAGGTAAAAAATAACCTTATAAAAACAAAAGAAGATATTGTTAACTCTATCTTCAAAGCTTCTTAAAATGTATTACTTGAATCAATCAGTCAATAGCAGTTTTAGTATTGTTGAAATTAAACCTGGTCAATTTAATTCAATCGAAGGACTTATACGTAAATCACAATTAATAGATGACTTGTTAAGCATTAATCAGGCTATTGGGTTTATAAAAAATAAATTAGACAGGAACAAGGTCAAAATTTTTGCATGCCAAAACGAAGTAAATGACTATATAGCTTTTGTGATTTTGGTAGCCAAAATAAATCCGTATTCTTTTGTGAAATACAACTGGCATGTCTCTTATCTCTATGTTAAAAACGAATTCCGGCGACAAAAAATCGCTTATCGATTAATGGAAAAAACCATAGAGTATGCCTGCTTTACAAATGTAGAATTCCTGAGCCTGAATGCTGGCGTTGATAATCTATCGGCACAAAACCTATATCAATCCTTGTATTTTGAAAGGAAATATTTCTTAGCAAATTACTATTATTATGAGCTGAATATCTCTGATTTGATAAAATCAAGATAATGAAAAATAAAAAAGCCCGAATAAATTAATATTCGGGCTTTAATATTGAAATAATATATTAACCTAAAGTAACTCTTTTGAAACCTGTAATTTCAACATTGAATCCTTTAACATAATCACTAACTTTTTTACTATCATCTTTGATGAAGTTTTGATCTAATAAAGCTTTCTCCTGATCTAAAGTAGTATTGTCAGAGATGAAACGTTGAACTTTTCCCGGAATAATTTTATCCCAAATTTGCTCTGGTTTACCTTCAGCTTTTAATTCTGCTTTAGCATCTTCTTCAGCTTGTTTTAAAACTTCTTCAGTCAATTGAGAGAAAGAAATATATTTAGGAACATTTTTTAAAGTTTTTCCTAAACGTTTTGCTTCTTCATTTTCTTTTTCGATTACAGCAATACGAGCAGCAAGTTCAGAAGCAACGAAAGCTGGATCAAAATCTTTGTAAGATAATGTATCAGCTCCCATAGAAGCAACTTGCATAGAGATGTCTTTAGTTAAAACGTCACCATTAGCAATTGGTGCAGAAATTGCAGTTAATGCAGCAATTTTGTTAACGTGAACATAAGATCCAACGAAAGCGCCTTCTAAGATTTCAAAACCACCGATTTCGATTTTTTCACCGATAACACCAGTTTGCTCGATTAATTTTTCAGCAACAGTAATTCCATTGAAATCTGAAGCTAAGAATTCTTCTTTAGAAGAGAAGTTGATAGCTCTTTCTACTAATTCTTTAGCTAAAGTTACGAAAGCTTCATTTTTACCTACGAAATCTGTTTCGCAGTTTAAAGTTATGATAGCTCCTTTAGTTTTGTCAGCATTAACAAAAGAAACAGCAGCTCCTTCAGAAGACTCACGGTCAGAACGGTTAGCAGCAACTTTTTGTCCTTTTTCTCTAAGGTTTTGTATAGCTTTATCGAAATCTCCATCAGCTTCAACTAAAGCTTTTTTACAGTCCATCATTCCGGCACCTGTAGTTTGTCTTAATTTATTTACGTCTGCAGCAGTAATTGTTGCCATAATATTTTGAATTTTAATGTTAAAAGTAAAAATTCCATCTTTTAAATTCTAAACTCCAATTTTATTAAATTATCAACATAACGTTTTTAATTTGTGTTTGGATTTTAGAATTTAAAATTTGGAATTTAAAATTTGATTTATTCTTCAGTTGCAGGAGCAGCAGCCTCAACAGCTGGAGCATCTTCTACAGCAGGAGCAGCAGCTTCAGTAGTAGCAGTTTCTTCTGTGAAAACTTCAGCTTCTTTGTCCGAACCTCTGTCAGAAAGACCATCTATTACAGCAGCAGTAACTAAAGATAAAATTTTGTCAATTGATTTAGAAGCATCATCATTTGCAGGAATAACGTAATCAACCTCTCTTGGGTCAGAATTCGTATCAACCATTGCGAAAACTGGAATGTTTAATTTTTGAGCTTCTTTTATTGCGATATGTTCAGCTTTGATATCTACTACGAACAATGCAGCTGGTAGTCTTGACATGTCAGCGATTGAACCTAAGTTTTTCTCTAATTTAGCACGTAGACGATCAACTTGCAAACGCTCTTTTTTAGAAAGTGTCATGAAAGTACCATCTTTCTTCATTTTATCAATAGAAGACATTTTTTTAACTGCCTTTCTGATAGTTACGAAGTTAGTTAGCATTCCACCAGGCCATCTTTCAGTGATGTAAGGCATGTTTGCAGCCTTTGCTTTTTCAGCAACGATGTCTTTTGCTTGTTTTTTGGTAGCTACGAATAAAATTTTTCTACCTGATGCAGCGATTTTTTTCAAAGCTTCGTTAGCTTCTTCAATTTTTGCTGCAGTTTTATATAGATTGATAATGTGAATACCATTACGCTCCATATAAATGTAAGGAGCCATGTTTGGATCCCATTTTCTAGTCATGTGTCCAAAGTGAACACCTGCTTCTAGTAAGTCTTTTACTTCTATTTTGTTTGCCATTTTTGTACTAGTTTACGTTCTGTTGATTAGCAATGTATAAATGGCGGTTTCCCAGGCTTTATACATTTAGATGCTAAACTATTTCCTACCTCGGTAGGAGAGCAACAATAACTGTTTTTTTAATTTCAATAAATAATTGATAATGTCTTGTCCCATTTGAACAAGACAGGTAATATTAACGTTTAGAGAATTGGAATCTCTTACGAGCTTTCTTCTGACCGAATTTCTTACGTTCAACCATTCTTGGATCTCTTGTTAATAAACCTTCTGGTTTAAGGATAGCTCTGTTTTCAGCATTTACTTCACACATAACGCGTGCTAATGCCATTCTTACAGCTTCTGCCTGACCAGTTGAACCACCTCCGTAAACGTTTACTTTTACATCAAAGTTGTTTACATTTTCTGTCATAGACATTGGTTGTAAAACTTTGTATTGTAAAGTTGCAGTTGGAAAGTAAGTTGCGAATTCTTTTTTGTTTACAGTGATTTTTCCTGTTCCTTCAGAAACATATACACGTGCAACAGCGGTTTTTCTTCTACCGATTTTGTGAATAACTCCCATTACTTAAGATCGTTTAGGTTAACAGTTCTAGGTTTTTGAGCTCCTTGTTTGTGCTCAGATCCTACAACAACATTTAGATTTCTAAAAAGTTCAGCTCCTAATTTGTTTTTAGGTAACATTCCTTTTACAGCTTTCTCTACTAATAATGCAGGGTTTTTAGATTGCAATACTTTAGCAGTTAAAGTTCTTTGTCCTCCTGGGTAACCTGTATGACGCATGTAAATTTTGTCATTCATTTTTGTACCTGTAAGGTTAATTTTTTCTGAGTTGATAACAATTACGTTATCTCCACAGTCAACGTGCGGTGTGTAACTTGGCTTGTACTTACCTCTTAAGATCATTGCAACCTTTGAAGCAAGACGTCCTAAGTTATGACCTTCAGCGTCAACAACAATCCACTCTTTCGTTACAGTGGCTTTGCTAGCTGAAATTGTCTTGTAGCTTAATGCGTCCATAATATTATTTTAATTAAACATTCCATCCCCAATAAAGGGGATGCAAAAGTACAATTAATTATTTTAAAACCAAATACCTTAAAAGATTATTTTAACTGCTGAAAATCAGGAGTTATTTTTTTATCTGAAACAGTAAAAAAAGCATCTTTACTTACTTTAGCAAAGATGGTTTAAGCAGGCTGATAAAAATAAATAAATTACACTATAATATATTGACTGTTTCTGCAACTTGTTGTTTGTTAAGTAATTCGTTATAAGCTTTTGATTCTGTTGATTTACGAGGTTTTGTAAAAAGCAGTCTTATAATCCAGTGTTAATTTTTATTCTTTTTATAATCCAGTTAAATAGAGAGCGACATAATAAAATTTTAATGTAGTGTTGTCTCGTTTTTATTGTAATTTCAGTAATTCTACTATATTTGTATTAATTCCATAAATTATGATAGAATGAAAGCTAAAGCAACTTTAAAACAAATCGCGAAAGAACTCAATGTTTCTGTATCAACAGTTTCTAAAGCGCTTAATGATAGCCCTGAAATTAGTGAGCAAACTAAAATTAAAATTAAAGAGTATGCTAAATTAAAAAATTACAAGCCGAACGTTATTGGCTTGAATTTGAAGAATCGTAAAACGAAAACAATTGGAGTTATTATACCTAATATATTAAACTCGTTTTTTGCAAAAGTTTTTAGTGGTATCGAAAAAGTAGCTGATAAAAAAGGATATAATGTTATTACATGTATTTCGAATGAATCTTTAGAGAAAGAAATTCATACACTTGAGATGTTAAGTAACGGAACTATTGACGGGTTTATTTTGTCTGTTTCTCAAGAAGCTCAGAAGTTGCAGGATTACAGTCATTTTTCGGCAATTATAAATGATGGTACACCAATTGTTATGTTTGATCGAATTGCTGATGAGGTAGAATGTGACAAAGTTGTGGTAGATGATTTTGATTCGGCCTTAAACTCTACACAGCATTTGATTAATTTGGGATGTAAAAATATTGCATTGATTTCTTCAGTAAATAATCTAAGTGTTGGAAAATTAAGAGCCGATGGTTATCTTAAAGCTTTAAAAGACAATAATATTCCGGTAAACGAAAAAATTATCCTTCGTACTGATTCCGAAGATGATATGAAAAGTAAAATCGACGCCATTTTTGACAATAAAGTTGATGCTATTTTTGCTTTGGATGAAAATGATTCAGTTGCCGCTTTACGCGTAAGTTTGAAAAAAGGATACAAAGTTCCGGAAGATATATCTATTATTGGTTTTGCTGATGGAATTTTGGCTTCAAGACGTTTGTCGCCAAGTTTAACTACTGTTAGTCAACACGGAATTGAGATTGGAGAAGTTGCTGCTAAACGATTAATTGCACGATTGGAAGAAAAAGAAGGCGAAACCTCTGACTATGAAACTATTGTTATTAAAACAAAACTAAAAGAAAGAGAATCAACCAGGAAGTTGTAATTTTTGTAAACTGAAAATATAATTTTTCTCTGCGATATTTTTTTTCTCCAATAATAATTCAAAAGCTATTTCATTTTTTAATGCTATAGCTTTTATTTTTTCTAGTTCACAATCTTCGGAAAGAATCATGAAAATGCTGTTTTCAGAAGTTATAAAATCAGGCAGTTGGAAAAATAGCTGTTCAAAATAATCAAAATTTTCACCGCAAAACCAAGCTTTTTCAGCAATTGTATTTGGGTTTTTGGGATAATAAGGTGGATTTATTATAATGAAATCAAATGTTTTGTCTTGAATGTTTTCAAATAAATCTGACTTGATTATTTCTATCGAAACGTTGTTATTTAAAGCGTTTTTTTCTAAGGCTTCCAATGCTGTTGTATTGATGTCGGTTGCGGTAACGACAGCCTCTTTTTTTGCCGCTAAAATTGAAATAATCCCGCACCCGCATCCCAATTCAAGTACTTTTTTTTCTTTTAATGTAAGCGTTTCGAGAAATTCCAAAAGTAATTTTGTACTGAAAGTTATAAAAGGTGGAAAAACCGTGGGTTCTACCCAAACGATAATTTTTTTATAAGTATATTTTCTGGGTTTCGACAAGTAAACAGCACTCGCTTTTTTCAGAAAAGGACTGATTATTTTTTTTATTAATGTTTTCATCAATTTACAGCTATTATTCAGAATAAAATCCTTCGATTTCAGGTTGACGGTATTTCCATATTTTATGTAAAACCTTGATTTCATAGGGATAATGATAAAAATTGTATTTATATCGGAAACCGGAAATGATTTTTAACAATCGTTTTTTATACCCATGAATCCTAAAATCGGAAACGGTGGGATAATAGCCATTCAAAACTGTTTCGAAATTTTTAATTGTGTCAATCATGTATGGCTTAAGCCAGGGAGTCAGTGGATTTTTTCGCAAATCAAAATTTTCCCAGGAGGGGGAGATCCATTCTTCAAGCTGTTCAGGGAATGAAAAACCGGCATCCAGAATCTGTTTATAAAGTTCCGAACCTTCTGTTGGCACAGGACTGAAAAGATAAATAATGATTTCCGAGTTCGGGTTGATGGTTTTGATTTCCTTGATGAAATTAATATCCCAAAGAATTTGATCGTAGACTTCTTTTTCGGTTTTGGCCGGCATACCTAAAACAAAAGACAGTTCAGGAATAATATCGGCATTTTTCATTCGGAGCACAAAATCTTTAATCATTTGTCCAGTTTGTGTTCCGCCTTTGTTCATTTGTTTTAGTACTGCATCATTACCTGTTTCGGCGCCAAGGAAAATCATTTTACAACCGGCTTTTCGCATCAGTTTTAATTCGTCGTCACTATACATATTGATGGTGTCAATACGACCTTCACCCCAATAACTGATACCATCGTTCATAATGAGTTCTGAAAATTCCAGTACACGTTTCTTTGAAGTAAAGAAATTATTGTCGTGAAATTCAATCGCATCAATGTTGTATTTTTCTTTGAAATATTTGACATCTTCATAAATTCGGGAAGCCGACATGCCTTTCCATTTGGCATTAAAAATAGGAACAATGGCGCAAAATGAACAGGAAAAAGGGCAGCCCATACTCGAATGGTAGGACAAGGTTTTATTTCCCATAAAGGTCTTAGCCAAATAATCCTGAACCGGATAAAACGAATTTAAATAGTCATACGGGAATTTGGGTAAAGTATCCTGATCCAGTAAAGCTTCGACTGCTGTTTTTACGATTTGATTTGCATTGTCTTTATAGATCAGGTTTTTAATAAAGCTTAAATTTTCATTCGCTTCCAATGCGTTAACCAATTCCGGAAAAGTATTGTCGCCGGGGCCATTAATTACATAATCTACACAACCAGAATTTAGTGCAACCTTATATTGATTTGAAGCAAAGTAACCACCCCAAACAGTAATCACATTTGGATAGGTTTCCTTGATTTTTTTGGTGAACGGAATGGCTTGCCTTAATTGGGGCCCGGGCATAACGGTGGATCCAAAATATTTGAATTCGCCTGTTTTTAAATAATTTTCAATAGTTTGCCAGGGATTTTGCTCCAAGTTTCCGTCTATAAAAACGTATTCATATTTGCCATGAACAGATGCGCCAACTTGGAGGATCGAATTGGGAATTCGGTGTTTGCCATTGGCACTTCGCGGATTGAATAGGATGATTTTGTTTGTTGACATATTTAGTTATCTCTTAGATCCATTATTGGCTTCTCAATCCATTTGTAAAAAAAACTTCCCAATGAATAAGTAAAAATAAGCAATGCTGAAATCAAAACCAAAGATTCATTAGCAGAATGAGGGATTATATATTTGAAAGTAATGTATATAATTGGCAGATGGATTAAATAAATGGAATAGGAAGCTAAACTTTGAAATGTAAATAGTTTTTCTAAAAACAAAGGCAATCTAAGATAAATAAAAAAAGGAAGTATGAAGCTGATAATAAATGGAATAATAGAATAATAGATAACATCGTTATAAAACAAGGAAATATTACTTTTTAAAATGACGGTGCAAATCGAATAGAGCACTATCCCAAGGATTAAAAATAATACCCGGAATTTCTTTAGTAAACCCGAATTTTTAAGATGGATAAAATATAATATAACGCCATAAATGGTAGCGTCCATACGGGTTAGGATAGCTTTTCTTATTTCGGAGTCCCAATTGTCAATTCCATTTAGGTATTTTATGATCCGGAAGCTTATTGCTATTACAATCCATATGAAAAAGAGCACGTAAAAGGGATTGGTTTTTAATTTTAATTTCAAAATACCCAATAAACCCATCGGAAACAAGATGTAAAACCATTCTTCAACGGTAAGTGAATAGGTATGTGGTAAAAAGTTAAAACTGGCAATGGTTAAATTCTGAAGAAAGACTATAAATTTCCATGAAAAATCTTTAGCATAATAAATATCAAAATGTGATAATATCAAACAAATTGATATTATTAAGAAATACATGGGCAAGGTTTTAAACCAGCGTCTTTTGTAAAATTTGAAGATATCTTTAAATGAAATGCTGTTTTTCTCATTATATTTTTTTTCGATAATGCCGCCAATTAAAAACCCACTCAGGATAAAAAACAAATCCAAAGCGGAATGGCTGACAAACCATAACATTCGGAATTGCGGAAAAAACAAATCGGTAACTAAAAAAGTGTGCTGTAAAACGACCAAAAACAAACATATGGAACGCAAAACGTCCAAGCCGGGATTTCTGGATAGCATTATTGAAGTATTCATTATTTTTTCTTTAGTAAAAAGATTATCAGATTTTTGGTATTCAAAAAATAGCCTTCTATTAATAGCTTGAATCGAATTTTTTTATTAAAAAACAATGTCAAAACAGTTTTATAATAGTTTAGGAAAAAGTATAAAACCATTTTCTTTTTCTTGTGGGTGTTACCATGATGAATTCTTATAAATGTTAACACTTCTGCTCGATACCACAATTTGTGTTTTGCTGAAATGGAAAACAAAAAATCCTGATGAGCATCAAAGAGATTTTCATTAAAAGGACTATTGTTTCTTAAAATTTCTTTTTTGAAAACGATTACAGCAAAGGGCAGGATTTTAAATTTTAAAACTTTTTCAATCGCATTTTCATAAAAATCATGTTCAAATTTATAGTAAGGTTTTCCAATGGCATTTATATCTTCAAAGTAACTGATGTTATGGGTAATCAATTTTACATCACTATTATTTTCAAAAACGGAAACAGCGGTTTGTAATTTGCTTTTTGCCCATAAATCATCCGAGTCTAAAATAGCAATTATTTCTCCACTTGCGTTTTTTAATCCGAGATTAAGCAATTTGCTGATATTCCCGGTATGTTGATATTTAAAGTACTTGATTCGATTATCATTAAAACTTTTAACAACAGTTTTGGTTTCATCAGTTGAGCCGTCATCAATAATGATATATTCAAAATTTTGATAGGTTTGATTTAGCACACTTTGAATGGTTTCTCCAATCAAATCGGCTCGGTTAAAGGTTATGGTGATAATGCTAAATTTCATAAGTGGTTTTTTTGAAAATATAAAATCGCATTAAAAGATAGTTAATTAAAACTCCCAAGGTATTTGCTAAAAAGGCTCCAAATAATAACAGTTGTTTGATGAACAAAAATGAAAAAACACAATTGATTATGCCCGAAATAATAAGGAAAAGTAAAACAATATTTTGTTTCTCAAGCTTAGTGAATCGGTACATTTCAAAGTTTAGCAAAGTAAAAAGAAAAATATTGGCAAAAAACAATATGGTAAATTTATAGTCTATCGGAATGGTATAAAATAAATTGGCTACTATATAAAATCCAATTGCTGACAGCAACGAAAATACAAGTCCGAAAGATTTTAAAAAGGTTTCTAATTTTTGAAACACTTTATGGTTAAACCTAAAAATACTGGTTTCGAATGTATTAATTAAAGTGGCATAAACCACCATACAGATGCTTGATAGACTCGAAATAATGAAATAATGGCTCATAACTTCTTTGTTTATAAGTATGCCAATTATATACAAATCAGACTTAGAAGCGATGAAACCAGCTAACGAAACACAAAAAAAAGAGAATGATTTTTTTAAAATTTTATAAGCTTCTTTTGCAGAAAAGGAAAATGAAATTTCATCCCAAAACAGGATTAAATAGTATAAAAATTTTACCAGCTCAAACCCAATAAAGCAAACTAAAAAAGTCACAGAGCCAAGTTTATTGCTATTGTCAAACACTAAAAAAAGAAAACCAGCAGACAGTAGTATTTCGCAAGCAAAAACAGTCTGACTTTTTTTTCTAAGAAGAATCAAGCTGTCAAATATAGGGACGAGTGATTTTAGGAAAAGGAGTGCTACTAACAAAAACTTTAATTCAAGTTGTATCGGTATGAAAACCACGACAAAACAAGCGATGAATAATAAAATGACTTTACTTGAAATTAAATTTGAAATCAGTCTTTTGCTCATTTGAGGACTTTTACTGATTTCTTTGGTGTTAAAAAACTTTCCGCCCCAATTGGAAAAATTGAAAAACAGCCCAAAAATGCTGATGAAATAAACATAAGAATTCAGCACTTCTTTTGAATTAAAATGAATTAAAATATAATTCAAAAGCAATCCGAAAAAACTAGTCAAAAGACCTCTTCCGACATTAGAAAAAGCTAAAAAACTTCTTAAGAATAATTTATTGCTTTTTTTACGAAACATTAGCGTTTGCCTTATTAAGATTCAAAAAAACTACAAAAATAGGGACAAATGCTATAATTGAAATAAAATCTAAAAATTGATTAAATAAAGAAGCTATACTAAATTTAATTTTTTTAAAGTAATACGAAAAAAAATGCCTCATATATTAAAATTATATGATTTTTTGTCATAAAGTTTTTTACAAAACAATCTTATTCAAATTAAATTTTTCACAAAAATATTACCATGTAAGCGGTCTCTCGAAAATGATTTAATTATTGTGATCATTTCATCGGCAGAGACCCAGTTTTTTAATTTAAATTTCAAATTTTCATTTAAAACATAATTAAAATGAGTACTAGTTTTGCTTAATTTTTGAATGATTTTTATAGTATCTTCTACAAAACCTCCAGTAAATTCAAATTCAATAATTGGAATTTCATATGTTAGAGATGATAAAATTTCCAACTCATATCCTTCAACATCAATTTTACAGTACTTAGGCAAACCGTATTTCTCTATTAGATAATCAAGAGATTTTACTGTTACAATTTCTTTTTTGTCCCAAAAAACTGTGTCACAACAAAAATAATCAATGAATTCATTAGAAAGTGTTGCAACTTCACTAATATTTGATAAATGTAATTCCTTTTCCTCATTTTTGGCACCTACTGCAAAAGGGTAAAAATTAAATGTACGGTTTTTAATTTTTGATAATTCATTTAAACAACTACTTTGTGGTTCAAAAGCAATGACTTTTGCGCCTATAGATAAGAATAATTTACTTTTAGAGCCAATATTCGCACCAATATCAAAGCATATATCATTTTTGTTTATTAATTTTTTATAAAATCTTCTTTTTTTAAACTTAGATATAAAACTGATTTTAAAAACCAGTTTAAGAGTTTTTAAATTATATTTCAATAGTTTGTGTATTTTTGTTAAAATTAAGATAAAGAACAAACTTATGAAAAAATTAGTATTATTGGGATTATTTGCTGTAAATTCAGCTTTTGCACAATACAATTATGGTAGTCAAAACATTCTCTATTCAAGTCCAAAAGCTGTAACAATTGGCTCATCTACACAAATTGCAGGATATCAAGGTGTTGATGATAGAGGTTTAGAGGTCTACTCGCCAACATTTTCAATGATAACATTGAAAACAGGATCCTATGCAATACAATTATATAATAGTCCCTTTGGCAATAGTTTTTTATTACCAAATAATTTTCCATTCAATTTTTCAATTGGTGCAATAAATGCTATGAAAATTCAGACAAACGGCAATATAGCTATAGGAACTGACTTAAATCCAGCTGATTATAAACTTGCAGTAGGTGGAAAAATTATTGCCGAAGAATTAAAAGTACAGTTGCAAAGTGCACCATGGCCAGATTATGTTTTTAGAAATGATTATAAATTGCCAACACTTGAGGAGGTAGAAAAGCAAATTCAGGAAAAAGGGCATTTAATAAATATGCCTTCTGCAACAGAAGTAAAAGAAAATGGTTTTGAAGTGGGAGAAATGACACGCATTCAACAAGAAAAAATTGAAGAATTAACCCTATATATTATTAAGTTAAACCAGCAATTAAAGGCTCAGGAAAAAAGGATGCAGGCACTAGAAGCAAAGGTTAACAACTAAACAAAATGATGTTGATTTTGAACTTGTAAGATTTTTTAAGCAATATTATCCTATAAATTGACAATGCTTTACTTTTTTTAAATTACTTTTCAAGGTTCAAATTTAATTCTCTCAAGGCATAAAACCCAATTCCCCTATCGTAATCCGAAAGATAAATAAGTTTTTTATTGTTTATTAGCATTGGCTTTAGCTTATTGCTTTTGTCAAATGTAAACTGTTTTTTGTTATAAAAAATTTGATTATTTTTTAATTCAACCTTAATTACGGTTTGTGTTTTCAGTGCAATAGATGCTGTTTTTCCGCCCTTTTCTGTCCAATAAAAATAAGTTAATTGGTTATTTAAAATTTTGTAATCATAAACCAAAATTGGAGCATTTTTATGAAGAAAATAAGTTGAATTTACAATTTCTGACTTTTTAAATAAAGCTATTAAAAGGCAGGGAAGAATTGTGCTAAGTGTAATAATTTTCCAATTTACTTTTCGGTAAATTAATGATAAAAAGAGAATAAAAAACAATACCAAAGCAAACAATCTAAGGTAAGAGAACGGAAATCTATTTGCATTAAAAATGACTAGTGGCAAATTATTTATCAGCAATAAAAGAGAAAGAAAAATGACTTTTTTAACTTTTGAAATATCACTTTTTGCCAAAACGAAAAACGGGAACAATAGTAAAATGAAAGTATATGTGCTTCCATAAGGCGAAATTAAAATTGTGGTCAAAATCCAATAAGAGAAGACAAAAAGGGAATTTGAAACTCTCTTGCAAACGAAATACCCCGTGATTATTAATCCAATTTTTAAGGCAGAAGTTAATGCGAAAAATAAAAAGGGAGAATTAAGGAAAGCATCCGGATTTTCAATTTCGTCAAAAATCATTAATCGTTTTAAAAACATAAAAACAGACTGGTAATTGTCAACAAAGGCTCCGGCAATTTCTCCATTGAAAGCTTTTGTCAAAACATTTTTAAAATAAAAAATCCAAATGTCAAATCCTGTAAAAAGCACTGAAATTAAAAACAGCAGCGAACAAGAAATCGCAATATAAATCACGGGTTTGAATTGTTTTTTAAATACAAATACAAAAATTAAAAGTATTGGAAACACTTTAAGAAATATTGCCAAACTTAAAAAAAACGCCATTTTTTTAGGCTGCTCTTTTTCGTAGGCCAACCAAAATTCACTTAATAAAAAGAAAAGTAAAAAATAAACTTGTCCAAACAGTAATTCGTTTTTTATGGGTACAAAAAATAATATTGGAACAAGTAAAACATGGTTTGGATTTATTTTATAAAACAAAACCAATCTATTCAAACTGTATATAAAAAATAATACACTTATGCTGTTGAAAACGACTTTGGCTGTGGCCAATGGCAAAAAAGATATTGGGTAAAAAAACAACGCTAATAAAGGAGTGTTTGGAGCATAACTTGTAAATAACCCGGAATATCCAAGATTCAAAATGGCTTTATTGAATTCATAAGGAAGATAGATGCTCGAATTAAATTTGCTATCGGCTAAAAATTTGCCGCCAAAGTAGTAATTTGAAAAATCGTGAACAGGGAAATTAATTGCTTTGTATATGTAAAAAGCACAAAGTAAAACCAGTGGAATTAATCCGTAATATTTTTCTAAAAAGCCTTTCACAATTTTGAAAAAAGTGAAAATGAAAACAGTTTAGTCTTTTGCAAAAAGTAGGATATCGAAACTCTTAAAACACCCAATCCATAAGTGATACTTCTTTTGAAATTAATGGAACTCGCTTCTTCAAAATAATTTGCGGGACATGAAATCTCACCAATTCGGGCCTTTTTATAGCAACATTGCGCCAGGATTTCATTGTCAAAGACAAAATCATCCGAATTGTTTTCGAAATCAATTTTCTGCAACAATTGAGTATTAAAACAGCGATAACCGGTATGATATTCGGAAAGTTTTTGATTCATCAAAACATTTTGGACGAAAGTCAAAATCCTATTGGAAATATATTTATACAGCGGCATGCCGCCTTTTAAGGCACCTTTACTCAAAATACGAGAACCCAAAACAACATCGTACAAATCATTGGCGACTAACGTACACATCGCCGGAATGAGTTTTGGTGTGTATTGGTAATCGGGATGCAACATCACGATAATGTCGGCGTTGAGTTGTAACGCTTTTTTATAACACGATTTTTGATTGGCACCATAGCCTTTGTTTTTATCGTGAACGATGATATGTTTGATGCCAATTTCTTTAGCGACGGCAATCGTATCGTCCTGACTGAAATCATCGGTAATAATTATTTCATCAACAACATCAAACGGAATTTCTTCAAAGGTTTTTTGAAGTGTTTTGGCCGCATTGTAGGCGGGTAGAACAACGATTATTGTTTTGTTATTTATCATCAATTCAAATGATTAACTTCAATTTCAGATTGTTCCCGAACACTTGAAGAAACTGGCAACCCTTGAAATGGAGCCAAACTTTCGATATCTTTTCTATAATATAAATTGCCCAGGAAAGGGAATTCGGTATAAATATGAGTTGGTAAATTTGACAACTGACCTTGAACTTGCGTTAAAGGCATTTTCCATTCCAGACTCAGGCGTTCTGCCGAAGGTTCCATAAACGAAATGTATAACAATTCGGTCAAGGTGTGTTGTTGTGTTTGTGAAAAATCAACACCATCAGTCAGGGCTAATTTTTGCTTTCGGTTGCTTTCGCGGTAACTGATTAAAGTATTTTGAAATTCGTTATATGTCAGGTAACCGGCATAATTATTTTGAGTACTAAACATTTGATTGATGGTTGATTCGTGACACCACATACATTTTCCTGGTTTTCCGGCATTAGAATGGGAGGGATCGGCATTGTTTTTTCGGTTGCCGTTAACATCAAAAATGCCAAAGCGTAATTGGCCGTTTGGCAATACTTCAATAGTTTCGTACTCAAAAATTTCACCCGAAACAGGATTTACTTCTTCAGATAGAAAAATCTGATTGAAACCATTTTGCTCTGAAAACTTAATGATTCTGTTTTCAAACGAAACACTCGAATTATCTACGTATCCTTTTTGTGGAAGCAGTGTATATCGATTCAGGACTTCTGTTAGAGTTTTAGGTGTTCCGATGATTTCATAATAATGCTCGGAAGCGCCCAACAATAAAGTTATATATCTTCCTAAATCTATAGCATTTGTAGTTCGATATTCTTGTGATTCCTTAATTTTCAAATTCAGTTTTGATAATTTTTCAATGGCGCTTTCTGAAAAGCCGAGTTTGTTTATATTTATTGAAATAATATTATTTGAAGTTGAAATTCCGTTTAATGAAGTCGGTAATATCGCACCAACATAGGACAATCCCCATTTGAGGCCAATCAAAGATTTATCAATTGTATCATCCGGATAAGCTTTGTTCCATTTTAAATGAAGAGCATCATCGTGATTTTGCAATTCATAATAAGTATCACTTTCACAGGACACAAATAAGAGTAAAATCGAGATAGAAAGAAGTTTTTTCATAAGTCTCATTTGCTAATTTTCATCAATCCGCCAGCCAAAATCGATTTGATTTTAAGTTTTAATCCTTTGATACTGCTTTTATTTTTCAAACGGGAAAATTCAACCTCATTTACTACTTTTTTTACTGCATAATCGTAATATTTTCGACTATAACTTCTTTTGAAATCAATTTCCCTGTCGGTTGAAGTTTCCCAATTTGGTTGAATAGTAATGTTGTTTTCAATTTCATTATATAACGAAGTTCCTTTTATCGGATAAGCAATTGTTATAGTATAATGTGTAGGATTTGCCTCTTTTAAGTACTGAATTGTAGTAGAAATGTCTTCTTCAGTTTCACCCGGATATCCAAGCATTATGAATGTTCCGGTCTCGATTCCTAAAGCATTCGTCTCTTGAATAATTTTTTTTACATGATTTACATCGACACGACGATCCATCAAATCGATAATTTTTTGAGAGCCACTTTCGGCACCAATCCAAATTCTAAAACATCCGGCTTCTTTCAAAAGTTGCAGAATTTCTTCATTAAGTCGCTCTGCTCTGGTAATGCATTCAAAGCGGATTTGGGCATTTTGCCTGACAACTTCTTCATGAAAAGCAATGAGCCATTTGTGGCTAATTGTGAACACGTCATCTACAAACCATATTGCGTCAGGATTGTATTTGTCTTTAAGCATTTTCATTTCTTGGGCAACCAAATGTGCCGGTCTTCGGCGGTAACTTTGCCCATAAACTGCGGTACTACACCATTTGCAAGTATAAGGACAACCCCGTTGCGTGGAAATGGTCATTGAACTTTCACCATGATTTTTCTTCCAGGTTTCAAGATATTTCCCGATTGGTATTGCATCGCGGTTTGGCAATGGCAATTCATCCAATTCCCTAAATTTGGTTCTCGCCTGTGTTTGAATGACGCTGTTGTTTTCAAAAAAAGCTATTCCGTTTATTTGGTTAAAATCACTCTTATTGATGATGGCATTATACAATTCATAAGTAGTTTCTTCGCCTTCACCAATAATAAGAAAATCGGCTCCGGATTTTAAATAGTTTTCTATATTATAAGTTATATCCGGACCACCAAGAATAATTTTCGGAAAACTATATGATTCGGTTTTTAGAATTTTTATGAGTTTTACAACTTCTATTTTTGTCATTAAATTGGTGTAAATAGAAATGACTTTTGGTTTTTTCTCTAATATATAGTTAAGTTGATCTTTTTGGGAATAAAAAGTAGTGTCGTAGACATTATTCGGGATGTCTTTGCTTATCAAATATGCTGAAACATACAACAGCCCTAATGGTGGATAGGGCTTCATTATCTTTTGTTCCTTCAAATCTCCAGAAAGATAATAGGCGTGTGTAAATAGAATACTCATTTTTTTTGAAAAACTATTAAATAATGATCAGCATATTTTGATAGAAATGAGCAGTTTTTAATTGCCGTATCCAAATTTTTTAAAATCGACAACAGTTTCAATTTATTTTTAAAAAATGTTTCTAAATATGATGGCGGAATAAAAAAACCAATTGGTTTAATGGAAATAATTTCAAAATCATTTCCCGATAAATTTACAATATCTTTTGGATTATAATAAAAAGTGTTTACTTTTTCTCCGTCAACATTGGCAATTACACTTTCTTTTTTTCTTCTAAAAGCCAAAGAGAATTTTGCTTTTGCCAAAAAATAAAAGGATTCCCAGAGGGTATTTTTAGGCATAATCACCAAAACCAAATGGCCTTTTTCTGAAACTAAATTTGATACGTTTTCAAAAAATAACTTTAATTCTTCTTTAGATAAACAGTTTAAACCGCCAAAATTAGAAAAGATCAAATCAAATTTTTTATCTCCAAAAGGTTTGCCGATTTCATTGATACTTAACCCTTCAAAAGTTAGGTTTGGCAATTTTTCTTTGCTTTTTGCAATTAAAATCATCTTTTCCGAAATGTCAGTTGCGACAACCTGAAAGTTTTGTTTTGCCAGCCAAATAGCGTCTTCGCCAGTGCCGCAATTGATTTCGAGAATGGTTTTGGGAATATTATTTTTTAGAAATTTCGATAAATGTAAATAAACGACCTCGCGCTGCGCTTTTCCAATAGCAGAATTGGTAAAAGTGGAGTCATAATTTGTGGCTGCATTATCAAAATCAGCTTTCATTTTTTGATAATTTTAAAATCAAACGGTCAGCAAAAGCACTCGGAATATAGTATCCGAGTTTTGCAATTGATTTTATTTTCTGAAAATTTAAATTCAGCGGATGTTTTATAAAGGTTCTCAAGGTGTAAATACCCTGGCTTTTTCTATATTCTTTGTGGACAAATCGTTGCAGTTTTCGATAAAAATTAGAATCGAAACTTCCGTTGAACATCATTTCAAAATCGTCTGAATCTGTCCAATTGGATTTTAATTTCAAATCTTCTTTTACTTTTTCGTAAAAAGGTGTTCCCGGCAAAGGATACGAAATCGAAATTCCAATATTGTCCGGTAGCAATTCTTTTACCATTGCAATGGTTTTTCGAATATCTTCCTTGATTTCAGTTAAATATCCAAATTGAAGAAAAAAGGCAATCCTAATTTTATGTGCTTTCAATAATCTCGTGGCTTCATAAATTTCTGCTACTTTTGTGCCTTTATCCATCGCATCCAGAATTTTTTGCGAAGCGCTTTCGGCACCTACCCAAACTTCTTCACATCCTGATTTTGCCAAAACATCTATTGTGTCTTCTTTTAACAATAAATCTACGCGACTTTGAATGTAATAACTGATTTTTAGGTCTTTTTTCTGTAATTCGGCATTGAATTCTTGAACCCAATTGGGTTTCAATCCAAATATGTCATCACACATCCAAAAACGATTTACACCAAATTTTTCTTGTAAAATAGCTATTTCTTTGACAATATATTCTGGCGAATGAGCATTGTATCTATTCCCATAAATGGGTTTTGCACACCAATTGCATTTGAAAGGACAGCCTCGGGTGGTTGCTAAATTCAACGTGAATGATTGCTTGCTTTTAACCCAAATATTTTTGTATGCATCTATGTCAACCAAATCCCAAGCGGGTAAAGGCAATTCATCTAAATTTTCGAGAACTGCACGTTTTGAATTAATGGTGATAATTCCTTTAGTTTGAAATACAATTCCATTAACGATTTCGATTTTATTTCCTTTTTCGATAGTGTTTATGAGTTCTAATAAGGTTAATTCACCCTCTCCTTGGATGATATAATCTGCACCTTTTTCAAGATATTCTTTATAATGATCCGTCGCATCTGAACTACAAACAATTACGATACAGTTTTCTTTTTTGCCAAATGCAATCATTTCAAAACAAGCTTCACGCATTTTGGTAAGACACATTTTAGTGAGATAATTAAAACCGTCATCATAAATCACCAAATATTTTGGCTTTTTTTCTTCTAAAACTGATTGAATTGAAAGAGGATTTTCTAATAAATTTACATCAAATAAATCCACCAAATAGTTATTTTCGCGCATTAATGAAGCCGCATACAAAGTTCCCAAAGGAGGAAAAGGTGTTTTGTTTTTCCATTGCTTAGGGTCTAGATTATAGTAATATGAATGCGAAAAAAGGATGTCAAGCATGTTCTTCGGATAGTTCGATGTTATGGATTTTTTGAAATTCTCTGTATTTTTCGTTCAAAGTCAAGATTACTTTTTTCTGAAAATTTGAAGGATGATGCTTTGAGATGTTTTGGGTTGATTTGAGTGCTATTTTAAAATCTTCCGATGCAATATTTTTAAATTTCGATTTCCATTTTGCTATAGTGATTTTTTTAAAACCAGAATCGACAAATCCGCCAATGGTATTGTTTAGGGTAAATTCTGCTGTTTTAGTAAAAAATGGTTTTTTTAAATTTTTAACAGGCAATAAATTGGGCTCAAATTTTGGAAAGTAATTATTGACCCAAATATTTGTTGCATAAAACTTTTCAAAAATTTCTTTACCCATAACTGGAATCAAGGTTTTTAACTCGGTGGCTGTAAATCTGTTTTTTTCTTCGATTTCAAGGTTTGAAGTTGAAATGAAGTAATTAATGCAGAAATATTTTCGTGAGTTTAGCAAAAATATTTTTTTAAATAACATCAATAGTGTTCGGCAAATCCACAATCTACCTGGTTTTGTGATTACAAAAAAATCAATATCACTGTCTTGATCATGATATCCTTTTGAAAGAGAACCAGAGATGGCCACAGCTTCCACATATGGAAATTTCGAAATTAAATCAGCTCTTTTTTTGGCTTTTATCATTGCATTTGGAGCCTGTAGATTTCCTCTTAATCTTTTGGTTACACTATCCAAATCGTTTCCATAAACAAAGAATTCGTCTACCTTGAACAGGATTCCTTTTTCAATTAAATCATTTAATTCTTTGGCTGTATCTGCCACATTATTGTAGTTTGTATAACTGTGTATTTCCTCCAATTTTAAAGGATGTCGGAAAATGGAGAAATACAATATGGTTTTTAAAGTCTCCAAGGGGCATTGTATTTATGGTATTTACATGGCTAAAGATAAAAATTAAATCTTATTAATGTCCCTTTCGGTTGTTTTTTTTCAACTCCTAAAATTAACATTCAAAAAGAAGGCTGTTTTAAAAATGTTTTCTTGTTAATGAAGAGGTTAAATGATTGGTAAAAACGGAAATATAAGAACAAGAGTCGACTAGAAAAGTATAAATTAAAAAAAAACCATCAGTGATACTGGTGGTTTTTTAGTATTATTAGAATGTGTGTTTAAATTTTGAATGTTATAACGGGTCTTACGGCATGGTTTACCAGACCTTCGCTAATGCTGCCATTAAAAAAGTGTGCGAATCCGGTTCTTCCATGCGTACACATTCCGATAATATCAGCATTGATACTGTTTGAGAAATTAATAATTCCTTTTTCGATATTGGCGTCGTTGTAAATATGTGTTGAATAATTTGTCAGATTAAATTCGGTTACAAAATCGTTCATTGCTTTCTCAGCAATATGACTTGGTTTGAAGCTATTGGGAGTGCAAATTCTAACCAAATGAATTTTTGCATCAAATAATTTGGTGAAGTTTAAAAGTTTTTCAAATGGTTTTTTAGCTTCTTCTGTAAAGTCTGATGCAAAAACAATATTTTCTATATTGAAATTTGAAATGTCTTTTTTGATAATAAGAACCGGAATTTCGGAATGTCTTACCACTTTTTCAGTATTAGATCCAATTAATAGTTCTTCAATTCCTGAAGATCCATGTGATCCCATTATGATTAAATCAATCTCCTGGTCTTTACTGATTTGAGTAATTCCATGTATTGGTTTATCCATTTTTACAATTTCTGTAACCGGAATGTTGTCAAGATAAGGCTTTTCTGAAATTTTGTCCAGCATTTCATTGGCTTTTTTCATGAAGAGCATCGTTTCCGGAATACTTGCTCCTCCAAATATTGCATCGTTTGTCTGGTGAGGTAATTCGAGCATGTGTAAAATAATAATTTCAGAATCGGTTTTTTTGGCAATTTGTGCGGCGACTTTTAAGGCGTCTTCCGCATGTTCAGAGAAGTCGGTGGGTACTAAAATTCGTTTCATAATTTTTTTGGTTAAAAAATGAATAATTCGTTATTTTAATGCTTCAATAAAGATAAGAAATATTATTACAGCAATCTAATTATTTTGATTTATAAAAAAAACACTATATTTGCACCGTTATTTATTAAAATCTAAATAATGAGGGGACTAAGTGTCCCCTCTTTTTATAAAATTATGACATTTAAAGAAAAAGTAAACGCATTAATTACAGAGGCCCTTTTAGAAAAGCCTTCAATCTTTTTGATTGATTTGAGTATTTCTGACTCTTTTAAAATTAGTGTAGGTTTAGATGGGGATAATGGAGTGGCACTTCAGGATTGTATTGATATCAGTCGTGCAATCGAAAATAATCTGGATCGTGAAGAGCAGGATTTTTCTCTTGAAGTAGCGTCGGTTGGAGTAGGTTCGCCATTGAAATTTACAAGACAATACATAAAAAATATTGGTAGAACGTTGATTGTTACTACAAATACTGAAAAAATTGAAGCAGAATTGTTAGAAGCTAACGATGTTTTTATAATTTTGTCTTGGAAAGCAAGAGAACCAAAAAAAGTAGGAAAAGGAAAAGAAACAGTTCAAAAAGAGCAACAAATACCTTATACAGAAATTAAAGAGGCAATTGTTACAGTAACATTTTAATTAAAGAATTCGCATGGAAAATTTAGCATTAATCGATTCATTCTCAGAGTTTAAAGATAATAAACTTATTGATCGTGTAACGCTTATGGCAATTTTAGAGGACGTGTTTAGAAATGCATTGAAGAAAAAATACGGTTCTGATGATAACTTCGATATTATCATTAATCCTGATAAAGGAGATATGGAGATTTGGAGAAGAAGAGTAATCGTTGCTGATGAAGATCTTGATTTTGAGAACGAAGAAATTACCTTGACTGAAGCTAGAATGATTGAAGCGGATTTTGAAATTGGTGAAGAAGTTTCTGAAGAAGTTAAATTGATTGATTTAGGAAGAAGAGCTATTTTGGCTTTACGTCAAAACTTAATATCTAAAATTCACGAACACGATAATACAAATCTTTATAAACAATTTAAGGATATTATTGGCGATATTTACACCGCAGAAGTACATCACGTACGTCCAAGAGTTGTTATCCTGGTTGATGATGAAGGAAATGAGATTGTACTTCCAAAGGAAAAACAAATTCCATCTGACTTTTTCCGTAAAGGAGATAATGTTCGTGGAATTATTGAAAGCGTTGAATTAAAAGGAAATAAACCTCAAATTATTATGTCGAGAACTTCAGAGAAGTTTTTGGAAAAATTATTTGAACAGGAGATTCCAGAAGTATTTGATGGTTTAATTACAGTTAAAAATGTAGTTCGTATTCCTGGTGAAAAAGCAAAAGTAGCAGTAGATTCTTATGATGATAGAATTGACCCTGTTGGAGCTTGTGTTGGTATGAAAGGATCTCGTATTCACGGAATTGTTCGTGAGTTAGGAAACGAAAATATCGATGTGATTAATTATACAAGTAATATTCAATTGTTTATTACAAGAGCATTAAGCCCTGCGAAAGTTTCTTCTATCAAAATTGACGAAGAAAACAAAAGAGCTGAAGTTTTCTTGAAATTAGAAGAAGTTTCTAAAGCAATTGGTAGAGGAGGTCACAATATTAAATTGGCCGGTCAGTTAACAGGTTACGAATTAGATGTTATTCGTGAAGGGGATGTTGCTGGTGCAACTGCAGATGAAGATGATGTTGAATTAACAGAATTTTCAGATGAAATTGAAGACTGGGTAATTGAAGAATTTGCTAAAATAGGTTTAGATACTGCAAAAAGTATTTTAAAACAAGAAGTAGAAGATTTAGTAAGAAGAACAGATTTAGAAGAGGAAACAATTCTTGATGTTATGAGAATACTAAAAGAAGAGTTTGATAGCTAGTTATCTGCTCTAACAACACAACGAAAAAGGTAATAATAAAAAGGTTATATGTCTGAAGAGAGAGTAATAAGAATAAACAAGGTTTTAAGGGAATTAAATATTTCGTTAGAAAGAGCTGTTGATTATCTAAAAGATAAGGGAATTGCTATTGACGCAAATCCGAATGCAAAAATTTCTGATAGCGAATTTAATATCCTACAAAGCCAATTTGCGGGCGATAAGGGGAATAAGGAAGCTTCTAAAGAGGTAGGAGAAGAGAAGAGAAAAGAGAAAGAAGCTTTGCGTGTAGAACGTGAAAAAGAAGTAGAAGATAAACGCAGGCAAGACGAAGAACGTCAAAAGCAACAAGAGATTATCAAAGCGAAAGCTGTTGTGACCGGACCTGTTCAGGTTGGTAAAATTGACTTGAATCCTAAGAAACCTACAGTTGTTTCGACACCTTCAGAGGAGCCAGTTAAAGCTGATGAACCTAAAGTTGTTATTACTCAATCAGAAAAACCTATTCAAAAAGAAACTCCAAAGGCGGTAGAGCCAAAAGCTTCTGAAGAAAAAGTTGAAAAACCTATTGTTGCTGAGAAAAAAGAAGTAAAAGCTGAAAAGACTACTAAAGTAGCACAAGAACCAGTTGTAGCAACTGATCCTGAAACTGCTGAAGAGACAATCACTACACAATATCAAAAATTATCAGGAACAACTCTTACTGGTCAAACAATTGATTTATCTCAATTTAACAAGCCTAAGAAAAAGAAAGAGGATCCAAAGATAACACCTAATAAGCCGGGAGCCCCAGGCGCTGGAAATAACGCTAACAAAAATAAGCGTAAAAGAATTGCTCCTAAGCCAGGAGCTCCGGGTGCGCCAAAACCTGCAACAAGCAATGCGCCAGGAACACCAAATCCGAATAAAATTACACCAAATACTGGTGGTGGTGGAGGTTTTAATGCTAACAGAAGTGCAAGACCTGGTTTCGTAAAAGGAAACCGTCCAGCTATTGTTGCTAAAGTTGAGCCTACGGAAGAGGAAGTAAAAAACCAAATTAGAGAGACTCTTGAAAAACTTCAAGGTAAAGGAGGTAAATCAAAAGCAGCTAAATATAGAAGAGACAAAAGGGATACACACCGTCAGAAATCTGATGAAGAACAAAGAGCAATTGACGAAGGAAGTAAAACTATTAAGGTTACTGAATTTGTTACAGTTGGTGAAATTGCAATCATGATGGATGTGCCGATTACGAAAGTAATTGGAACCTGTATGTCACTTGGAATCATGGTAACCATGAACCAGCGTTTAGATGCTGAAACTTTAACTATCGTTGCTGATGAATTTGGTTACGAAGTTGAGTTTATCACAGTTGATATTGAAGAAGCTATTGAAGTTGTTGAGGATAAAGAAGAAGATTTAGTTACCAGAGCACCGATTGTTACTGTAATGGGTCACGTCGATCACGGTAAGACATCTTTACTGGATTATATTCGTAAAGAAAATGTTATTGCTGGTGAGTCGGGAGGTATTACACAACATATTGGAGCTTACGGAGTAACTTTAGATAACGGTCAAAAAATCGCATTTTTAGATACGCCAGGTCACGAGGCGTTTACTGCAATGCGTGCACGTGGAGCTCAGGTAACGGATATTGCAATTATTGTTGTGGCTGCGGATGATGATATCATGCCACAAACAAAAGAAGCAATTTCTCATGCACAAGCTGCAGGAGTACCAATTATATTTGCAATCAATAAAATTGATAAACCAAATGCTAATGTTGAGAAAATTAAAGAGCGTTTGGCTAGTATGAATTTACTTGTTGAAGATTGGGGTGGAAAAATTCAATCACATGATATTTCTGCAAAAGTTGGAACAGGTGTAAAAGAATTATTGGAAAAAGTTTTATTGGAAGCAGAAATATTAGATTTAAAGTCTAATCCAAATAAAGCAGCTCAGGGAACAGTTGTTGAAGCTTTTCTGGATAAAGGAAAAGGATATGTTTCTACAATCCTGGTTCAACATGGAACTTTAAAAGTTGGAGATTATATGTTAGCTGGAAAGCATCATGGAAAAATTAAAGCCATGCATGATGAAAGAGGACATATTGTTTTACAGGCAGGCCCTTCGACACCGGTTTCAGTTTTAGGTTTAGATGGAGCAGCAACGGCAGGTGATAAGTTTAATGTTTTTGAAGACGAAAAAGAAGCAAAACAAATTGCATCTAAACGTTCTCAATTAATGCGTGAACAATCAGTACGTACACAAAGACATATTACGCTTGACGAAATTGGCCGTCGTATTGCTCTTGGTCAGTTTAAAGAATTAAACGTAATCCTTAAAGGAGACGTTGATGGATCTGTTGAAGCATTATCAGATTCGTTCTCTAAACTTTCGACAGAAGAAATTCAAATTAATATTATACATAAAGGTGTTGGAGCAATTACAGAAACTGACGTTATGTTGGCTTCTGCTTCTGATGCGATTATTATCGGATTTAATGTTCGTCCTGCCGGAAATGCGAGACAGCTTGCTGATAAAGAAGAAATCGATATCCGTTACTACTCTATTATCTACGCAGCTATCGATGACTTAAAAGATGCAATGGAAGGAATGTTAGCTCCTGAGATGAAAGAGGAAATTCTTGGAACTGCTGAGATTCGTGAGATTTTCAAAATCTCTAAAGTAGGTTCTATTGCAGGATGTATGGTTATGGATGGTAAAATCATGAGAACTTCTAAAATTAGAGTTATCAGAGATGGAGTAGTGGTTCATACAGGCGAGCTTGTAGCCCTTAAACGTTTTAAAGATGATGTTAAGGAAGTCTCTAAAGGTTATGATTGCGGTATTCAGATTAAAGGATATAATGACATTGAAGAGAGAGATGTTATTGAAGCGTACCATGAAGTTGCTATCAAAAAGAAATTGAAATAAAATTCAATACAATATAAAAAAGTCCCAATGAAAATTGGGACTTTTTTATTTATAATAAGGAGATTGAAAAGCAGTTTTATTTTGTGAGTTTTATAGTGTAAAGAGTTAAAAACTATTTTAAGTATTTGAAAATAATGTAATATATTAATTCAGTATTTTATAAAGTTGAATTGTATGAATATATCTGGAAAAACTCTATGAAATTAATTATATATATGTCATTTTGTCTTTTAAAGAATCAATCGGAATGTGAAAAATATTTTATAATAAAAGAAAATAGTTTAGCCTGTTTATTTAATTTTCAGTAGTAAAATGATATACTGAAACTATTATTTTTTGGATGAAACCTGACAATCAAAAGAGAGTTTTTTAATTAGGATCTGAAAAAGGTAATTAAAGATAGCTAAGGAGCAAATAAAATATTATTTATAAAGTTATTTAAAGAGTGAATAAGTTATCAAAAGGGCCACTTAGAAGTGGTCCTTTTGATTGAAAACAGATGCTTTTATTTGCTCGGTTTAACAAGGAAAACACTTTTATATTTTTTTTTAATTTCTTCTAGATTTCTTTCAGCTTCTATTCTCGTTTTAAAATTTCCAACGATAACTTTATAATTAGGAGTGTTGAAAATTATAGTGCCGTCGATTGTGTTAAATTCTCTTTTAAAGCCCGATAAAGTTTTTTTTGCTTCATCGCTTTTTCCGCTAAAGATTTGAATTTTGTAAGTGTCGTTGGTACTAATTGACGTGTTAATTTTACGCTTGTCGTTCAATAATTGTTCAAATTTTGGGTCTTGATTTAAACTAATGTTTTGTTCTTGAGCATTAATATTGCATGTTAAAGCAAACATTGATAGTGACAGTAAAATTGTTTTTGACGGGGTTAAAATTCTCATAATGTGATGGTTTTTATGCAAAAGTAGTATTTAAACTTTATATGTGAAATGTTGTTATTATTTAGAATTGATATAAATTGATATTTAAGACTATTTTAAGGTTTTGAGAATAGTACTTAAATTGTATTTTTGTGCAAGTTTTAAAAAAAGGTGTTCGATTTTGACTAATTAATTACAGAAAAAATCATACCAAAAATTAGTAGATAATTTTATACTATATGAAAAAGGTGGGTAACCATAATTCGATCTCAAGAAAATTATTATTTAGCTTATCGCTAACGTTAATTTTCTCCCTAACTTCATTTGCTCAAGATCCTGCTGCTCCGGCTGCACCTGAAGCTGCTGCGCCTGCTGTAACTCAAGGTGGTGATCCGGTAAAAGGGAAAGAACTTTTTAATGCAAATTGTGCTGCATGTCACAAATTAGATGCTAAGTCAACAGGTCCTGCCTTAAGAGGAGTTGCTGCTAAGCATGAAATGGCTTGGATCTATAAATGGGTTCATAATAGCTCTGAAGTTATTAAGTCAGGTGATGCTGTTGCAGTTAAACTTTTTGAAGAAAACAACAAGTCTGTAATGACTGCTTTTCCTCAATTAGCAGAAGCGGATATTGATAATATTATCGCTTATACTTCTGAAGTAAAAGCTGAGCCTGCTGCTGGTACACCTGGTTCTGCGACTCCTCCGGGAACTAAAGTTGAAGATGGTGGTGTTTCTAATAATATTATTTTAACTGCCCTTGCCCTTGTAATGGTTATTTTGGTTGTTATGTTGTTTATGGTAAACAAGGTATTGGCTAAAGTTGCAAAAAACAATGGAATCGAGGTTGCGCCAAAAGAGACTAGAATTCCAATCTGGAAAGCTTTTGCTAAAAATCAATTTTTAGTATTGGTAACTTCTATATTCTTGCTTTTGGCAAGTAGTTATTTTGTATATGGCTTTTTAATGCAAGTTGGTGTTGATCAGAATTATGAGCCAATTCAACCAATTCATTATTCTCATAAAATTCACGCTGGAGATAACGAGATCAATTGTAAATATTGTCACTCTGCTGCTCGTGTGAGTAAAAATGCGGGTATCCCTTCTTTGAATGTTTGTATGAACTGTCATAAGAATATTTCTGAAGTTGCTGAGACTACTGCTACTCCAGAGTACAGTAAAGCTTTTTACGATGCTCAAATTCAAAAATTATATGATGCTGTAGGTTGGGATAAAACTAAGCAGGCTTATACAGGAAAAACACAACCTGTAAAGTGGGTTCGTATTCATAATTTGCCTGATTTTGTTTATTTTAATCACTCACAACACGTTACTGTTGCAGGGGTTGAATGTCAAACTTGTCACGGGCCAGTGCAGGAATTTGAAATCATGAAGCAATATTCTAAGTTAACAATGGGATGGTGTGTTGATTGCCATAGAAAAACTGATGTTAAGATGGAAGGTAATGCTTACTATGATAAAATTCATGCTGAACTTTCTAAAAAATACGGTGTAGATAAATTAACTGCAGCGCAAATGGGAGGTTTAGAATGCGGTAAATGCCACTATTAATCGAATTATTAAGATTTTAATATTTATATACAATGTCATCAAACAAAAAATACTGGAAAAGTGTTGAAGAACTAGAAAATAGTTCTATTGTTGAGGCGCTTAGAAATAACGAATTTGTTGAAGAAATTCCTACAGATGAATTCTTAGGAAATGCAGATGCTTTAGCGTCATCTGGAACTTCACGTCGTGACTTTTTAAAGTACGTAGGGTTTAGTACTGCAGCGGTTACGCTTGCTGCTTGCGAAGGTCCTGTTCACAAGTCTATCCCTTATGTGTTACAACCGGAACAAATCATTCCTGGTGTTGCTGATTACTATGCAACAACTGTTTTTGATGGTTTTGATTTTGCTAACCTTTTAGTGAAAACTCGTGAAGGTCGTCCAATTAAAATTGATAACAATACTATTTCTGGAGCTAAGTTTTCAGCCAATGCTAGAATTCATGCATCTATCTTATCTTTATATGATAGCATGCGTTTGAAAGAACCTAAATTGGAAGGAAAAAATAGTAGCTGGTCTGCTGTTGATTTAAAAATTAAATCAAGCTTGGCTGATGCAAAAGCAAAAGGCGGGCAAGTGGTATTGTTGACAAATACTTTAGCGAGTCCATCTACTGAGAAATTAATAGGTGAGTTTATTGCTAAAAACCCAAATGTAAAACATGTTGTTTATGACGCTGTTTCTTCTTCTGAAGCTTTAGATGCATTTGAAACAGTTTACGGAGAAAGAGCTCTTGTTGATTACGATTTTTCAAAAGCTTCTTTAATTGTTTCTGTTGGAGCTGATTTCTTAGGAGATTGGCAAGGGGGTAGTTATGATGCCGGATATGCTAAAGGACGTATTCCTCAAAACGGTAAAATGTCTCGTCATTTTCAGTTTGAATCAAATATGACATTATCTGGAGCTGCTGCTGACAAACGTGTTCCGATGACTCCGGCTGATCAAAAACAAGCTTTAGTTTTAGTTTATAATATTATTGCAGGTGCTTCTGTTCCGGTTTCTTTAGATGCTAAATTTAAGACAGAAGTTACTAAAGCTGCTCAACAGTTGAAAGCTGCTGGTTCTAAAGGAGTTTTAGTGTCTGGAATTGAAGATAAAAATGCTCAATTATTAGTATTGGCTATCAATCAGGTATTGGTTAGTGAAGCTTTTAATACAGCTGGTACAAGACAAATTAGAAAAGGTTCTAATGCAATTGTATCTCAATTAATAAAAGATATGAATGCAGGTAGTGTTCATACTTTAATCATGAGTGGTATTAATCCGGTTTATACATTAGCTGATTCAGCTTCTTTTGTATCTGGATTGAAAAAAGTAAAAACTTCAGTTGCTTTTTCTTTAAAAGAAGACGAAACTGCTTCAATTACTACAATCGCTGCTCCGGCACCTCATTACTTAGAATCTTGGGGAGATGTTATGATTACAAAAGGAACTTATAGTTTAACTCAACCAACTATTCGTCCTATATTTAATACAAAACAATTTCAAGATATTTTATTGTCATTAAGCGGGGTTGCTGGAACTTTCTACGATTATCTTAAAGCTAATTCAGCTGGGATTATTGCAGGTTCTTCCTGGAATAAAGTTTTACATGATGGTGTTTTTGTAATTGGTTCTGCTGCATTATCTGGTGGTTCTGTTGATTATGCTGCTGCTGCAAATGCGGTTTCAAAATCGAAAGCTGCTGGTGGATTTGAATTAGTATTGTATACTAAAACAGGTTTGGGTGACGGACAACAAGCAAACAATCCTTGGTTGCAAGAGTTTCCGGATCCAATTACAAGAGTTTCCTGGGATAACTATGTTACTGTTTCGAATGCAGATGCTAAAAAATTAGGCTTGACAAATGAAATTGTTGCTAACGGAGGTTTAAACGGAAGTTATGCTACAATTACTACTGCTGATGGGTTAAAACTAGATAATGTACCGGTTATTGTTCAGCCTGGACAAGCTGTTGGAACAGTTGGTTTAGCTGTTGGTTATGGTCGTAAAGCGGCTTTGAAAGAAGAAATGGTTGTAGGTTTAAATGCTTACACTTTATATAAAAACTTTAATAGTGTTCAATCTGTTTCTATTGCAAAAGCAAATGGAGTTCATGAGTTTGCTTGTGTTCAGGGACAGAAAACATTAATGGGTAGAGGAGATATTATTAAAGAAACTACTCTTGAAATATTTAATACTAGAGATGCAGAACATTGGAATGAAAAACCAATGGTATCTTTGGATCACCAGGAAGTTGAAGCTACAACAGTTGATTTATGGGAGTCATTTGATCGTTCTACAGGACATCACTTTAACCTTTCTATCGACTTAAATGCTTGTACAGGATGTGGAGCATGTGTTATTGCTTGTCATGCTGAGAACAACGTTCCGGTTGTAGGTAAAGCAGAGGTAAGAAGAAGTCGTGATATGCACTGGTTGCGTATTGACAGATATTATTCTTCTGAAAGTACTTTTGAAGGTGATAACGAAAGAAAAGAAAATATTGCAGGTTTGTCCAGTTCATTATCTACATTTAATGAAATGGAAAAAGCTGGAGATAATCCACAAGTTTCATTCCAGCCAGTTATGTGTCAGCACTGTAATCATGCACCATGTGAGACAGTTTGTCCGGTTGCTGCAACATCTCATGGTCGTGAAGGTCAAAATCACATGGCATACAACAGATGTGTTGGTACTCGTTATTGTGCTAACAACTGTCCATATAAAGTACGTCGTTTTAACTGGTTCTTGTATAACAAAAACAGTGAATTCGATTATCATATGAATGACGATTTAGGACGTATGGTATTAAATCCAGACGTAAACGTTCGTTCTCGTGGTGTTATGGAAAAATGTTCGATGTGTATTCAAATGACACAAGCTACTAAATTAAAAGCTAAAAACGAAGGTCGTCCAGTTGCTGATGGCGAATTTCAAACAGCTTGTTCTAACGCTTGTTCTTCTGGAGCAATGATATTTGGTGATGTTAATGATACTGAAAGTAAAGTTGCTAAATTAGCAGCTGATGAAAGATCATATCACTTATTAGAGCATGTTGGAACAAAACCTAATGTGGTTTACCATGTTAAAGTTAGAAATACGTAGTACAAAAAATTATTAATTAAGAAACAATATAAAGGATTATGTCGTCTCATTACGAAGCACCCATTAGAAAACCTTTAGTTATAGGTGATAAATCTTATCACGATGTAACAGTAGATGTAGCTGCACCTGTTGAAGGTCCAGCAAATAAACATTGGTGGATTGTATTTTCAATCGCATTAACAGCTTTCCTTTGGGGATTAGGCTGTATAATTTACACCGTATCTACCGGTATCGGAACATGGGGATTAAATAAAACAGTTGGTTGGGCTTGGGATATCACAAACTTCGTTTGGTGGGTTGGTATTGGTCACGCTGGAACATTAATTTCTGCGGTATTATTACTTTTCCGTCAACGTTGGAGAATGGCTATTAACCGTTCTGCAGAAGCAATGACTATCTTCTCAGTAGTTCAGGCAGGTTTATTTCCGATTATTCACATGGGACGTCCATGGTTAGCATACTGGGTTTTACCTATTCCAAATCAATTTGGATCTTTATGGGTAAACTTTAACTCACCATTGCTTTGGGATGTGTTCGCAATTTCAACATATCTTTCGGTATCATTAGTTTTCTGGTGGACTGGTTTATTGCCTGACTTTGCAATGCTGCGTGATAGAGCGGTAACTCCTTTTACAAAAAGAGTTTATTCTATTTTAAGTTTTGGATGGAGTGGTAGAGCTAAAGACTGGCAGCGTTTTGAAGAAGTCTCTTTAGTACTTGCAGGTTTAGCAACTCCTCTTGTACTTTCTGTACACACAATTGTATCGATGGACTTTGCTACTTCTGTAATTCCGGGATGGCATACAACAATTTTCCCTCCGTACTTCGTTGCGGGAGCGGTATTCTCAGGATTTGCAATGGTAAACACATTGTTGATTATTATGAGAAAGGTTTCTAACCTTGAAGCTTATATTACAGTACAGCATATTGAATTAATGAATATCATTATCATGATTACAGGTTCTATTGTTGGTGTAGCTTACATCACTGAGTTATTTGTAGCTTGGTATTCAGGTGTAGAATATGAGCAATATGCATTCTTAAACAGAGCTACCGGACCTTACTGGTGGGCATATTGGTCAATGATGACTTGTAACGTTTTCTCTCCGCAATTTATGTGGTTCAAAAAATTAAGAACAAGTATCATGTTTTCATTTATTATTTCGATTGTAGTAAACATCGGAATGTGGTTTGAAAGATTCGTAATTATTGTTACTTCTTTACATAGAGATTACCTTCCATCTTCTTGGACAATGTTTTCGCCAACATTTGTTGATATTGGAATTTTCATCGGAACGATAGGTTTCTTTTTTGTATTGTTTTTATTGTACTCCAGAACATTCCCTGTTATTGCTCAGGCAGAGGTAAAAACAATTTTGAAAGGAACAGGAGATAATTACATTAGAGAAAGAGCAAATAAAGATTCACATCATGAGTAATAAAGTAATATACGCCATTTATAATGACGATGATATTTTGATGGATGCAGTAAAGAAAACCAGAGCTGCACATCATCATATTGAAGAAGTTTTTACTCCATTCCCAGTTCACGGATTGGATAAAGCTATGGGTTTAGCGCCAACAAGATTAGCAATTTGTTCTTTTTTATATGGATGTGTTGGTATTTCTGTTGCAACAACAATGATGAGTTATATTATGATTCATGACTGGCCACAGGATATTGGTGGAAAACCAAGTTTTAGTTTCATTCAGAATATGCCGGCTTTCGTGCCAATTATGTTTGAGATGACCGTATTTTTTGCTGCTCACTTAATGGTAATTACTTTTTATATGAGAAGTAGATTATGGCCATTTAAAGATGCTGAAAATCCTGATGTAAGAACAACAGATGACCATTTTTTAATGGAGGTTGCTGTAAACAATAACGAAGCAGAACTAGTTTCTTTTTTCGAAGGTACGGGAGCAGTTGAAGTTAAAGTAATTGAAAAGAATTAATTGTAGCTATGAAAAGGATATATAAAATAACACTTTTAGTTGGTATAACTATTTTAGTTTCATCTTGCCACAATAATTCGGCACCAAACTATCAGTATTTCCCTAATATGTATGAATCTGTAGGATATGAAACATATTCCGAAGCTTCTGTATTTAAAGGAGGAAAAGAAGGACAGCTTCCTGTAAAAGGAACTATTAACAGAGGTTTTGAACCTTATGAATATGAAAATTCGACTGCAGGTTATGAATTGGCTAAAGCTAATTTAAAATCTCCTTTGGATTCTATCGAAAGAAATTCTGGTAAAGGAAAAGAACTTTTCGAAATTTATTGTATTAGTTGCCATGGTGCAGCTGGTAACGGTAAAGGTAAATTGGTTGAAAGAGAAAAATTTCTTGGAGTACCTAGCTATAAAGACAGAGTAATTACTGAAGGAAGTATCTTTCACGTAGAGACTTATGGTTTAAATGCAATGGGTTCACATGCAAATCAATTAAGTGCCCATGAACGTTGGTTGGTTGCTGACTATGTTCTGAAACTAAAAAGCCAATTATAATTGTTGAACAAACTGATCGTAATAGATATGTATACATTTTCAAGTAAATTAAAAACTTTTTCTATCATCCTAATGGCCATTGGTATATTAGGTATTGGGTATGGTTTTTTAAGTGCTCCTAAAGATATTCAAGAAGTTGAAAAAATACTAGCTGCAGATGCACATGGTTCTCATGGTGCGGAACATGAAGCTACTACTGAGGCTTCTCACAAAGAAGCTGGACACCATGAAGCTGCTGAAGCTTCACATGAATCACATAATGGTGGAGAGCATGAAAAAGTTGGTGCTTCTAATGAGCATGAAAAACATTTAAACCATGTATTGCACCAATTACAAAACAAGCCTTGGTCTGCATTATATGTTGCTTGTATTTTCTTTTTACTGCTTTCTATGGGAGTTTTAGCATTTTATGCTATACAACAAGTTGCTCAGGCAGGTTGGTCTCCTGTTTTGTTTAGAGTTATGCAGGGAATAACAGCATATTTGCCCGTTGCTTCTGTAATTTTCTTTATTATATTGGTTCTTTGCGGATTACATTTTAACCATATTTTTGTTTGGTTGGAAAAAGGCGTTACAATTGAAGGTAATCCTAATTATGATGAAATTATTGCCGGTAAAGCTGGTTATTTAAACTTTCCTTTCTGGATTGCCAGAGCTGGAATCTTTTTATTAGGTTGGAATTTATATCGTTATTATTCCAGAAAAAACTGTTTGGCTCAAGATGAAGCTAATGATGATTTAAATTACAAAAAGAATTTTAAACAATCTGCCGGATTTTTAGTGTTCTTTATTGTATCTGAATCTATTATGTCTTGGGATTGGATTATGTCATTTGATCCACACTGGTTTAGTACATTGTTTGGCTGGTATGTATTTGCTTCTTTCTTTGTAAGTGGTATTACTACTATAGCATTGATTACAGTATACTTAAAATCTAAAGGATATTTAGAATATGTAAATACAAGTCATATTCATGATTTAGCTAAATTCATGTTCGGTATCAGTATTTTTTGGACCTATTTATGGTTCTCTCAATTCATGTTGATTTGGTATGCTAATATTCCTGAAGAGGTAACTTATTTTATAACAAGAATTCAATTATACAACTTGCCTTTCTTTGGTGCCGTAGTTATGAATTTTGTTTTCCCATTATTGATATTAATCAATACAGATTTTAAACGTCTTAGCTGGGTTATTGTAATGGCTGGTATAGTAATTTTATTAGGGCATTATGTTGACTTCTTTAATATGATTATGCCAGGTACGGTAGGAGATAAATGGTTTATTGGAGTTCCTGAAATTGCATCTATTCTTTTCTTCCTAGGATTATTCATTTTTGTAGTATTTACTGCATTGACTAAAGCTCCTTTATTGGCAAAAAGAAATCCTTTCATTGAAGAAAGTAAACATTTTCATTATTAATATTTAAAGAAATAAACAGATGACAAGTTTGTTGGTAATTATAGTTTTAGTTTTATTAGCAGTTGCATTGTGGCAATTGACCAAGATTTTTGATCTTACTCAAGTAGGATCTTCTTCGGACGATTCGCAAGTTGCATCAGATAATGATAATAATATTCAGGGATATATTATGTTTGGCTTTTTGGCTTTCATTTATATATTTACTATTTATGGTTTACTAAAATGGGGTCATTTAGCACTTCATACACCTGCTTCCGAGCACGGAATTTTAGTAGATAGTTTGATGAATATTACTTGGGTTTTAATTTTTGCAGTTCAGGTTATTACACAAGGATTATTATACTGGTTTTCTTTTAAAAATAGAGGAAATAAAGATAGAAAAGCATTATTCTTTGCAGATAGTAATAAATTAGAGGCAATCTGGAGTATTATTCCATCTGTTGTTTTGGCAGTTTTAATTCTTTATGGATTGTATGCATGGAACAATATCATGTTTGTTGATAAAGATGAAGACGTTATTGAAATCGAATTATACGCACAACAATTTAAATGGACTGCTAGATATGCAGGTCAGGATAATACTTTAGGAAAAGCTAATGTACGTTTAATTGAAGGAGTAAATACTTTAGGTGTTGATATGTCTGACCCTAATGCTCAAGATGATATTGTAGTTACAGAATTACATATTCCTAAAGGTAAAAAAATACATTTCAAGATGCGTTCTCAGGATGTACTTCACTCAGCTTATATGCCTCACTTTAGAGCACAAATGAACTGTGTTCCCGGTATGGTTACTGAATTTGCTTTTATTCCAACTTATACAACTGCTGAATATAGAGAGTTGCCTTTTATGGTTGAAAAAGTATCAAATATCAATAAAATCAGAGCTGTTAAAAGTGCTGAATTAGTTGCTAAAGGCGGTACAGCTTTGGATCCTTATACATTTGATTATTTATTATTATGTAATAAAATTTGTGGAGCATCTCATTACAATATGCAAATGAAAGTGGTTGTTGATTCACCGGCTGATTACAAAAAATGGTTAAGCGAAAAAACTACTTTAGCTCAGGATATTAAAGCTGCAGCTGCTGCTGAGAAACCAGCTGAAGAAGTTAAAGCTTCTACTACAGACAGCACAGCTAAAGACACTGTTAAAGCAGTTATAGATACTGTTAAAGCAGTTGTAGCTAAAGTTGCAATGAAATAATATTTATTAAGAAATTTAAAGTATACATATATGTCAGCAGAACACGATCACGGACACGATCACGATCACGAGCACGAACATCACCATAAAGACACTTTCATTACTAAATATATATTTAGTATTGATCACAAAATGATTGCTAAGCAATACTTGATTACAGGTATTATAATGGGAGTAATTGGTGTTGCAATGTCCTTGCTTTTCAGAATGCAATTGGCGTGGCCTGAAGAGTCTTTCAAAATCTTTAATGTTTTATTAGGAGATAAATTTGCACCAGACGGTGTAATGGCAAATGATATTTATTTAGCTTTAGTTACAATTCATGGTACCATAATGGTATTCTTTGTACTAACGGCAGGTTTGAGCGGAACTTTTAGTAATTTGCTTATTCCACTCCAAATTGGAGCCAGAGATATGGCTTCCGGTTTTATGAATATGATTTCATACTGGTTGTTTTTCTTATCAGCTGTAATAATGTTATCTTCATTATTTGTTGAAGCCGGACCAGCATCTGCAGGTTGGACAATTTACCCGCCATTAAGTGCATTGCCACAAGCAATTCCAGGTTCAGGAGCAGGTATGACTTTATGGTTAGTTTCGATGGCTATCTTTATTGCATCTTCTTTAATGGGATCTTTAAATTACATTGTAACTGTAATCAATTTAAGAACAAAGGGAATGTCTATGACCAGACTTCCTCTTACAATCTGGACATTTTTCGTAACGGCTATTATTGGTGTTATTTCGTTTCCAGTATTATTATCTGCTGCTTTATTATTGATTTTTGATAGAAGTTTTGGTACTTCATTCTTCTTGTCTGATATTTATATTGCAGGAGAGGTTTTACATTATCAAGGTGGTTCTCCAGTATTGTTTGAGCACTTATTCTGGTTCTTGGGTCACCCTGAAGTTTATATTGTAATCTTACCGGCAATGGGTCTTGTCTCTGAGATCATGGCTACGAATTCTCGTAAACCAATCTTCGGATACAGAGCGATGATCATGTCAGTTCTTGCAATTGCATTTTTATCTACAATTGTTTGGGGGCACCATATGTTTATTTCAGGTATGAATCCTTTCTTAGGATCTGTATTTACCTTTACAACTTTATTGATTGCAATTCCATCTGCTGTAAAAGCTTTTAACTGGATTACAACTCTATGGAAAGGTAACTTACAATTTAACCCGGCAATGTTATTCTCTATAGGAATGGTTTCTACTTTCATCACCGGAGGTTTAACCGGAATCATTTTAGGAGACAGTACTTTAGATATTAACGTTCATGATACTTACTTTGTAATTGCTCACTTTCACTTAGTAATGGGTATCTCAGCACTTTACGGAATGTTTGCTGGTATTTATCACTGGTTCCCTAGAATGTACGGAAGAATGTTGAATAAAAACTTAGGATATATTCACTTTTGGGTAACTGCTGTTTGTGCTTATGGAGTATTCTTCCCAATGCATTTCATCGGACTAGCAGGTTTACCAAGACGTTATTATACAAATACAAACTTTCCATTATTTGATGACTTACAAAATGTGAATGTTTTAATTACAACATTTGCTCTTGTTGGTGGAGCTTTCCAATTGGTATTCCTGTACAATTTCTTTAGTAGTATTTTCTACGGTAAAAAAGCAGTTCAAAATCCATGGAAATCAACAACATTAGAATGGACAGCTCCGATAGAACATATACACGGTAACTGGCCAGGTGAAATCCCTCACGTATACCGTTGGCCATATGACTATAGTAATCCAAATCATGACGTAGATTTTGTTCCGCAAAATGTACCAATGAAAGAAGGTGAAGAAATTTTACATCACTAAAAAATATTTAAAAAGACTGTCAGAAACGACAGTCTTTTTTTGTTTAGTTCAGTTCCATATAAAATCTTGTTTTGCAAACTAATTAGTTTCTATATCTTTGTAGGATGAATGAAAACCTAGATCCTACTACAAAAGGATACAACCCGGAAGAATTAGATCTCGAAAAAAAATTACGTCCATTATCATTTGATGATTTTGCAGGACAGGATCAGGTATTGGAGAATTTAAAAGTTTTTGTTGCAGCTGCTAATCAACGTGGAGAAGCACTTGACCATACTTTATTTCACGGACCTCCGGGACTGGGAAAAACGACTTTGGCTAATATCTTAGCAAATGAACTTGAGGTCGGAATCAAAATCACATCAGGACCAGTTTTAGATAAACCAGGTGATCTTGCAGGTTTGCTAACCAATCTTGATGAAAGAGATGTTTTGTTTATTGATGAAATTCACCGTTTAAGTCCTATAGTAGAAGAATATCTTTATTCAGCTATGGAAGATTTCAAAATTGATATTATGATAGAATCTGGCCCAAATGCTAGAACAGTTCAAATCAATCTGAATCCTTTTACTTTAATAGGAGCCACAACACGATCAGGATTGCTAACAGCACCAATGCGAGCCCGTTTCGGAATTTCATCGAGGCTTCAATATTATACTACTGAACTTCTAACAACAATTGTGGAAAGAAGTGCTTCCATATTAAAAATGCCAATTGGATTAGATGCTGCGATCGAAATTGCCGGACGTAGCAGAGGGACACCACGTATTGCGAATGCATTATTACGTAGAGTTCGTGATTTTGCCCAAATTAAAGGTAACGGAACAATCGATCTGGAAATAGCCCGTTATGCATTAAAAGCACTCAATGTTGATGCCCATGGTCTTGACGAAATGGATAATAAAATTTTGCTGACTATTATCAATAAGTTCAAAGGAGGTCCTGTCGGGCTTTCGACTTTGGCTACAGCTGTTTCGGAAAGCAGCGAGACAATCGAAGAAGTATATGAACCTTTTTTAATTCAGGAAGGTTTTATTATGCGTACTCCTCGTGGCCGTGAAGTGACCGACAAAGCCTATAAACATTTAGGTAAAATAAATACAAACATTCAGGGAGGGTTGTTTTAGTTTTTTTTAAGAAGCTTTTCCAGCCATCCACTATATCTTTGCCTGCCTAAAGAAGGCAAGCAAAGGATGCCGTTGCTGTCTGGGCTAGGGCTTTCCGTTTAATATAATATTTTGCATTGATAAATTCAAAAGAGACATATTCTAAATTTATTAAATCTGAAGCAAAACGACTTGGTTTTCTTTCTTGTGGTATATCCAAGGCTGGATTTTTAGAACAAGAAGCCCCACGACTTGAAAATTGGTTAAAAAACAATCGAAACGGTCAAATGGCATACATGGAAAACCATTTTGACAAACGTTTAGATCCAACATTATTAGTTGATGATGCAAAAAGTGTTGTCTCACTTTTACTTAATTATTACCCGGGTGAAACTCAAAACCAAGAGAGTTTCAAGATTTCAAAATATGCTTACGGTCAGGATTATCATTTTGTAATCAAAGAAAAACTAAAGGAATTTCTTTTTTCCATTCAGAAAAATATAGGAGAGGTTTCTGGCCGCGCTTTTGTTGATTCAGCTCCCGTTCTGGATAAAGCCTGGGCTGCAAAAAGTGGTTTAGGATGGATTGGTAAAAATAGTAACCTATTAACTCAAAAAGTAGGTTCTTTTTATTTTATTGCAGAACTTATTTTGGATCTGGATTTAGAATACGATCATGCAACAACAGATCATTGCGGTTCTTGTACTGCTTGTATTGATGCCTGCCCTACACAGGCAATTGTTGCTCCATATATTGTTGATGGAAGTAAATGTATTTCGTATTATACCATCGAGCTTAAAGAAAATATCCCTTACGAAATGAAAGGGAAATTCGACGAATGGATGTTTGGTTGTGATACCTGTCAGGATGTTTGTCCATGGAATCGGTTTTCAAAACCCCATTCTGAACCATTATTCAGCCCCAATTCAGATCTGCTTTCATACTCAAAAAAAGATTGGATTGAAATTACAGAAGAAACTTTCCGTACCGTTTTCAAAAACTCACCTATTAAAAGAGCCAAGTTCGATGGCTTAAAGAGAAATGTTAAGTTTTTAGAATAATTCTGAAAATCTCATAAAATTCTAAAATTAATTTAACAAATATAAGTAACTATTAATAAGTAAAAATAGTCTTGTAACTCCTTTTTCCTCTTTCGTGACCAAGAATCTTCTTCTTGTACCATTTTTTTATTTAAGGGCATCTGTCTGATATAGTTTTGGGCTTTTGAAAAAAAAAGCCAGCAAAAATTATTTTCAAAATTTGTTTTCTATGTATGATATAAATGCTTTCATCTAATCTCTTGTAATATTTTAATTAATGACAAATTCAAAAAAACGTAAGGGGCCACTATAATAAACGAGGAGAATTCTGAAAAAGAATTATAAGTAAGAAAGTTAAATATAGTTGTTATTTCTAAAAATATAAAAAAAACTAATATTTTTTATTTAATAATCTTTTTGTTTAACATAAAGTTATTTTTTTTATAAATAATAAAGATCAAAGTATAAAAAAATGTATTTCATCGTCTAATTAAGCCATTCACCGAAAAATGTAGCTAATATTTTATAGTTTATATACTTTCGCCAAACCCAATCTGCTGAATATCAACCAAGAAGTTTTTTGGGTCTTTTAAATTGAAATTATGGGGCACAAATTACTTTACTGTTATAAAAATCTCGTAAGAATCTTTTCGGGACTATCATCCATTTTTAATTTTTTTATAAAATCACTGTTTACTCCGGAATCTTCTTTTGGATTTTCCGATTTTTTCATTTCTATTATTCAAACCAAAACTGTCTATGTATAACTTTACTTTCAACGAGCTTAACTCTTTTAAGCTGGTTACTTTTAGTTTATTTTTTGTTCATTTTTTGACAAAAGCAAATTCACAAATCTTTTTGAAATGAGATATTTATTTAGAATGAAATGCAATCGCAACAATAATAATAAATAACAAAGGAATTGTTTTAATAGACCTAATGTTTTACAGAATTAAAAAAAACTATTTTAATTATATAGTATGAATAAAAAAATACTTTCTACTACAAATTCATTTAAGTACCTACTAGCTTTACTATTTTTAGTAACAGCTACATTACAGCTACAAGCTCAAGCAGGAATTGCTACAACAGGTACAGGCTTGTATAAAGACAAAATTTTTTGGCTCAATTGGGATTTAAATGGTGATGGAGCACCTGCAGATATCATCACAAATGGAACCACTCGATCTTTTACTGCGCCTTCTGGAGTTATCTACACTGCAACAGTTTCTCTTGCAACAGGTACACCAGGACTCCCTCAATCTCGAAAAACTGATAATTTTACAGGAAATAATTTCCCTTTTGGCTATGGCAATATTGGCGGCAACAATGGAGCAGGTAATATTATAGGTATAAATAATGGAGGTACTAACGCTACGGCTAGTCTTCGACTAACAATTGTTGCAAACTATCCCAACGGTACTACAGGAAACGTTGCAGCCTTTGCGATTGCAGGTACAGAATCATTAAATGGTACAAACGAATATTACCAAATTACTACTCCATCAGGAACCATTAAGTATATGGATAAATACATTTATCAAGATACTTGGGCAAATATGAGTACACAACTTCAGGTTTCCGGAGCTGGATCAACAGTGAGAGTTACGAATCAAAATACAGGTGATTCCAGAGGAGATGCTTTGTTGATAGCAGAAAATGTACCTTATATTGATGTCGCCGTAAAAGGAAACTCAATACAGCATTTTGCTATTGGGTTTATGGAAAATGTAGATTATTCTGATGCACCAACTAGCTACGGTCAAGCGGTGCATATCGTCACTAGCTCTATTACAGGCGGTACTCTGCCAATAGGCAATACAAATCTATCTACAACAACAAATGTACTGGACGCTCAAAGGGGTACTTTTGCAGATCCACAACTAATGCTGGGTACTACTGTAGATACTGAAGCAGCATATTCACCAGTTGCAGCTGGAACAAATCCTAATGCAGATGATCTGGCAGGGATTGATGATGAAGATGCTGTTGTAGGTTTCTCCTGGCCGCTTTGTCAGGCTACTGTAGCAGCAAAAAACCTAACAGGCAATCCAGCCTATCTAAGCTTATGGATAGACGCCAATAGTAATGGTGTTTTTGATACAAGTGAAAAAGCAACTTATACAGTACCTACCGGTACTAATGGAAATATAGTAATGTCGCTTGCAGCTATTTCAGGGTTAAAGTCAGGCAGCAATTATTATACTAGAATACGACTCTCTTCAACAAATAATTTAGGTCCTACAGGATTTGCTTTTGATGGTGAAGTAGAAGACCATTGGGTGAATATAAACTCTGTAATTGCAACACCTTCACCTCTAACCGTTTGTCAGGGACAAACGGCTTCGTTTGTAGGAGTAACTGATGTTGGAGCTACGCATAGCTGGACTGGCCCAAATGGCTTCACATCCACTTTACAAAGTCCATCGATACCTAATGTCCAACCTATAGATGCTGGAGTATACACATTAACTCTTACTTACACTTCAGGTTGTATTATTTCTTCAGATCTGACGCTAATCGTTACGCCAACAAATACCATAGCAACTGGTGTTGATAGAACAACTTGTATCAATACTGCCATTACCAACATAACTCTGGCAACAACTGGTGCAACTGGAGCTACATTCTCTGGATTGCCAGCAGGCGTTAACGGATCTTGGGCAGCAAATTTGGTGACCATAAGCGGTACGCCAACAGCAGCAGGGACTTTCAATTATACCGTAACTACAACTGGTGGATGTCCTCCAGCAACAGCTACAGGAATAATAACAGTTAATCCATTAAACACCATAGCTACAGGTGCAAACCGCACTGCATGTATCAATAGTACTATGCCTAGTATTGCGTTGGCAACTACAGGAGCTACAGGGGCAACTTTCGCTGGATTACCAGCAGGTGTTACGGGGACTTGGGCAGGAAATGTGGCAACTATAAGCGGTACACCAACAGCAGCAGGGACTTTCAATTATACTGTAACTACAACTGGTGGATGTCCTCCAGCAACAGCTACAGGAACGATTACAGTTATTAACACTCCCGTTTCAACCAGTATTACCCCTTCAACAACTCCAATTTGTTCGGGAAGTAACGCTGTCTTTAATCTTAGCGGTACTGCAGATGCAACTATTACTTATAATATTAATGGAGGAGCATCTCAAACAGTTATATTAAATGCTGGTGGTACAGCTTCTGTATCTGTTCCAGCAGTGACAGTTAATACAACTCTTAATGCTACAAATATTACTACAGCAACATCTACAATAACTGGCAATGGATTATCTGCAACTGGTGGTGTAAATCCAACTAATGCAACAGGAGCCATATCAAACTTAGGAGATGCAGCAAATGCAACTAATTCTGCTACAATTAACAATGCAAATAATATTTTAACAATAACCTTACAAAATACAGTCCCAGCTAACACAGCAGTAACTGTAAGTATTGCAAGAGATGACAATGCAGGAAGTGTTACTATATCTGATGGCACAGCTAATATTGGAAGTTTTAGTGCAGCACCCAATGATGTATTACAGCGTATAACAGTGACAACTACTGTTGCAACAAATACTATTCGTATTACAAGAAATTCATCAGGAGGAACCACATGGGTAGATGGTGTAGCATATAGCTACACAGTTTCTGGATGTTCATCGGCACTATCTAATTCCTCGACTATAACGGTAAATCCAGCTTCAGTTGGAGGGACTATTGCAAGCACAGCAATTTGTACGGGATCCGGAACTACATTAAACCTGTCTGG
>NZ_AKJZ01000044.1 GCF_000282055.1 Flavobacterium sp. CF136
TACAGAAATGACAAGATTGCGGAGATTACTATTGAAAAATAAATTTTAAAGTGAAACAGCGTCTTATGATAATATTTAAAAAAATGAAAAAAACATATTCAATTCTGCTTTTACTGTTACTGATTGGTTTTAATTTTAAGGTATCAGCACAGAATAAACACGGAAAAACAGAATGGTTTGACCCCAATAAACCAGCATCAACATATTGTAATCCAATTAATATTGGGTATAATTACACGACTTATAATCACAATGGAATCCCTGAATCCAGACGTTCAAGTGCAGATCCGGTAATTATTACTTATAAAGGAGAATATTATTTATTTGCTACCAATCAGGCGGGTTATTTTTGGAGTAAGGATATGTCTGACTGGAAATTCGTTTACGGCAGTTTTCAAAGAAAACCGGCAGATGATGATCAATGTGCACCAGCTGCCTGGGTTGTAAATGACACTTTATTTTATGTAGGTTCAACCTGGAAAAAAGATCATCCGGTTTGGAAAACTGCAGATCCAAAATCCGGCCGTTGGTTAAGACACGTTGATACAGCCATGCTCCCAACCTGGGATCCTGCCATTTTTCAGGATGACGATAAAAAGGTTTATATGTATTACGGTTCAAGTGGAAAGTTACCGCTTGTTGGTGTTGAGGTAGATTATAAAACCTGGCTTCCAAAAGGAAATCAGGCAGATTATGCAAAGCTTTACGCTGCAACGGAAGTCGAAGATATTCAGAAACCTTATGGTCAGGCAAAAGCAGTTGTTGGTTTAGATCCTGTTTTGCACGGCTGGGAACGTTTTGGACCTAACAATGATATGGAACCTGCGCCTTGGGGAAATTTTATTGAAGGTGCATGGATGACCAAACACAACGGAAAATATTATATGCAATACGGCGCGCCGGCTACAGAATTTAAAGGATATGCCAATGGTGTTCATGTCGGAGATAATCCGCTGGGGCCTTTCACATATCAAAAACACAATCCAATGTCGTATAAACCGGGAGGATTTGTAATTGGTGCCGGACACGGAAATACTTTCGCAGATAATTATGGTAATTACTGGAATACAGGAACCTGTAAAATCTCTATAAAAGACCGTTTTGAACGCCGTATTGATATGTTCCCGGCAGGATTTGATAAGGATGATGTTATGTATTCTATTACTTCTTACGGTGATTTCCCAATTGTACTTCCAACAAGTCAACGCGATCAGACAAAAGAGGCTTCTTCGGGCTGGATGTTGCTTTCGTATAAAAAACCGGTAACAGTTTCTTCTTCTGAGGAATGTAAGAATGTTGAAACACACAGAATGGATAACGGAAGCAAAAAAGTCTACGAAAAAATCTGTTATGACGCTTCGAATTTAACGGATGAAAATATTCAGACCTATTGGTCAGCAACAACAGATAAACCAGGCGAATGGCTACAGCTTGATTTAGGCAGAAAGATGGAAATTAAGGCGCTGCAAATCAATTATGCCGATCATAAAGCAACGCAATACAATAAAGCAATGGATATTTATTACCAATATAAAATCTTCATGTCTGATGATGCTGTAAATTGGAAACTGGTAATTGATAAATCCCAAAATGATAAAGATGTTCCCCACGATTATGTAGAATTAACAAAACCAATTGAGACTCGTTACATTAAGATGGTAAATATTCACAATGCATCCGGATTATTTGCAGTTTCAGATTTCAGGGTTTTTGGAAACGGATTAGCAGAAAAACCAAAATTTGTTTCTGATTTTAAAGTTAATAGAAATAAATCTGATTCGCGTAACGCCATTATTTCGTGGAAAAAACAAACTGATGCCATAGGCTATAACATTTATTACGGAATTGCTCCGGATAAATTATATAACAGTATTATAGTTTATGGAGATAACTCGTATGATTTTAGGGGTTTGGACAAAGGCACAAAATATTATTTTACGATTGAAGCTTTTAATGAAAATGGTATTGGAGAAAAAACAGAAATCAAAAGGGTTGATTAATTAATTTTTAAAAAATTACTATCTTGCAGTTTCATTTTTAGGAAAACCTCAAATACTTTATTTTCTATGAAAAAAACAATTCTTTTAACTGCTTTAATTTTAAGCGGATTGACATCTTTTGCACAATCAAATGATGAAAAAAACATTAAACTGTTTTATAAAAAAGCATTAACTGATTCTAAATGTTATACATGGTTAGAATATCTGTCTAATGATATCGGAAGCCGTTTATCAGGGTCTGACAATGCAGCAAAAGCTGTTCAATATTGTAAGGCACAATTAGAAAACCTGGGACTTGATAAAGTTTATTTACAAGAAGTTACGGTGCCTCACTGGGTTCGCGGTGAAAAAGAAACGGCGTATATTTTAGATAATAAAACAAAAACCGTCGTTCCAATTTGTGCTTTAGGAGGGTCTGTGGCAACTCCAAAAACTGGAGTTACGGCTGAAGTAGTAGAAGTAAAAAGTATTAAAGAACTGAATGATTTAGGTGAAAAAGTAAAAGGTAAAATTGTGTTTTACAACAGACCAATGGATCCTGAAAATATTGAAACCTTTATATCTTACGGAGGGGCTGGAGATCAAAGACGTGTGGGAGCTCAAGAAGCTGCGAAATTTGGAGCAGTAGGAACAATTGTTCGTTCTTTAAATTTACGTTTAGATGATTTTCCACATACAGGAGCACAAAGTTATGGTGATTTGCCAAAAGAAAAATACATTCCAACTGCAGCTATAAGTACGAATGGTGCTGAATTATTGAGTGAATCTTTAAAGAACAATCCAACTTTGAAATTCTATTTTAAACAATCCTGCGAGACATTACCTGATGTATTGTCCTATAATGTAATTGGAGAACTTACAGGTAAGGAGCATCCTGAAAATATTATGGTTGTAGGAGGTCACCTTGATTCCTGGGACTTAGCAGATGGTTCTCACGATGACGGGGCAGGAGTTGTACAAAGCATGGAGGTAGTTCATATTCTTAAAAATTTAAACTACAAACCTAAAAATACAATTCGTGTTGTATTGTTTATGAATGAAGAGAATGGTGGAAAAGGGGGAGCTAAATATGAAGAAGTTTCAAAACAAAAGAATGAGAATCATATTTTTGCTTTAGAAAGTGATTCAGGCGGATTTACACCAAGAGGATTTTCTATTGAGGCTGATGATGCAAACTTCAAAAAAATACAAGGATTTAAAGATCTTTTTGAACCTTATTTAATTCATAGTTTTACATTAGGGCATAGCGGTTCAGATATTGAGCACCTGACTTCTAAAACAATAGTGAAAGCAGGTTTAAAACCGGATTCACAACGTTATTTTGATTATCACCATGCAGCAAATGATAAATTTGATGCAGTAAACAAAAGAGAACTTGAACTTGGAGCTGCTACAATGACAACTTTGTTATATTTAGTTGACCAAACAGGAATTATTCTTCCATCAGCATCTAATTAAATTTTAAATAAAAAGACCTAAAAAGCTATGAGTTTGTACTTATAGCTTTTTTTATGATTAATTTTTTATAATCAGAGTTTCATAATACTATAATACAAAAGTGCTATTGGGATATTAGATAACAATATCAGTATTTTAATGCCTGTATCTTTTCGTTGTTCGTGCCGTCTTATAAAATTATCCATCAAATGGAAAAACATTACAGTGTTTAGAAATAGTACTGAAACAACAAACGGAGAAGCAATAACCAAAATGTTTGAGTTTTCGTTTGAAATCATATAAAATGTAAATAAAACGGTACTAATGATGAACGATCCGACTGCTAATTCAATAGATCGGATTTCTTCAAAAAGTTTTCTGTCGATAGTATTCATGTGTTTAAATTTTAAAAGTTTTTTGAATAGTCTGAACAGGCATAAAAAGCATATTTGAAAAATTCAGATAATAAAAAGAATGTGCACAATATCCTCTTTTGTATTGCTGAATAAAGTAGCGGATATGTTTAGGATAGAACAGTGTACCGGATAATAGGACTAAAAACAAGTACACACTTTTTTTTCCATTTCCTAAAAGATAATACTGCATTCCAATTTCTTCACGAACAGAAACGCCTGTATCAGTTAAAACATGAATGATGTCATGATCCTCCAGTTTTGGCTGTATATCAAAATGATTTTTATAAAGAAAGTTTCCTAAACCAAGCCCTAAACTGCCTTCCGGATAATCCAGAAGTGCTGCTTTGTCAATTTCCCAGGGCTTATTTCTTTTAAAATATTTTTGGTAAGGCTTTTTGGTATACTCGTATACTTTCTCAATAATATGGTCTTTCATTGTTTATTTATTTTTTAAAAGTTCTTTGAATTACAAAGTTAATTGGTAAATAAAAAAGTTAATTTAGAATTAACTTTTTTTAATTGTTAGAGGTATAACTAAATAGGTGTTAGACTGATCCCATTCGACTTCGCTCAGGATAAACTTAGTCGAAGTCCTTTCAAAGTAAAAAGCCTTCGACTCCGCTCAGGATGACAATGGATTGTGCTTCTTTTTCATCAAATAAAAAGTTAATCTTTAATTAGTTAGTTAATAGTTATCAATTACTGTTATTACTAGTTTAGAATCCGCCAGGTTAGAAGGGGAGACGACTTTTTCGTCAAGCGGAATATCACTTCCATATCTTTCTTTCAATATTTTTTGAACTCTTTCATCCGTTAAATTAAAATCTTTCAATTTCTGAAGATTACATAATTCTATACCGGCACCATTTTTATATATTTTCCAGATTAATTCCGAACAATAGATTCTGTTATCTGTCCATTCAAAGTAGGCATCATATTCTTTACCTATGAATTGAGTACCGTAAGCCTTCATTTTTTTAAGTGTTTCTGCGTTCAGAACAGCTGCAGCATTTTTTAATCTTTTCACGACATATTTATTATCTCTTCCATGTTTTATCCAATCTTCTAAAGGTGTAATTTTTACAGGCTGAACAGCTTCGAGTACGAATTGCTTTCCATCAGTAAAGAAAATTATCCCGCAATGAGAAAATTTTGATTTAGTCGCAATTCTTACGGCTTCACACTGACTTGATTCAGAGGTCTGAAAAATGATATCGCCATCCTGAATCTTACCTGACACACTGTTTTCCGGTTTTGTTTTCGAAAACGAATTTATCGGAAAAACCAGCATGGTGACATACAAAGCGCAAGTAAAACTTATTAAGAAAGTAACCCCGAGAAATATATATTTTGTCTTTTTCATTTTAAATGTTTAGCGATAAAAATAAAGTACTTTGAAGTACAAAGTAAATAATAAAAAAAATAGCTGCCAAATAAAATGACAGCTATTTTAGAAATATAAGTAAAAGTGGTTTTAGATTTTAAAATTTCCTCCACAATAATAATTGTTGAAAGAAGAAAAAGTCTTGCAAAGCTTTACAATTACTAAAGATTAATTACTTGGCATCAATTCTTTTAGTAATTGGTTTAGTTGATTGCCATGGATATTTTTCGCCAGGATAATTCCGTTTTTGTCAAGCAGAAAATTATAAGGTAAAGCTTGTATCATATAATCTGTAGCAGCCTGGGAGCTCCAATATTTTAAATCGCTTACTTGTGCCCATGGAAGTTTTAACTTTGCTATCATTCCTGTCCACGCCGGTTTTTTTGTATCCAGCGATACTCCGTAAATCGAAAATTTTTCAGGATAACTGTTGTATAATTTTAATAGTTCCGGCTGTTCTTTAATACAAGGACCACACCACGTAGCCCAAAAGTCAACCAATACTACTGAACCTCTTAAAGATGAAAGTGCAATATTATTTCCTTTGGTATCCGGAAGGTCAATTTCGGGAGCAATATCTCCAATTTCAAGTCCAACAACCTGTGCCTGAACATTATTGGCAAAAAAAGACAGAAATAAAGCGACAAAAAATAATTTCTTCATATTCAATAATCAATTTAAAGGATAACTGCTTTTATATTTTGGACAAATATAAATAACAGGATTTAACTTTTTTAATAAAATTAAGTGTTTTGAAAAAAAATTGTGCAAAAATATTTAGTCACACATTTCGGTTTTATTCAGAAGCCTATTAATTATTTTTGATTTTCTTTAATATATTTTGCCACATCAACCATTGTCGCTACCCAAATATCCTTTTTTCTTTTCTTTAAGTATTCCAATAATTTTCGGTGTTCTTCCAAATCAATATTTAAAGCGTGTTCACCACCCACACCGTGAAATAGAAAAACAATAAAAGAACCCTTTTTTTCAGCTTCGTCAATCTGGGCTATCATTTGCTCAGCTGAACTTCCAACCTCAACAAATGAGTTTACATTGGAAAGATCTACCTCTTTTGCTTTTAGAAATCCTGATGATACACCTCTGGCGGCAATAAAATCATTTTTTAAAAAATTATAATAAAGCGTGTCTTTAATAGTCAAATCTCCGCAAGGGTAGGCAAACGTACGTTCGTTTTTACCATCGATAGCTTTTAATAAAGTATTTGTAATTTTTACTTCGTTGACAGCTCTGGCTACAGTATACTTAGACAAATCATTTTCCGGAGTCACAAAATCCCTTCCGGGTAAATTTCCATCGCACGGATGCATTAGGGTGTGATTTCCTAATTCATGTCCTTTTTTTGCTGCGGCGCGCCATTCATCAATTCTTTCTGAAACCACGGGAGAAGACCCTATAAGATAAAATGTTCCTTTTAGCTGATATGAATTCAGCATCGGAATTACTTTATCAAGATGTATGTTTAAAGCATCATCATAAGTTAATACAACGGCACATTTTTTACCGTTCCAGTTTCCTTTTTCAGTTTGGGCAAAACATGAAAAAGTGAATAAACAAAGTATTCCTGCAGCGATGCTATTTTTTAAAATCATATTTTGTGGTTTTAGATTGATAATGAGATATTTAGGCAAACTGAATTCGTTTGTTAAAAAAAAATTTTGTATTGCCTCCTGCTTTAGCTGGAGGATTATAATTTAGATGTAACAATAGGCTTTAGCCAAATTAGACTGTTGATTTTTGGCTAAAGCCTATTGAACTTCAATTTAATTTACCTCCAGCTAAAGCAGGAGGCAATTCAAAAAAAAATTACACGGCTGGTTACATGTTTTTTTACCTTTTTTTGTAATTAAACTTGTCATTAATGATTATTGTATTTCAATTATTTTCGTGACTAAATTACCACTTGTTTTATTAGGCTCATCAGGCTGGTTACCTCCAATAGCAATTTTTATTTTACCATTGTATTGTTGGTGGTTTCCTTCGGCAGTAATATACGAAAGATCTTCAGGCGAAAGTGTAAATGTTATTGTTTTGCTTTTTCCTGCTTTAAGACTGATTCGCTCAAATCCTTTTAAGGTTTTTAAAGGTGCTTTTATCGCTGTATTCTGATTAATGACATACAACTGTACAACTTCCTCACCGGAAACTTTGCCGGTATTGGTTACTTTTACAGTTATCGGAACATTTTTTCCTTTAATTACAGATGGTGCTATTTTTAAATTGTCATATTTAAATGTAGTATACGAAAGCCCGTATCCAAAACCATACAGCGGTTTTCCTTTAAAATAGCGATACGTTCTGTTATCCATTTTATAATCAACAAAAGGAGATAAATCAGCATCGCTTTTATAAAAGGTAACAGGCAATCTTCCGGCAGGGTTATAGTTTCCAAAAAGAACATCTGCGACAGCAGTTCCGGCAGCCTGACCGCCATACCAGGCATTTGCTATTGCCGGAATATTTTCTGCCTCCCAGGGAATGGCTATAGCGCTGCCTGTCATCATTACGAAAACGATTGGTTTTCCAGTCGTTTTTAAAGCTTTCATAAGGTCAGTTTGTATTTTGGGAAGTAAAATAGAAGTACGGTCACCACCTTTAAAGCCGGGAAAGTTAACTTTCATTTCCTCACCTTCCAGTTGAGGGGATATTCCGCCAACGAAAACAAAAGCATCAGCGTCTTTCACACGATTAACCAGTGTATTAAAATCAGTTTTTTCATAATTTCCTGTATGCAAGGCGACGTTGGCTTTTCCTTCCCCCTGCCAATATTCAACTACTAAATTATAAACAGTATTTCTTTTTGTTTTTAGTTCAAATGTCTGACTTCCCCAACGATTTTTATTCCAGGCATTCAAAACTTCTTTTCCATCAACTAAAAAACGATATCCATCATCGGCAGTAAGTTCAAATGTGAGAGAACCATCCTGTAAAGCTGTAAAATTTGTAGTATAGCGTGCTGAAAAGTTATTGGCTTTAATGTTTTTTGTAACGATTTCGCCTTCCTGCCATAAATTATTGATTTCAGATTCAATTCGGGTAGTTTCAGGTGCTCCTGAAAGTTCTTTGTTATTATAATATTCTGCTTTGAAACCTTGTTTGCCTTCAAAAGAGTATTGCTTTTTGACATCAGAATAGACCAATAATGTATCATTTGTAAAGTTTACGGCTTTCTCATAAACAACTTCTGTATTTGAACCAACTTTTTCTTTAATGCCTTCTAATACTGTAGTTAGTTTAGAAGGAGTACCATTGTAATTTCCTAAAATAGCGATAGCATTATCAACGTTAGGACCTAATACCACAATCTTTTTTAGTTTTTTACTTAAGGGTAAAGTTTTATTTTCATTTCGAAGTAAAACTATTGATTGCCTTGCCATTTTTAGGGCATGTGCCTTATGCTCATCATTTTCTAAAACAGAAGTAGGAGTCTGAGCATATTTTACCATTTCTACAGGATCAAACATTCCTAATCTGAACCGGATCATAAAAAGACGTTTTACAGAAATATCAATTTGTTTCTCGCTAATTTTTCCATCTTTAACGGCTTGTACCAAAGCTTTGTAAGCATCGGTTCCACAATCAATATCGGTTCCGTGAAAGACAGCATCTGCAGATGCTGACTCTGCATCCGGATGTGTTTTATGGTTTTTGAAGAAATCATCAATAGCCCAACAATCGGAGGTAACGTAACCTTCAAATTTCCATTGATTTCTCAAAATATCGGTCATCAGGATATCACTTGCACAACAAGGCTGGGTTCTGAAAGCATTATAAGCACACATTACGCCTGCAACTTTCGATTCGGTAACTAATTTTTGAAAAGCGGGAAGATACGTGTCCCAAAGTTCGTAAGGAGTCACATCGACATCAAATGTATGTCGCAGAGGTTCAGGTCCGCTATGAACGGCATAATGTTTGGCACAGGCTGCAGCTTTAAGATATTTAGGATCATCTCCTTGCAGGCCTTTTACGAATGAATCCCCTAAAACTCCGGTTAAATAAGGGTCTTCGCCATAGGTTTCCTGTCCGCGTCCCCAGCGTGGATCACGAAAAATATTGATATTGGGTGTCCAATAGGTCAGGCCGAGATAGCGTTCGTTTGTACGTCCTGATTCTACGGCTTTGTTATAAATGGCTCTTCCTTCAAGAGCCGAAAAATCGGCCATCTTGTAAAGTGAATTTTTATCGAATGTGGCAGCCATTGCTATAGCCTGAGGATATACAGTTACTTTAAAAGGCGTTCTTGCTACTCCGTGCAATGTTTCATTCCACCAGTCATAGGCAGGAATATCAAGCCTTGGAATAGCAGGGGATGAATTAAGCATTTGTGATACTTTTTCTTCCAGTGTCAGTCGGTTTACAAGATCATCAACTCTTTTTTCGAAACTTAAATCAGGGTTCTGAAAAAGAAATTCCTTCTGTTTTTTCTGTGCAGTCGACTGTATTGCTAAAAGGACAAATAGAACAATCTGAAAAATTAAACGTATTGGTTTCATGTATTCGGGTTTTATTTTATAAATGAAGTTAGAACTTTTAAATTTAAAAATAAAAAACAACCGATTGTGCAAAATAAATAACTTTTTTAGTCTGTCCTATTTTTTGAAAATCAGCGCTAATTTTTTTGAAGATTATCTTGTTGGAAAAATAGTTATATTTACTTCTTATTATTTATTTCATGGAAGAGAATAAACATGTAACGATATATGATATTGCCGAAAGATTAAATCTGGCGACTTCAACAATTTCGAGAGCTTTAAAAGATCATCACACTATTAGTGATAAAACGATTAAAAAGGTAAAAAAGACTGCGGAGGAAATGGGTTTTGTACCTAATACTTTAGCAGCAGGCCTGAGAGGGAACAAAACCAAAACTATTGGTGTTTTGATTCCAACAGTTACGCAGCCCTTTTTATCATCTTTAATTAGCGGTATTGAAATTACGGCTCAAAAATCGGGTTATACCGTAATTATTATGCAATCGCATGATTCTTATGATGAAGAAGTTAATATGGCCAAATCATTATATAGTAATCGTGTAAGCGGTGTAATTTGTTCGCTGGCTATGGAAACCAGGGACACCTCACACTTCCTGCAATTTTATAATAACAATATTCCTCTTGTTTTCGTCGACAGGGTTCCTAAGGATTTCAATACATTCAGAGTAATCATTGATAATTATTCGGCAGGTTATAAAGCTACAAAGCACCTTATAGAACAGGGATGTAAACGCATCGCCCACTTAACTGCGGGATCTGAATTTGGTAATTTATATAATGAAAGAAAAAGAGGTTATATTGAGGCCCTGAGAGATCATGATTTGCCTTTGGATGAAGAACTGATAGTAAATTTAAAATCGGTTACTTATGAAGACGGAGTAAAGGCAAGTAATAAACTGTTTGATCTGGAGCCGATTCCGGATGGCATTTTTGCTTCCGGAGATATTATTGCTGTCAGTGCTGTTCAAACGGCTAAAAAAAGAGGAATAAAAGTGCCGGATGATGTTGCAATTATTGGCTTTAATAATGACCCTATTTCTCAAATCATTGATCCTAATTTATCCACTATAACGCATCCTGCAGAAAAAATGGGCAAGGCAGCTTCCGAAATTATTATTAAAAACTTAAAATCTCCTAAAAGAGATGAGGTAAAAGAGATTACTTTCTTAAATACTGAGGTTTTGGTACGCGAATCTTCGGATAGGAATAAATTATAAGTCTATTAAAATTTAACTTGTTGGTGGGGTAAATCTAACAGATAGGAACATAGATTTTATGTGTTGAAAAAAAGAGTACAAAAAGAAATATATTTCTTTCACATAGATAGCTTTGTGTATTTTAAATAAGTGAAATGCCTATTTTTAGTTTACAAATCTATGTTTCCAGCCTGCACTGAGCAGAGTCGAAGTGTGTAAAAATAATGACAAACAATTGGTTATAGTTAATCTATTTTAATTTAGGATTAAATTGACTGATTTTAAAGTTTTTGGATTTTATTATTTTGCCACTATCTGTAATCATTATACAGCTGTAATCAGGATATTTGTTAATTAAATCTATTCCGGCTTTTCTTCCCATGACCATTAAAGAAGTACTGAAGCCATTTGCAATTTCGGCTTTTGGACCAAAAACGGTTACGCTGCAAAGCCCTGTTGCAGGGTATCCCGTTGCCGGATTGATAATGTGTGAAAAACGTTTACCATTTAAAACAACAAATTTCTCATAGCTGCCGGATGTTGTTACGGCACCTTCATTTAATGGAACTACTGCAAAAACGTCATCGGGATGAAAAGGGTTTGTAATACCAATATTCCAGTCCTTACCGTTAGATTGTTTCCCCCAGGTTGTCATATCACCTGATGCGTTTACTATTCCTGATTTTATTCCTTTTGCAAGCATAATATCCCTGCATCTGTCAGTTGCATACCCTTCTCCCAAAGCTCCAAAGCCAATTTTCATTCCTTTCAGTTTTAAAAAAATGGTGGATTGCACGCTATCCAGAATAATATTTTTATAACCCACTTTTTCGACCGATTTTTTTATGGCTTCCGCCGAAGGCATCTCGGTCATGGAGCCATCAAACTTCCAGATTTTATCCATTGCGGCAAAACTGATATCAAAAGCACCATTGGTAAGTTTAGATAATTTAATTGCTCTTTGCGTTAATTCAAAAACTTCCCGATCAACCTTGACGGGAGAAATACCGGCATTATGATTGACTTCTGATACCTGAGAAGCAGGTTTCCAGTCTGAGATGAGGTTCTCGATTCTTGTAATTTCTGTAATTATAGTCTCTATGGATTGTACCGCAGTAAGAGAATCTTTTGCTATCACTGTGATATCAAATCTTCCTCCCATAAGCAACGTTGTTCTTTTTCGAAGTACCTGCGAATAGCCCGAAATACAAGAGCCAATTAGTAAAAGAAATAAAACTTTATTTAGAAACAGTTTCATTGATATAAATATATTAATAACAATCGATTAGTATTTGTCCGTTTTTCTTATAGTCATGAAGATTTTTAATACTGTTTACGAGACATAATTCGTCAAGAATTGTTTCTACATCTTTTTGCATGGCAAGTGAACCACAGATCATAATAACACCGCCTTGTTGTAATAAATTGACAAAAAATACTGCATCCCGTTTTATCAGATCCATTACATATACATGTTCTGCTTCACGCGAAAGAGCCAAATGAAAACTCGTAAGTTTTTGTTTCTGAATCATTTCATCTGAAAACTTTTTATAACCTGAAACAGTTTCGGTTTCCATTCTAAAGCCGCTGTACAAATGAGTTTCTGTTTTTTTATTGTTTTGTTCAATCATTCCAAGAAAAGGAGCAATTCCGGTTCCATTTGAAATTAAAGCTACTTTTGGAGCTTTGGCAGGAAAATGAAAAGCCTTATTATTAATGATTCGGGCCTTAAAGGTATTTCCAGTTTCAAGGGCATTTAAAAATCCTGAACCTAATCCGTTTGGATGCAGTTTTACAACCAATTGTATGTTTCCGGAATGATTTCCAATAGAGTAGAGGCGTTCGCGGGAATCGTTTGCCGGATAAATAGCCAGTAAATCTCCGGAAGAAAATTTTGCTCTTGCATTGGTTCGTAATGTTAGTATAAAAGTATGTTCGGTGTCAGAAACAGCCGTTTTGTCTAAAACCATCAGTTTTTGCAGCCCTTTCGGAACATGATTGTATAAAGATGGGGTCGCAGCTAAGGGAATTCCGGTTTTTTCACTCCATAATTTCAACCAGTTTACAAACTCAACAGCCGATTTATCATTAACCGTTTGCAATTCCAGAAATCGTTCCGTCCAGTTTTGAGTTTCTAAAATCCGATCGATTTCAATTGCAAATCCGCAAAAATCAGGATATGATTTTGAACCAAAACCGACAACTGAAAACTTGATTTTCTGTTGTTGCGGCTGATTTTGCAAAAGCACTTTAAATTTATTTCCGTTTGAAGGCGGATCTCCCAGACCGTGAGTCGAAGAAAAGACAATAATATGCTCCGCCTTTGGATAAACAGAAAAACTGTTTAATTCTGTTATGAAAGCTTTGTGTCCCTGATCAATTAATTGTTTCAGAATGGCATTGGCAAATCTAAAAGAACTACCATTTTCAGAGCCTACTAAAAGAATTATACTGCTTTCATTGGCATTGAATTTATTTTTAATACGACTGGATCGTCGTTTTAAAGTCATAGCAAATCCTGAATAAATAAAGAAGAGGATATTGATACAAGCTATAGCTAAAATTATTGCCCACACTGCATTGATTCTTCCGGTATGAAGATCCAGGCTCAACGCAGATAACTGAACCGTCATTGGAGAGCGCTTTTCTGAAATAACAGTTCCGGTGACTTGATTTACTTCAACTTCACGGTCTTTTAATTCGATGATATAATATTCTTCCGGATCATCCGTAAAAGGGAATTCGATTTTTTTTACGTCTGATAAAAGTGTGCTTTTAAAGATCGAAGTTTTTTTGGCTTCCGCTGAAAGTTCAGTTTTTACAGGTTTTGTTTTTTCTTCACCCATGAAAAAATGGAATCTTTCCAGTGAAAGATAAGTTCCGGTAAGTGCAATAATCAAAATCGGAATTAAAGCCAATCGTCCCAAAATAACATGGTAGTATTGCGCAAAATATTCCTTGATTACTTTTGAAAAGAAATTACGAATTCCTCTTTGTCTCTTTAAAACAAGTACAAAACCTGAAATCGAAATCAGAAATAATAAAAACGAAATTACACCAACAAAAAATCGTCCCGTTTCATGAAGAAACAAAGAACGATGAAACCCCGTAACCCATTGAATAAATTCGCTTTTTTTTGTAGGCGTACCCAATGTCTTACCGGTTTTTGGATTGATGTATGCGTTAATATCATTTCCATCCTCATCGATTGCCTGCAGCGTGACAAACTGATTGTAATCAATGCTCAATTCTGTAATTTCAGGATACGTTTTTTTTAATACCGGCAATGTTTCACCCAGAGTTATCTGATCGAAATTTGCTGCTTTATATGGCAATGTTTTTTCCTGTGCCGCATCGATCGCAAGAATAATTCCGGTTACCGAGGCCAAAAGCAAAAATATTGAAGAAAACAAGGCCAAAGCCAAATGTGTGTAACGCCAGAAAGAAAGAGTCATTGAGTGTATTCTATAAATGTAATTGTCTTATATTTTATTCAGTCTTACATATCGGATATATCCTTTGCCTTCTGTTTTTTCAGCTATTCCCTGTGTCGTAAGTGGAATTTCCAGATCATTGGTGTAATATTTTTGATCTTCAACAGCGGTTTCAAATCGTAATTTATATCCTTTATTAATTTTAGAATCTTCAATTTCTATAGTAGTAATGCTGCGGTCGCCTCCGGTAACGGAAGCGCCTGTTTTTGCGCTGATATCAGTAGGTTTTTGAGAATAAAATTTATGCCATTCTTTAAGGGATTTGTACCATTTTTTATCATCACCCATTACATAAAGTGTTTTTTCATAATCTCCTTTAGAATTGATAAGTGATACTACTATGTAGGCTCCTTCTCCCATGTAATTTGACATTTGCAGCATACATTTATATTTACTGTTTTGTGCGGTAACCTGAAAAGATAAAAAGCAGATTAGTATTGTAGTCAGGCTTATTTTAAATATTGATTTCATGTGTGTAAATTCTATTTGTTTTGTAATATATACTACTGATTTGTTATTTTAAAAAATCTAATGATACGTTGTTTTTAGAAAAAGACTCATTTTCTTTTGCCAAAGTATACGCACTTTCGTCAAATTCTGTGATGATATCTTTTTTGGCACCAATAGATAACAGGTATTTCAGGATAGTATCATCTTTAGAAATCATCGCAGCTTTGTGTAAAGCAGTTAAACCATCTTTATTCTTAACGTTGATATCGATATTTAAATCAGCAATTTTTTTCAGCAAGGATAAATCATTTTTGATAACGGCTAAATGGTATAATGTATTCCCGTCTTTTTGTGGAGCAGCTAAGTTTAACCCTTTGTCCTGAAGCAATTTTATTTTAGCAGTAAAAGGATCTTGTTTAGCATTAGCACCTTCAGGACTACGACCCATCATTTGTGGACGATAAGATTGTATTAAATAAAAACCCAGATTGTTTCCTTCTTTGTCCAGAACTTTTACATCGGCACCTTTACTCAAAAGAATTTCAACAGCATTTGGTATTCCTGATTTCACAGCAGCTGTTAATGCCGATTCTCCTTTCAGGTTTTGTGCATTTATGTTTTTTACAATTGGCAATAATTGTTCCAGCGCAGCAGCTGTTTCTCTGGAAGATGCTGCAATCATCAAAGGAGTATTTCCGTCATTGTCGGCTTTGTTGACATCTGCACCTTTAGCTATAAAATAATTGATAATTTCGGTTTGGTTGGGTTTGTTTACCAGAAAATGAAGTACGTTTTGTCCTTCTTTGTTAGTTGCCGTCGGTTTTATTTTCAGATCTTCTGTCAGGTATTTATAAGTTTCAAGAGTATTTGTTTCCCTGCGTGAACCTTGTGCAGCAATTAAAAGTGCATTGTCCGTATATTTTACACCTTTTTCTAACAATGTTTTTAGGAGAGCAATATTACCGGTTCTTGCAGCATAGTTAAAAGCTGTATTTCCATCATTATCAACATCTTTAAGAGATAATCCTTTGGTAATAAAGTAATTTGATATCGAAAGATTTTTGTCGTATGGTATTGCCATAAGCAATAGGTTTGCACCGTCTTTGTATTTTTTCTTAGGGTCTGTTCCAGCTTTAAAAAAAGCTTCATAAACCTCCGTATTGCTTTGTCCGCTACTGGCTGCTGCCGTAATTGGAAATGAGCCGTGACTATCTTCTAAATTAACATCAGATCCTTTGGCTATAAGATATTTTACGATTTCTACATTCCCTTTTCCTGCAGCCCAGTGAAGATAAATTCGGTTATCGTGAGTGGGTTTATTTACTTCATTACCGGGTTGTTCCAATAAGAATTTTATCGTTTCTGTCGGGGCATCGTTATTAATAGCCAAAACCACTACATCAAAAGCATTTGCAGTAGAGGCGGATGGGCTGTTGCCTTTTGCTATTTCTGCCTTAACGGTATTGACATCAGGAGTTGTTTTCCAGAAGGATTGCTCTAATAGTGTATTTTTTTGCTGGGCATTTACGATTAAAGAAGCCACTAAGGCAAAAGAAACAAAAAGGTTATTTTTCATAAATTTTTATATAAGGTTTTTGACAAAAAAGGTAAATGCGCTTATTAGATGCTTTTATCCTCAAAAGGTTTAAACTTAGCTGTACTTTTATTTGATTATTTAGAATAAATAAAAATAGCGCAAATATAAAAATAAATAATAGAATACCAATGTTAATTTGCCTTAAAAAAAAGAGGCAAATTTGAAGGTTTTATGAATGGGATGGAATCGATTTAAGTGACAAAGATTGTCTATAAAATGTTAGGGCCGTGCTAACTTTAAGATGCAGTTTACATATTATAAGCAGGTGTATTCATCTTAGCAGGTGATTAAATTATAAAAAGCAAAGATGATGGAATGACAGAAATACCAAGAGCGTATAAATCCTGTAATTTTTGCCTGATATAGCTGACTTTCTATGATGCTACTGTAGCCAGCAAGAAGATATCCTCATAATCTAGGACTATTCTCAGTTTTATCTTAGGGTTTCGGTTTCGATAAAAGAAGGGGTTATTATAGTATTCTGAGCTATTTTATCAAAAGATATTATTCCGTTTATAAGCTGATGTTGTCCATTATTTGTATTGGTTTTCAAATAATCCATGAAAGCTTTTTCGAGTAATTCCAGAAACATAATTTCGTCTCCTTTATAAGTGGAATATTTTAAAATAGTTACCCAAAACAATTCATCTAACTTTTCAAGAAGTTCACTTTCTGAAAATGATTTTGATTGTTTAGTTATAACAGGAATACTTTTTTTGATCCAGTCATTTTTTAGCCCTGTTCCATTCTTTAAAAAATAATGAATAATATTTTCGCTCTGCCTTTTGTCCTGTTTTCTCAATAAAATAAACTTAGAATTATAAAACTTAGAAATTAATAAATTGGATAACTCGTTTTTAGCTTGTTGGGATGTACTTTGAATGAAGGATTCGAGTTCTAAAAGGTCCATGAATTTTTTTTTTTAATTGATTTACTATTCTTTGGTTTCTTTAATCAGATATTAAAACTAAAGACATCATAACTTAAAAAAGAAAAATATGTCACAGGATGGTTTTTTCATGTCATGGGAGTAGCTTTTTTCATAGTGAATTTGATAATTATTGACTTTATTTTTTAATTGTAATGAAATGACTTTGTTTGTTGTAATCGGGTTTGACTTATTGGCGTTGTCTTGTTTGTGGGCATGAGCCAGAGGCATTGCGATAGTCCAATGCTATTTGAGGCTCACGACGGCTGGGCAATTTCAGTTTATACCATAAAAAAACCTCGCAATCTGCGAGGTTTTTTTCTATTCTTTATCGATTTTCTTTGTCTTCACGAGCAAGATGCTCGCGCTAGCTGGGGTTACAAATAACTATTTAAAATCTGTTTCATTTATTTTTTCATTGTAAAATAATTCAATAATTTTTGCTGACTGTGCATCAGCATTTGAACCAAACCTCATTTTTGTAAAATAAGTTAATTTTTTAAATTTGCTATAATCTCCGTATATAACAGTGGAAAATGAATTTGCTTCACCGTCTTTAACCGTTTCAGATTTAGTTAATAAGGAAGTCTTCAAGTCGAAATATAGATATGTAATTTTACCATTTATTAAAGTGGCTTTTATTTTATTACATTTTCTTGATTCAACATCCTCTATCGAAACATATTCTAATTTATAAAGAGACGTATCTAAATAATCAAATTCATTAAAAATATTTTTTTTAAATTCTTTATCTTTAAATTGATCTTGATTAGCAAGAACCTTCTTTCCGTCAGACAATTGATAACCTAATTTTCCATCGTACCAAGATTTATAAACTGTACGATCCTGATATATGATTTCAAAACTTCCCTTATTAGGTATCATCTCTTTTGTAATCCAATTAACAGCTCGCTCATCCATTTGTGTTTCCGAGTTACAATATAGAGTGCTTATACTTTTTAAAAAAGATTTCCCTCCCATAGCATCAATTGCATTTTCAACAATTTTAATAGCTTTGCTATCTTGTTGTGCATTAATAGAATTTGTTAAAACACAAAATGCAATTATGATATATAACTTTAAATTGTTCATTTTTAGTATTTTTTAAATATTGGTTTATTGCCTTTTAACAAAGAAAGATATAATTAATGCTACTATTCCAAATATAACTAAAATTACAATCCTATAGTACCTAGAATTATAATATCTATTAAATGCGTTGTCATTGGGCCTTTTTTTAAAATATACTAAATCATAAATTATAAAAGCTATTCCTAAAACATAATATATATATATCATTGTAATGCCTATTTTTTATCTCTAATTTCATCTCCAAGCTTATCCACTCCGTTGAAAAGGTTATCATTTACGATTTGTTCTGTTGGTCCAAAAACACTAGAACCTCCAATTCTTCTTGAAGCGATTTCAATAACTCCTTTTGTTACTGTTTTTTCAAGAGAAAAGTTTCCTTCGAAAACATCATTTAAAATTTCTGCACCTGTACCAACCGCTGAAATTACTCCTCCAACTTCTGCCATACCTGCTGCTAAGGGTGCTCCAACTCCAGTAGCAGCTACTGGAATCGCAGCCAATGTTAGACCATCACCAAGATTTTGCATTGCCCCAGGTACAATATCACCTACTGTATCCATAACGCCTTTATTTTTAGATATAAAAGTACCGTTATCAGTAGTCACACTCCTATCATCAACATTCATTTTCTCACCATTGTTTACAAGAAAATTTCCATCTGGAGCAAAAGCAATCATCGTACTATAATCTTCCGTATGAGCAGTTCCTTTCTCAAAAACTTGTTTTACATTTCCATACCCTTTTGCTTCTGCTTGCTCCTTAGTTTTAACATCATTATCATACGTTATATGTTGTTGGCCATTGGAACCAATCCAATTTATCCAATCATCCGGAGCCATTCCATCTGGATCGATAAAGTAAATAGGATTATCAAAAGCGTAATTGTAAGGACTGTGTCTACGCATTTTCTCCGCTAGCGGATCCATATTCATCCATCGACCAATCGCAGGGTCGTAATTCCTTGCTCCATAGTCGTAGAAGTTAAGCCCTAACTCGTCTTGCAGTTCTTTCCCGTTGTACTTATACTTGTTTTCTACACCATTTTTAACACCATTGTATCCTGTTTGTTTCAGTC
>NZ_AKJZ01000045.1 GCF_000282055.1 Flavobacterium sp. CF136
AATTAAACCTTTACAGAAAATGACAAATAAAACTATTTCCCAGTTTCAATAAATACCAAAGCACGTTCTAAAACCTCATCTTTTCCTGCCTGAATTCCTTTTATGGTTGGTTTTACTTCAATGTCCGGAACTATACCGATTCTTTGTGTTTCACGACGATCTGGATAATAAACACCAATTCCTGTATATCTGGTATGAAATTTTTTAAAATCAATATCTATTGCATTTCCATCCGTCCCTGCCGTTTGACTTCCGATAATTGTTGTGTTGCCTGCCGTTTGGAAACACATAGCCGTCCATTCTGACTGACTTATTGACTTTTCATTTAGCAATACAATAACTTTTCCTTTATAATTATCTTTGTTTTCAAATCCAGCTTTTCTTCCTTCTGTTGTCCAAACATATCGACCCGGATAATTAAGACAAGGCATGGTGTAAATACAAAATTCTTTTGCATGCGGATTTAAAAAATTAGAAATCGACTCGTACGTTTCCTTTGGATAATTTCTCATATCAAAAACAATTGCTTTTGTGGATTTTAAAGCTTCAATCATATCTGGAACATGTCTGTCCTTTATTACACCCATGTCGACATAACCAATATTATTATCCAGAAGTTTAAATTTTTCCTTTTTTTTAATAGCTCCTTTCTTAAATTCATTTCTGTGAGAATCATGATAATTATACCACGTCATTGTTTTTGTAATGTACTTGTCATCTTTTAAAAACTCTACTTTCACAGTATCCGAATTGCTTAATAAAATTTTCTCAACCAACTTGTCTAAATATTTAGGCTCATTCGAAGCGGAAATCAAATCTCTATTTTCTAAGATAATCTCTCTTATTGTTTTATCATTTATTTTAGTAATTACATCACCAATTTTTATATCATCTGCCTGAGCCAAACTATCGCCCAAAATTGCTGTAACGACCATTTTTTCATTAATTATCTTTCCGTCAGCGGGAAAATATCTCCTAATTTCAGAACTTGACGGAGAAGGATATATATAAAACTCAACATGGCCGTCATTGAGTTTACTCGACAATTTTCTCATTATAATATAAAAATCGCTTTCGTTCTTAGCATCAATAACAAGTGGTAAGGTTTGCTCTAAACTCAAATCCCATTTTTGATCCATTACATATTTGTACGGAAAATAATATTCTATTAAATTCCAATAGGCAAACAACATTACTATTCTGGAGCTTTTATTATTATAATCAAGATCGAAGTAATTTTTCACATTTTTTAAAGCATCAAAACCCATCTCGAATTCCTCATTACTTTGAAATCTATTATCTTCAATAAACTTCAGTTTCTTAGAAAGTTTTTTAGAAAACAACTTATTATTAAACCAACTTAAATCGAAATTTTCATCAAAATACTCAACATCTTTTGGTTGTACAATTGGTGCAATTTCTTTGACTGGCCCAAGATTATCAATCCAGTTTTCCAGAACTAATGAAAACTCTTCTTTGGTTTGAGCTTTTTCTATTTTTGGTAAAACATCAATAAGCTGCTGATCCCAATTAAATTCGCCATTGGCAACTTTTGGATGATAATATTTTAAGAAACCCCAGACTTTGCAGGTAGCAGTCAGTTTTTCGGTTTCAGAAATTTTGGTATTTCCAAATATGGTTTGAGAAAGTACAACAAGTAGTAACAGGGTAATTTTTTTCATGAAAAGAAGTTTCGTTTTTGGCAGATTAGATAAACCGAATTTAGATATTAAAATTTGATTTCTACTTTTTAGCACAAAAAAAGAGACAATGTGAATTTGTCTCTTTTGTAATTTCTGTTTTTTTTTATGGTAGAAATTTTAATCCAACTCTTTCAACAATTTCTGAACCTGCTCTTCATTCTCGAAATCAGAAGGAATAGTCAATAAAATTTCTTTGCAGGCTTTATAGTTTTTTTGTTTTAATTTAGACAAAGCCAGGTTCCAGACTGCTTTATTTTTGTAGAGGGAAGTCCCCGATTTTAATTGGTTAAAAATAGCTTCCGCTTTCGAAAACTGATTCATTTCCAATAAGGAAATTCCATAAAAATATTGAATTTCAGCAGATTTATTATCTTTCAAAATGATTTCAAAAAGCGGAATTGCCTTTTTATAATCTTTAGCATTGAAAGCTGTTTCTGCTTGTTTTAAAGTTACATTGACATCACCTCTTTCGGCAAAATAAGCTTGTTCCTGCTGATTAAAATCTTCAAAATTTGGATTTGAATTCTGATTAAAAAAGAAAATCCCAATTAAAACAGCAACCGATGCTGCAGCAGCCACATACCATGGTTTAAGTTTAATTACTTTTGCTTCAGACGATTTGAAATGTGCTTTAGAAATAGTTTTAAGGTTTGATTTAAAAGCTTCACGCTCTTCTTCAATCCCAAATTTATTTGCCAGTTGAAAATGCATTTCTCTAAAAGTTTCAAACGAAGAAGCAAACGATTTATCTTCCGCCAATTGGCGTTCAAAATCTTTTTTGTCTTCAATTGTCATTTCATTTTGAAGATACTGATCAAACAATATGTATTTTTCTTCGTTCATGATGGGGTTCTTTTTAACGATTTATAGAATTGGCTTCCTGAATCCACTGCGTTAACTGTCCTACGCACAACGATTTCTTTTTACGGACATAACCATAGGTTACATTGAGCTTTTCGGCTACTTCTTCCATGGTTTTAAGCGTAAAACTCCATTGTAAAAGTTCTTTGCATTTATCCCCTAACTTTTGAAACATCATATCAAAAAGCTGCTGTTTTTCATCGAAAGCTTCGGTTTGTAAAACCATTTCCTGAGTTGATTCTTTTATAGATGCCAAATCCTCGTTGATTGTTACCCCTTTATTTGATGTTTTTTTCAATTCATTCAACCATCTCCTTTTACACAGCAAAAAGAAATAGGCATCAAACGGACAAGTCAGCTGCAGCGTATTGGCTTTTGCCTGATTAAAAAGTACAATCATGACCTCCTGAACAACATCCTGCGCCTGATCTTCATCTCCCGAGTTGTTCTTTATAAAGTAAACAACTTTAGGAACAAACTTTTTATAAATAGACTGAATTACTGCCGAATTATTATTCGCCAGTCCTTCGATATACATTTGGTCAGGATGAATTGTCTGTTTTTCCATATTAAAAATTATCAGCTAAAGTAAAAAAAAGAATCTGAAAAAAAATCAAAGGAGAGGGGTAACAATTATAAAAACAAATTGATATAGCCTAACAAATGTTTTTTTAAGAATCAAAATCACATCAAAATGAAAAGTTATCAATTTACAACCGAGAAAGATTTTGCCAAATTCCAGGAAACGCTTTCAGCCAAAATCCGTAACGGATTTGTCATAATAGAACGTAATGATAAACTGCCGTATGTTGTTTTAAGCAAAGCCAAAAAACAAATGGACCCTTCATTTCATCTGGCTTTGGTTTTTATAACTCTGGGGCTTTGGTCAATCGTCTGGTTTTATATACTGATTAAACTTTCAGGTAATAAAGAAATACTTGTTGCCCTTGATGAAGACGGAAATGTTTTTGAAGAAAAATGCCTCTCCAAATAAATTTTAAAAAAAAATTAAAAACAGGGGTAACAATTTAAAAAGCCAATTGATATAACCATATAAAAAGGATTAGAAAATAAATTTTAAAAACAAGGGTAACAATATCAAACCCGAATTGATATAAGAATACAAAAACGATAATTAACAACCGGAATCTGAAACCACTTGAAATTTTTCAAGACAGATTTATAAAAAATTAGAAATCATGAACACAAATTTTAAAAAAATCGGATTATTATTTTTAGCAATCGCAACATTTGTAAGCTGTGATGACAGTGATGGAGATAATACAGTTACGCCACCATCATCAACAGAATTTGCTGCTGTCAGAGATGAAGCTTTGGCAGGAAAAACACAACATTTTACGGCAACAGCCGGAGCAGGAGTTATCACGCTTACATCTGCAAAAGGAGTTAAAATCAATATCAACGGAAGTTGTCTGACTAAAGCAGGAAATGCCGTAACCGGAGCAATCGATATTGAATATGTAGAGCTTTTTGACAAAGGCGATATGCTTGTAACCAATAAACCAACCATGGGTTTAATGGCTGACGGAAACAAAAACTTATTAATTTCAGGTGGTGAATTTTTCATCAAAGCCACACAAGGCGGACAAGCATTAGCTACTACATGCAGCATCAATCTGTTGGTACCAACAAATTTAACAGGAGGTTTGGACAATGCCATGACACTATGGTTTGGAAACACTGAGGATGCAGACGATTTAGTTTGGAGAGAAGCCAAAGATGGTGCTGACGGTACCGGAGGAAAAGGCGGTGTTCAGGGTGAAGGAAACAATTATTATGTAACATTTGGAAATTTTGGATGGACAAACGTTGATAAATTCTACAGTGATCCAAGACCTAAAACTACTATACTTGTTGATGCTCCCGAAGGTTACGACAATGATAATTGTGCGATTTATTTATCATACGATGGAGAAGGGCAAAATGCTTTAGCAAAATTAGATACTTATACAGCAGCAGGATTATTCAGCGAGCACTACGGACAAATCCCGGTTGGATTGGCTTGTCACATCATTTTTGCCACAGAAGATAATGGTCAATGGCGTTATGCAATCAAAGGTGTAACAATAGCTGCAAACCAAACCTACAGCTTTACTTTAGCAGAAACAACAGTCGGCAGCGAAGCTCAACTGGTAGCCGCAATCAATGCTATTCAGTAACTTACAAATACTTTTTTAAGAAAAAGTGATGATTTGCTCATCACTTTTTTTTACATTTAAACCTGTTTTAAATTGATTCTGATGATTTTCAGAAGCTAATCCTGCTGTCCGTTGTATCTTTTATGCCGAACTCCGGCACAAAAGGATGCCACTTCCATCAGGGCTAAAAACCTCTCTAGTTATGAAACCACCACTACTATCTGTTTTATTTGCTCTGTTTTCAATTGTCTCCTTCTCGCAAATCAAAGTAAAAGACACCATAACCCGAAGAGCCAATATCATTTACAACCAAAACGGAAATCAGGTTACTTTTAAACCCGAAACTCCGCCCTTAATTCCGATTGCGGGTGCTCCAAAACCAAGTTATTCGTATTTATGGGAACTGGGCGACGGTCATTTCAGTAAAGAAGCCGAACCAAAACATGTTTACAAAAACAAAGGAACTTATACCACCCGACTTGCCGTAACCAATAATTACGACAACGGAAAACCTCCGGCTACACGCCCAAAAAAAGTGGCTGTAAATGACATAACCGATACTAATTACAAAGATATTGCATCAATTGCCGATCAAAACGGATTCGAAATCCTGAAAAATTGCGACCCAATTCCGGAACAGGAAATGGTCGTTGTAGTGGGTTATCAAAATTTAGAGAACTATGTTTCCAGCGGTAAGCTGTATCTTTTTTATAACGAAAAACAATTCAAAAGCAATAATTTCGAATTAGTCGATTTTAGAACGTATGCCAACGAACGCGAAATAAAAGAAAACATTGTCGCAGCTGTTGACGATCTTGATGACACCAAAAATTATCTGGCTTCAGCCGACAACACTTTAAAAATAAAAAAATACCGAAACACAACTACCGAAGAAGATCTCGATGCATCATTATCAGACGCCCATAAAACCTATCATAATGTTTCTGTTTTAGAATTTGACGATGTCAATCCCGGTGAAACCCATAATGTTTTTTATACTTTTAAAACTACACCCGAAATGATTAAGGATACCAGCGCAACGGTAACTATGCGAGGGATATTTGTTCCAAACCGAAGTTTTAAAAACCATAAAATAAAAAACCTCGAAATGGAAATCGTAACCTCTCACGATCCTAATAAAATGGGGTCTAACGGAAGTTTAATCAACTATCGTCTGGTACGGTTTAAAAGAGTAAAATTTAAAACTCGTTTTCAGAATAATGGCGAAGGACCAGCAAGGATGATTCGCTTAGAAACCGATATTCCGGATATGTTTGATAAAAAAACATTTCAAATTGAAGGCATGTATCCTGAATGCCCAATTTGTCCAAAAGGCGAAGAACCAACCGTAAGCTGTTTGGATACGATTATCAAACAAAAACAAATTTTCTTTACGTTTAAAAATATTTATTTACCTGGAAGTGAACAAAAAAATGTACATGAAAAAGACTCAACCAAAGGTTTTGTCCGGTATTCAATGAAATTCAACGAAGACTTTCATAAAGTAAACACCAGAAGCAGAACGGCAATTATTTTCGACAAAAATGAACCTATTATTACCAACTACGCCACTACCCGATTTTTACCAGGAATATCGATTGGTGTTAAAGCCGGATATAATTTCTATCCTAATTTAGATAATTCGACCAGTTATTTTGTTGGTGCAACTATTTCACCTTTCAAGTCGTATCGCTTTTACTGGCAGGCAGAATGGGTCAATAGCTTAAATAAATATGATAGTTCGGTTAATGTAGTTGATGAAACAATTACCAATGCAAACGGTGTAAAACAAAGACAGCGTACCACTACAAGTACCGAAAACAAAAGTGTCAATTGGGAAGTCCCGGTTCTTATTCGCTACAACATTAACAACTACATAGGAATTGGTGCCGGTTTTCAAACTAACATAAATGTTTCGCAAGAGCAGAATCAGAGTAGACGAATAGACCTTTTTGAGGGTGATTCGGATAAACTCATAATTAGCACAAGAACAGAATCAAACTCAGCTAAAAACTCATTGACAAATTTAAAAACAGGGCTTTTATTCGATTTAACAGCCGGATTTGCCAGAATTGGCCCAAGTCTGGGGGCGCGTTATGTAATTAATTTTGAACAGAATTTTAATTATTTCCAGTTTTATGGAATTTGGAAATTTTAAAATTCAAATGTCACCCTGAGCGGAATCGAAGGCTTCATAATTGAAAAGGTCTTCGACTCCGCTCAGACGGACACTTCACAATACTATTCCAACTATAATATGAACTTAAATAACTTATATGTTTTAATTTTTCTTTTCCTAAACCTAACAGTTTGGGGACAACATCAGGAAGATAAAATATATAACGCAATTGATGTTTTTGTTGCTCATCCTTCTGCGAAAGCGTTACAAAATCTTACCAACACTGAAACCGCTTTCTGGAAAAGCCCAAAACCAAAATCTAAAGATGAGTTATTGGCGATTGCGGTTTTAAATTGCAACAAAGCTTATTATGAAAACCAATTTGGACAATCGGAAAATGCAATAAAAAGCTATGAAAAAGCCTGGCAGATTTACCAAAAAAACAAACTCAGAAATTACGATATTATCGAATATTGCCTGAAACCTTTAGGTAATTTATATACCATTTTGGGCGATTACGACAATGCCGAAAACACCATTAAACAATATTATTTTATTGCAAACCTGGAGAAAAATGAACCTCAGAAAGTGGCAGCAATTCTTAATTTATCAAACGTATATCAAAACACGGGGAATGTTTACAAAGCAATTGATTTAATCGAAAAGACAATTCAAACAGAAAGATTAACCCCAACTCAAAAAGGTCTTTTATTAAACAATTTAGGAACTAATTATTTCCTGACAACGAAAGGTTTTTTAATTAAAACAAATGCTTTTGATAAGGCTGAAAATTCATTTCTGAAAGCTATTTCATTATTAGAAAATGATAAATCACAAACTGAAACTTTATCCAATTCTTACCGAAATTTAGCCAAACTAAACATGGAACGCAATGATTTGAATAAAGCCACGGAATATTTTGAAAAAGCCAAAATTGAATTCAATAAAATACCAAATCAGGAACCCCGAAAAATAGCGCAGTTTTATTACGAAGCTGCTTTTATTTCTTTCAAGCAAAGAAAAATAAGTGATGCAAACCAGAATATTACAGCTGTTTTTAAAACGCTTCTTCCAAATTATTCGAATATAAAAAGTGTCCTGCCTAATCAAAATTCGCTGTATGCAGAAACTGTTTTACTTGATGTTTTAGATTTACAGGCTGAAATTTATCTGGTACAAAGCCAGCCTAAAAATGCATTAAAAAGTTATACACTTTCGTTTTATATCGAAGATTTGTTCCAGTCACTTTTGGTGTATGAAAATTCCAAAATCGTAACACAAATCAGAAATCGGAACCGAACTGAAAAATGTATAGCTATTTATTATTCTCTTTATGAAAAAGAAAAGAAAATAAGTTATATCGAAAACGCTTTTTTACTTTCGGAACAAACCAAATCTGTTGTTTTAAAGAGTCGACTCAATGATCATCAAATTCTTTCAAGAGAAGAAAAACTCATTCTGCAGCAGCTTCAAAACTGGAATACGGTTATTGTAAAAGAACAGCAAAAACTGGAATTGGCCGATATTTCTAAAATTAATGAAGCCATCAAAAAACAAAACGAATTGATGCTGCTTCTTAAAAAAGATCAAACCAAAACTGCCAAAGAAACCAATAGCGAGTTTGATTTACAAAAATTATATGTCAAATTAGAGGAAGACAAGGCGACGATGGTTGAATATTTTTTTGGTGCCAATTGCATTTATAATTTTACAATTGAGAATAAAAAAATAACACTTCATTATATTTCTCTGGAAGGCACCTGCTTTACAAGTCTGATGGGATTTATCCGCTTTTTCAATAATCCAAATGCGATAGCAGATAATCCTCAAAATTATAATCGGATTGGTGAAAGCATATACCGAATATTAAAAATTCCGTCTTATAAAAAGCATAAAAACCTCATCGTTATTCCTGATGGTATTCTGAGTTTTTTGCCTTTTGAAGCTTTGATTACAAAAGAATCCAAAACTACAAATTTTGCAAAAATGCATTATTTGCTAAATGATTTTAATGTTGCTTACAACAATTCTGCTTCATTTTATTTGAACTCAATTCCATTTTCAAATACTAAAAAAACAGTTTTGGGAATTTTTCCGGTTTTCGAAAAAACCAATTTTGCCTTAACATTTTCTAAGAATGAATTACAATCAATCAAGAAGAATTTTGAAGGTCAGTTTTTCGAAAATAATAATGCAACGTTTTCAAATTTCAAAAACAATGCGGCTAATTATTCTATTCTGCATTTGAGCACACATGCTTCTTCGGGTGATACAGAAACGCCAGCGAGTATTAAATTCTATGATCAGGAAATATTATATTCTGAGTTGTATAATCTTAATATAAAACCGGATTTGGTAGTTTTGAGTGCCTGCGAAACCGGAATAGGAAAATTGTATAGAGCCGAAGGCGCGATGAGTGTTGCAAGAGGTTTTCAGTTTGCCGGAGCTCAAAATTTATTGTTTTCGTTATGGAAAGTAAACGATTATACGACTTCTGTTTTTATGGCTGATTTTTATCAAAACATCAAAAACAAACAATCCTATTTTGAAGCAAATGCCAATGCAAAACGCGATTTCCTAAATGATTCAAATATTTCAAATGCTAAAAAATCACCTTACTATTGGAGTGCTTTTGTGTATTACGGAACTATTTCTAATCCTGAAAAATCTTCAAATTATATCGTGTATATCATTAGTATATTGACCGCAATTGGTTTATTTTTGATTTTCAATCATTATCGAAATGGAAGATCTTCAGAAAGTCCTCAAAAAAGAAAAATACAAAAAAATAAAATTTAAAATCATCAAAACACAACATTTATTGATTAAAGTAAAAATAAATGATGTTTCAGGAAATTTTATTTTAGACACCGGAGCTTCCAATTCCTGTGTGGGTTTTGAAAGTATTGAACGATTTAAATTAACTACAAAAAATTCAAAGACCAAGGCTTCCGGAGCAGGCGGAACCGGAATGGAAACACAAATTTCTAAGCATAATTCCATGCAAATAGGTTCCTGGAAAAATACTGATTTCGGTATCGTGATTTTTGACCTTTCACATGTCAATGAAGCTTTACAGCAATACAAAGCAAAATCTGTTCACGGCATTATTGGCGCTGATGTTTTGATGGAAGGTAAAGGTATTATTGATTATTATAACCATTATTTGTATTTGAAATAATTAATACAACAACGACTAAACAAAACCTATTAAAAATAAAGTAAAAGTTATTAACAAATTAAAGTAAAAAAAGAGCCTTATTTGATAGTTATTTGACAAATAGATGTGTTTTTACTTGTAACCCCAGTAAATACTGGATATTCTTATTTGATGGTTATTTGATTATGGAGCAAAAAAAGTTAATAAATATCGTAAATGATTTGATTAAACAACCAAACGAAAGTGAATGGGTTGAATTCAAATTGAATTATCATCCAGCTTTCTGAAACAAAAGCAAACAAAAACATTCCAATGGCATATAATGTCATTCCAATATAAATACTTTTTTCATTTCCTAATTTTCTGCTTGTCCATCGTATCAAACCACCCTGAACCAAACTTACTAGAACCCCGACAACACCTAACGAAATACTACCATTTTTTCATCCCAGCTAAATTTGTACATTGTAAAATAACTCCAGTTACTTTCTACCGCATGGGACGCAACATAAATTAAAAACAGCGCAAACAATAATCCATAAAGCGCAGGTATTTCTTTAAATTTAAAAAGGCGCCAATTGGATTGGCTCTTTTCAAATTAATAGGTCTTCTGCTTTCTTTTGATAATGATTCCGGCAAAATAAAATAACCATATAAGAAATTCAGTAAGCATAAAACTGCTGCTCCATAAAATGGAATTCTGGATCCGTAATGACCTAAAATACCTCCTATAACAGACCCAATTATAAACCCTAATCCAAAAGCGGAACCAATCATTCCGAAATTTTTGGCTCTGTTTTCAGGTGTACTCACGTCGGAGATATAAGCGGAAGCGGTTGATTATTGTTTTAGTAAAAAAATCAATAGGAATGGGCTTTAGCCCATTTTTAAAAGGAAGATGTAAATTGGCTTAGCCAAATTTTACTAAACCACTCTGCACTTTCAGTGCAGAGGTTTGATTTTACGAGAGACTGAAAGTCTCTCTATTTTAAAACTGATATTAGGTCAATTTAAAGCTAATGTTTTATATTTTTTCGCATTACTAAAGTACTGCAATAAATTGCAGGGTTTTAAACCCCGACCTGAGACCAATAAAGTTTCGGCTAAAGCCTTTATTCATTTGTAAATTTTAACATCTGGTTAAAGCCAGACGCAATTTATTTTATTGTAACCAATGATAATCATCGCATTGGCATCTAGACAATAATCGAACTCAGGTTAAAAAAAACAATTCTGGGAATATAAACCCATTTATTCTTTGGCTTTGGCTAAAAAAAATCTTGTGTTAGCTTTTTATTAAGATTAAAAAAATGAAGCTAAATTTTCAATTGTAAATTGAAAAGTAAAACATTAGAACAAAAATTATTTTTAATCAATTTAAAATCAGGTATTTATACGCTAATTAGATTGTAAATACTATTTTAATTTAGCCTTATAATATAACAACAGTGAAAACCGAAAAACTGAAAAAAGAGTAGGTAAAATCAAAAAATTAAATAAAATGGATTCAGAATTAAAAAACTCGCAAATTCTAGAAGCAGCATTAAACAATGTTGCACAAATTACCAACATCCAAGTAATTATTGATACGGATAAAATCCAGAATGATTACCCAAATGGAGGAAGTAAAGACTCCAACAATCCAACAGGAATAGGACATCAATACCAATATATGGTGAGTTCTAATCTGGCCGGAAGTACAGGAAGCGGTACTGCTGATCTAACTATTAATGCACTTTCCGGAGATGTAGTTCGCTTTAATGCTGTATCTGAATATGACAATTTCAACAATGCTGTCATAATCTATAATATACAAAAATTTGGAGGTTCAAATGTATTTGGGGATTTTACGTCCAAAGTATTTACTGCCCCAGGAATCCAACCTTCAGTAGGAACTTCTCCTCTGCCTATTCAAATTGTTAATTCAATGACTTATTGGTTTTATCAGGCAGATGTGATTACAAGTGGTACAGAACAATACAACATTAGTTTTGCTCTTTATGTTTTAAACAGACAATCTGGTACAATGCAATTGTATGGTTATTTTATATGGGATCCAACAATTATTGTTAATGGATAATTAATAAAAAGTCCTAATATAGAAGAATGGCTATCAAAAACATCTATTTTTGATAGCCATTTTTTTGTCATCCTTTTGGACTAAAAAAGTTTTTTTGAGTTCATCCCAACTACTTTATGGGATAAATCCGCTTTAAAGTGACTAATAATACTAAAAAAACCGTTTACAAAAACGGCTTTTTTATAGAAATTATTATAAAAATTACAACTCCAATGCTTTTTTAGCATCTCCGTTCATCAATAATTCTACAGGATTTTCTAATGCTTCTTTAACAGCAACCAGGAAACCAACTGACTCACGTCCGTCGATAATTCTGTGGTCATAAGAAAGTGCTACGTACATCATTGGGTGAATTTCAACTTTACCGTTTACAGCAATCGGACGCTCGATAATGTTGTGCATTCCTAAGATTCCTGATTGTGGAGGGTTGATAATTGGTGTAGATAACATACTTCCGAAAACACCACCATTTGTAATAGTAAATGTTCCACCAGTCATATCATCAACAGTGATTTGCCCGTCACGTGCTCTTAAAGCCAATCTTTTAATTTCAGCTTCGATTCCACGGAAAGTTAAAAGTTCAGCATTACGAACTACAGGAACCATCAATCCTTTTGGTCCTGAAACCGCTATTGAAATATCTGCAAAATCGTAAGCAATTTTATAATCACCATCCATCATTGAGTTCACATCAGGATATAATTGTAAAGCTCTTGTAACTGCTTTTGTAAAGAACGACATAAAGCCTAAACCAAGACCACCATGTTTTGCTTTGAAAGCATCTTTGTATTCATTACGAATCTGGTTGATTGGCGTCATGTTAACTTCGTTGAAAGTAGTCAGCATTGCTGTTTCGTTTTTAGCAGCTACTAATCTTTCAGCTACTTTACGACGCAGCATTGATAATTTTGTACGCTCAGTTCCACGGCTTCCACCAGTTGGAGTTCCCATTGAAGGCACTGTATTTACAGCATCATCTTTTGTAATTCTTCCACCTTTTCCAGTTCCTGAAACTGTTGCCGGTGCTATGTTTTTTTCGTCTAATATTTTTCTTGCTGCAGGAGATGGAGCTCCGGTAGCATATGTTGCTGCTGCAGCTGGTGCTGCTTTTGGAGCCTCTGCCTTAACCTCCGCTTTTGGTGCTTCTGCTTTAGGCGCTTCCGCTTTTGGAGCCTCAGCTACCGGAGCGTTTCCTGAAGGTTTTGCTGCACTTGTGTCAATTAAACAAACTACGGCTCCTACTGCTACTGCATCACCTTCTTCTGCTTTTAACGTAATGATTCCGCTCATTTCAGCTGGTAATTCAAGAGTTGCTTTGTCTGAATCAACTTCGGCAATAGCCTGATCTTTTTCTACATAATCTCCGTCTTTTACTAACCAAGTTGCAATTTCTACTTCTTTTATTGATTCCCCTGGTGATGGGACTTTCATTTCTAAAATCATCTTATTTTTGTTTAAAGTTTTAATTGTTTAAAATTTCATGTTAGCGTTAAACCTGAAACTTTAAACTTGAAACATTCTTTTTATCTGAATAAATTTTTATCGAATACCATTCTGATTGCATCTGCGTGACGGCGTTTTGCACGTGTATAACTTCCTGCAGCCGGAGCAGCATAAGCTTTTAATGATGCTAATCTCCATTTTACAAGGTCAAAGTTCATTAACATGAAGCTGTAAGCTCCCATGTTTTTAGGCTCTTCCTGTGCCCAAACATAATCATCAGCTTTTGGATATTGTGCGATAATTTCTTTGATCTGATCAACCGGGAAAGGGAACAATTGCTCGATACGAACTACTGCAACATCTTTTCTTCCATTATTTTCTCTTTCGGCAACAATATCATAATAGAATTTACCTGTACAGAAAACTAATGTTTTTACATCTTTTTTGTTTACAGTATTATCGTCGATGGTTTCCTGAAAACTTCCTTTTACTAATTCTTCAACTGAAGACACACATCTTGGATCACGCAACAAACTTTTTGGAGAGAAAACAACTAAAGGTTTACGGAAATTCGTTTTCATTTGTCTTCTCAACAAGTGAAAGAAGTTCGCTGGCGTTGTACAATCGGCTACATACATATTATGTCTTGCGCAAAGTTGTAAATAACGCTCCATTCTTGCCGAAGAGTGTTCAGCACCCTGGCCTTCGTATCCGTGTGGCAATAATAAAACAATACCGTTTTGGTTGTTCCATTTGTCTTCTCCACAAGAAATATACTGGTCAATCATAATTTGCGCTCCATTACTGAAATCCCCAAATTGTGCTTCCCAAATAGTTAGGGTTTTTGGGTTTGCCAAAGCATAACCGTAATCAAATCCTAAAACTCCGTATTCTGATAAAAGAGAATTGAAGACTCCGAATTTCCCTTTTTTGTTTTCGATATTGTTCAATAAGATTACTTCCTCTTCAGAATCTTCTACTTTAACTACCGCATGACGGTGAGAGAAAGTACCACGCTCAACATCCTGACCTGAAATTCGAACATCAAATCCTTCAGTTAAAAGTGAACCGTAAGCTAATGCTTCTGCCGTTCCCCAATCTAAAGTATTATTATCATACCCTGTTTTTCTATCCGATACAATTTTGGTTATTTTGTTAATGAACTTTTTATCGGATGGTAAAGTTGATATTGTTTTTATAATAGAATCCAGTCCTTTTTTAGCGAAAGATGTATCTACTTTTTTTAACATCGCATCATCAGAAACCTGCTCAAATCCTTTCCATTCATTTTGCATGAACGGTGTTATGATTGTCAAAGCCTTTTTACGGGATGCTTCTAAATTTTGTTCAAGATCTGCTTTGTATTCTTTTTCTAATCCGTTTACATAATTACCATCGATAACTCCTTCTGACAATAATTTCTCTGCATAAATGTCTCTTGGATTTTGATGTTTTGCAATAATCTTATATAAAACAGGTTGCGTAAAACGAGGTTCATCACCTTCGTTATGACCGTATTTTCTATATCCTAATAAATCGATAAATACATCACGTCCAAATTCCATTCTGTAATCTAATGCAAAAGATACTGCATGTACAACCGCTTCTGCATCGTCAGCATTTACGTGTAATACAGGCGAAAGTGTTACTTTGGCAACATCTGTACAATAAGTTGATGAACGGGCATCAAGATAATTTGTTGTAAAACCAACCTGATTGTTGATTACGATATGAATTGTACCTCCGGTTTTGTAACCGTCTAATTGTGCCATCTGAATAATTTCATACAAAATACCCTGACCTGCAATTGCAGCATCTCCGTGAACGGCTATAGGTAATACTTTTGAGAAATCATCAGCATAATATTTATCTTGTTTTGCTCTTGTAATACCTTCAATAACAGCTCCAACAGTTTCTAAGTGAGAAGGGTTTGGTGCTAAATTGATATTGATGCTTTTTCCTGTTCTTGTTTTTTTATCGGCTGTAAGACCTAAGTGATATTTTACGTCACCGTCAAAATATTCCTGATCGTAATCTTTACCGTCAAATTCACCAAAAATATCCTGAGTTGATTTGCCAAAGATATTTGCCAAAACATTCAGACGACCACGGTGAGCCATTCCCATTACAAATTGTTCTACTCCTTTTTCAGCAGCTTTTTCAATCAAAGCATCCAAAGCAGGAATAATAGTTTCTCCACCTTCTAATGAAAAACGTTTTTGACCTACATATTTAGTATGCAAAAAGTTCTCGAAAGAAACGGCCTGATTTAATTTATTAAGAATAGTTTGTTTCTCTTCTGTAGAAAAATTAGGCTGATTAACATTTACAGCTAATTTATCCTGAATCCATTTTACAACACCAGGATTTCTGATGTACATATATTCAATACCGATATGCTGACAGTAAATTGCTTTAAGACGGGTAATAATATCCTGCAATGTACAAGGTGCAACACCAATAACCTGTGCAGCATCAAAAACTATAGAAAGATCAGCTGTTGTCAATCCGAAATTCTCTATATCCAAAGTCGGAGATGAAGTTCTTCGATCACGAACCGGATTTGTTTTAGTGAATAAATGACCACGTGAACGGTAGCCATCAATTAATTTTAAAACATTAAATTCTTTTTGTAATTTTTCTGAAACCTTACTGTAATCTGTGTTGTCGCTAGTTACGTATTCAACGATTTGCTGAACCGGATTTTCGTCATTATAAGTCGTCATTCCAAAATCGAAACCCTGGAAAAAACTTCTCCAGCTTGGCTCAACGCTATCCGGATTTACTAAATACTGATCATATAATTGTGCGAAAAACTCTGTATGCGCTGCATTTAAAAATGAAAACCTATCCATAATATGTGTGAATATACTTTTTGTTAAATAGAATGGCAAAAGTACAACAATCGATATTATTTAAATCGTTTTTTTACGTACTTTTACGTAAAAATTTGTTAAAAATTGACCTAACTATGAGAAAAATTCATCTTTCAGTCGTTTTCAAATCATTTTTTGTGATTTTGATTTGTCTGTTTTCAAATCTTATAAATGCTCAGGATCAAAATAATGTAATCGATAACACTAATCAATTTTGGGATAAGGTTCAGTTTGGAGGCGGATTGGGTCTCGGAATTGGTTCCGGTTATACTGATATTTCAGTAATGCCGAGTGCGATTTATAATGTAAATGAGATCGTTGCAGTTGGTGTTGGTTTGCAATTTGGTTATTTGTCATCTAAAAACGAATATCATTCTTATGTGTATGGAGGAAGTCTTATAGGATTGGTAAATCCGATTCCGCAAATTCAATTATCAGCTGAGTTAGAGCAAGTTCGTGTAAACACAGAATACGAATATGTTGGTGCAGATTTTTCAGAAAATTATTGGAATACCGCATTGTTTCTGGGAGCCGGTTACAGAACCGGAAACGTTACTATTGGCGGTCGTTATGATATTTTGTTTAATGCTGATAGAAGTCTTTACGGATCTGCTTTTATGCCTTTTGTGAGGGTTTATTTTTAAAAAGGGTTCAAAGGCTCAGAGCAACAAAGGTTCAAAGTTTTATATTGCATTTTAATGACAGTAAAGAGAAACCTCTGTTACTTTGCAACTTTGTGCCTTTGCACCTCTATTTAAAATTATTTCGAAACCAAACCTTCTGCCATTCTCTTTTTAAGATTAAAAAAGAAACCTGCTCGGCTAAAATTACTAAATCAGAGCCATCGAGTTGTTTTATTTCGATTTCCGAAACGTCTATTATATAAAGGAGATTCAGATATTCAGCAAATTTATATTGAATCATTCGATAGATTTTTTCGTGCAGCTGGATTTTTAATTCATCGGGAGTAATACTCAACGGAAAATCAATTCCTTCGTTTGCAAGATTAAAATCCTTATTAATTTGTTCAATTAATTTTAGATATAACGCCTCACTTTCGGCTTCCCGAAGCAATAATTCAGTTGATTTTGGAGCAATGAAATTCATTCTATTTTCTTTTTATTTTCCCAGGCACCTACAATTTTAGCCAGTAATACATCTCCGCCGGCATAGAAAAAAACAGCTCCCATTGGAGGGTTTGATGTGGGAATAAATCCAAACACATCAGGATTCCATGCCCAACACTTAAAATAAGTCCCTGCCAACTCAATAAATATAACACAAAGCGCAATAAAACAATAAAGATTCTGCCAGCTTTTTCTTTTTAAAAGTAAAAAAAACAGGATTCCAAAAAATAACGAAAAATAATCTTTTAAAAATATTCCAACACTTAAAAACAGAACAGCAAAAAAACAAAGGAAATATTTTCTTAAAGAAGACTCTTTATTAATTGACCAGTTGGTATTTGCATAAACATAACCTGAGGCATAAACAATAGCATGTCCAAAAGGCACATACAAAGGAATCATTGGAGTTCTATACTCATACATTCCTAATAGTTTACAAAAAATTAACTCCCCAATATAGGAAAGTCCAACCATAATAAGCATCAGTTTTCTTAAGCGAGGTTCTGAGGCAAAAAAGAAACCTGCAAAATAAAGGATGCTTAACAGATTTGTAAGCTGTCTCGCGTCAAAATAGTGTTCTGTAAAAAAAACAGAATCAATTCCTAATGCCAAAACTGTGAAAAACGGAAAACATATTGCAAAAAAGAATTGCAGCTTTACATTATTTGTTTCAGAATTTAAAAAAACCGTTTCTATTTTATCCATCAGGTTTATATTGAAAAGCGTACTCTTTAAGGTTAAAAACTATGCATTTCTTTGCATTAAATTTTGACCAAAACTTCTTAAAATTTCTTTTTTATCGTTATCGATATTCATTTTATCCAGAGTACTGAAAGCTTTTAATGTATACTCTTCTATAGCTTCCTGAGTTATTTTATCTGCTCCTGAAGCAATAAAAATAGTTTTAGCCTGCTCAATTTTAACTGAATTATCTTCTATTTCACTTTCAAACAATTCCAGTAATCGTTGTTTGTCATTTAAATCGGCAAACTCTAATGCTTTAAGGTACAAATAGGTTTTTTTATTTTCTATAATATCACCTCCTACTTGTTTCCCGAAAGTTTCAGGATCTCCAAAAGCATCTAAATAATCATCCTGAAGTTGAAATGCAAGACCTAAATTTAATCCGAAATCATAAATTAAATCGGCCTCCTTTTCAGTAGTGTTAGCTACAATAGCCCCCATTTTCATGGCAGCAGCTACCAGAACCGCTGTTTTGTATTCGATCATTTTCAGGTACTCCGGGATTGTAACATCCTTGCGGGTTTCAAAATCGACATCCCATTGCTGCCCTTCACAAACTTCAAGTGCTGTTTTACTGAATAATTTTGCTAAAGCAACAAACACATTTGGCTCGTATTGTTCAAAATATTGGTATGCAAGAATAAGCATCGCATCTCCGGAAAGAATTCCGGTATTAATATTCCATTTTTCATGAACGGTTATTTCTCCTCTTCGCAAAGGTGCATCATCCATAATATCGTCATGCACCAGGGAGAAATTATGAAAAACCTCTACTGCCATCGCTGCCGGAAGCGCTATTTTATAATTGGCGTCAAAAACTTCAGCTGCCATCAAAGTCAATACCGGACGCATGCGTTTACCGCCAAGTCCTAAGATATATTCAATAGGTTCGTAGAGATTTTCCGGCTCTTTATGTATGTTTTGGTTTTTTAAATAACTGATAAAAAAATCCTGGTATTGACTAATAGTATGCATAAAATGAAATCTGGTTTGCGAGGCTCAAAGATACAATTCATATATGAATTATTACTTTAATAATTATAAAGGGATTCTAATTTAAAAATTACTTTCAAAAAAAGCCTTTTCAAAATTATTTTAAAAAAAACTTGGAAACTTTTTTGGTTTTTAAAGTTTCCTGTTTATATTTGCGCTTTCAATTGGAAACTCTAAACACTGAAAAAGTTTCCAAGGAAAGGTTTAGATGATATATAAACTAAAACAAACCAAATATTTATGAAAACTACATGGACCATAGATTCTAGCCAATCAGATGTTTTGATAAAAATGAGACATTCGATCATTGCCTACATGGGAGGAACTACAAACCAATTTGAAGGTTATGTAAATATTGAAAACAACGAAATTGAAGATGCTTCGGTTGAATTCTCTTTGGACATAAACAATAAGAAAGACAGTTTTCAACAAATTGATACGCATTTGCAGCTCAACGATCTGTTTAATGTAAATGAACATCCAATTATAAGCTTTAAATCTACTTCTTTTCAAAAAGTAAACAATAACATTAATTTTTTTAAAGGTGATTTAACCATAAAAGATGTTACCAGAGTAGTTGAGCTTGATGCTGAATTTATTGGGGTTAACACCTACAATGGAGAAAAAAAAGTAGCTTTTGAAATTAAAGCGGATATTAAACGTCAAGACTTTGGGCTGGATTATAATTCATATAATCATAATGGAGGATTAGCGCTGGGGAAAGATATTAAACTAATTGCCAATTTAGAATTTAGCATATAAATCTTAAGTTTAGAAGAATAAATTAATGTAAAATTATTACAAAATAACGGAAACTATTTTTACGGGAAAAGTTTCCTTCTTATATTTGTAAGTCAATTTGAAAATTAAAATGAAAGATAAAATAATAGCCAAAGCGAGTGAACTGTTCTTAAAACTTGGTTTTAAGAGTGTCACCATGGATGATATTGCAGGTGAAATGTGTATTTCTAAAAAAACGATTTACAAATATTTCTGCAATAAAGAGGTTTTAATAGTAGAAAGCACTTCAATGGTTCATAAGCAGGTACATGAAATTATTGATACCATAGTTGCTAAAAATCATAATGCTATTCATGAAAATTTTGAAATCAGAGAAATGTTCTGTGACATGTTTAAAAACAATATTGATTCTTCTCCTATATATCAGTTAAAAAAGCATTATCCGGAAATCTATCATAATATAATGACTACGGAAATTGATCTGTGCAGTCAATGGTTTAAAGAGAATATCGAAAAAGGAATTCGGGAAAAATTATATCGTGAAGATTTAAATAAAGAGGTTTATGTTAAATTTTATTACACTTTGATTTTTCATATTAACGAAAATACAGTTTCGGAAAAAGAAGCCCAAAAAATGGAATTAGAAGCTTTGGAATATCATACCAGAGCAATGGCAACACCTGAAGGCATAACAGAATTAGAAAAACAACTCAAAAAAATTACTACATAATCATCAATCTATAATCTATGAAAAAAATAATTCTTATATTTTTGTGTACAATTGGTCTGTCAGTCAATGCACAAGTCACAACTTTAACACTAAAAGATGCTGTCACTTATGCACTTCAAAATAAAGCTGATGCAAAAAAAGCAAAATTAGACGTTGAAAACAGTGAATATCAAATTCAGGAAGTTCGTTCCCGCGCATTACCACAAATTTCAGCAAATGGAAATTTAACACATAATCCGATTATACAAACTACAGTAATTGATGGAGCAGGATTTGGTCAGCCAGGAACAACAATTCAGGCCGCTTTTGGTCAAAAATGGACTTCAGGAGCCGGGATTTCATTAACTCAGGCTTTGTTTGATCAATCTGTTTTTACAGGTTTAAAAGCAGCTAAATCTACCCGTCAATTTTATCAGATCAATGATCAGTTAACAGAAGAACAAGTAATTGAAAGAGTCGCAAATAATTATTATCAGGTGTATGTTCAACGTCAGAAATTAATTTTATTAGACAGCAATTATGTCAATACTACTAAAGTTCGTGACATTATTAAAGGACAATTTGATAACGGACTGGCAAAGAAAATTGATTTGGACAGAGTAAATGTAAAACTGTCAAACATCAGTACACAACGTCAGCAAAATTTGAATGCTGTACAGTTACAGGAAAATTCTTTAAAATTTTATATTGGAATGCCTATGGAAACTCAAATCGAGATTCCACAATCTGAATTTGAAGTGACTCCGGCTGCATTAAGTGAAGCTCCGAATACTGCAAACAGAACTGAGTATTTGCTTTTGAAAAAACAAGAAGAATTGCTAAACTTTCAGAAAAAATCAGTTGAAGCAGAATACTATCCTACGCTTTCATTGACTGCCGGATATAATTATATAGGACAAGGTCCTGAATTACCTTGGTTTGCAAAACCGGCAGATGGAGTGTATTGGTCAGATTACTCATCAATTGGATTGAATTTAAAAGTACCAATTTTTACAGGATTTGGTACCCGTGCAAAAGTAAGACAGGCAGATGTAAAAATCCGATCACTTCAGGAAGATATTAAAGACACCAAACTTTCACTTGATTTAGAATATAAAAATGCAACGACTCAAATTCAGAATAGTTTGACTACGATTGAAAATCAAAAAGAGAATATGATTTTGGCAGACGAAATTCTGAATAATACTAAAAATAATTATTTACAGGGACTGGCTTCATTAACAGATTTATTAGATGCAGAAAATGCATCTATCGAAGCACAAAACAATTATACCTCAGCAATATTAGATTACAAATTAGCTGAAGTAGCACTTATCAAATCAAAAGGCGAACTTAAAACACTTATTAAATAACTAACAAAATGAGAAAAATTATTATATCGATTGTAGTCATAGTTGGAGCATTAGCACTAATTGGATTCGTATTAACTAAAAATAAAGCGGAGAATAAAGCTAAAACAGATATTGTAGCAGAGAAAAATGCGGCAGTATCAGTTAAAGTATCTCCTGTAAAAACAGAAGAAGTTTCATTGGATTTCGTTGCTAACGGAAACTTTGAGCCTATTCAGGAATTGACTTTCTCTGCAGAAAAATCCGGAAAAGTAATCAGTGTTTTAGTAAAAGAAGGCGATTATGTAAGAGTAGGCCAGGCTTTATTAACTGTTAGAGGAGATGTAATTAATGTAAGTGCACAACAAGCACAAGCAACTTACCAAAACGCAAAATCGGATTATAGCAGATATGAAAATGCTTTTAAAACAGGTGGTGTTACTAAACAACAACTGGATCAGGCAAAATTAGCTTTAACAAATGCTGAATCCAGTCTTAAACAAGCCAATATTAATGTTGGAGATACCAGAGTTAAAGCTCCAATAAACGGGTTCATCAATAAAAAATATATCGAACCGGGATCTATTTTATCAGCTACACCAGCAACTGAATTGTTTGACATTGTAAATGTTTCTAAATTAAAACTAACGGTTACTGTAAACGAAAATCAGGTGGCAAGTTTAAAATTAGGAAACCCTGTAAATGTAACAGCAAGTGTTTATCCTGATAAAACTTTTTCCGGAAAAATTACTTTTATAGCTTCAAAAGCAGATGAAACTTTAAGCTTCCCTGTTGAAATTGAAATCGCAAATAATTCCAATAATGACCTGAAAGCAGGTATGTATGGAACAGCAAATTTTGCATCTAACCGACAAAAACAAAATCTTATGGTTGTACCTAGAAATGCGTTTGTAGGGAGTGTAAGCAGTAATGAGATTTTTGTAGCTGAAAAAGGTATTGCAAAATTAAGAAAAGTAACTGCAGGTAGAATTTTGGGAGATCAGGTAGAAATTATCAACGGATTATCTGACGGAGAATCGGTAATTGTGACTGGTCAAATTAACTTACAAGACGGAAATACAATAGAAATTATAAAATAATTTAAAGCATTAAGCTATACGCCATAAGCATTAAGCTTATTGCCTAAAGCCTAAAGCCTAAAGCAAAATATATGAAATTAGCCGAAATATCCATAAAACGTCCGTCGTTGGTAATTGTATTGTTTACAATTCTGACTCTTGGTGGATTGTTCAGCTACAGCCAGTTAGGCTATGAGCTGATTCCAAAATTTGAACAAAACGTTATTACAATTTCTACTATTTATCCCGGAGCTTCTCCGAGTGAGGTAGAAAACACGGTGACTAAGAAAATTGAAGATGCGATTGCATCCTTAGAGAATATCAAGAAAATCGACTCGAAATCTTACGAGAGTTTGTCAATCGTTTCAATCACTTTGACATCAAATGCAAAGGTCGATTTCTCTATGAATGACGCTCAGCGAAAAATCAATGCCATCATTAGTGATTTGCCGGACGATGCTGAAACGCCTTCGCTAACCAAATTCTCGTTGAGTGATTTGCCAATTATGACCATTGGTGCCAATGGAAAAATGGACGAGGCAGCATTTTATGACTTAATTGACAAAAAAATTGCACCAATCTTATCCCGTGTACAAGGTGTGGCACAGGTAAACATTATTGGTGGTCAGGAACGTGAGATTCAGGTTAACCTTGACGCTGTAAAAATGCAGGGATACGGACTTTCGATTCCTCAGGTTCAGCAAACTATTTTGACTTCGAACTTAGATTTCCCAACAGGAAACATCCAGACCCGTGATCAAAAAATATTAATTCGTTTAGCAGGTAAATATAAAAATGTTGAGGAATTAAGAAACTTGGTGGTTTCATCTCAAAACGGAATTCAAATTCGTTTAAGTGATATCGCAGACGTTCAGGATACTCAAAAAATCGCTGAAAAAATATCCCGTGTTGATCAAAAAAGTGCCATTGTTTTACAAATTATCAAACAATCAGATGCAAATGCGGTTGCGGTAAGTGAGCAATTATTGAAAACGATTGCCACTCTTGAAAAAGATTATGAAAAAAATAAATTAAAATTAGAAGTTGCAAAAGACAGTACAATCTTTACTTTGGAAGCGGCAGATTCTGTTGTACACGATTTATTGATTGCAGTAATTTTGGTGGCTCTCGTAATGTTGTTCTTCCTGCACAGTATTAGAAACTCATTGATTGTAATGGTATCTATTCCGGCATCTTTGATTGCAACATTTATTGGTATTTATTTAATGGGATACACCCTGAACTTAATGAGTTTGTTAGGATTATCTCTGGTTGTAGGTATTCTGGTCGATGATGCCATTGTGGTCCTCGAGAATATTTACAGGCACATGGAAATGGGTAAAAGCAAAATTCGTGCTTCCTATGATGGTACCGCCGAAATTGGTGGAACTGTAACTTCGATTACATTGGTAATTGTGGTGGTATTCCTGCCTATTGCAATGAGTTCCGGTTTGGTTTCTAATATTATTACACAATTTTGTGTTACCGTAATTATTTCAACTTTACTATCGCTTTTAGCTTCATTCACTATTATTCCATGGTTATCATCTCGTTATGGTAAATTAGAACATATTGAAGGGAAAAATTTATTTGGAAGAATCATTCTTGGTTTCGAAAATTATTTAACACGTTTTACAAACTGGGTTTCTGAATTATTGACCTGGTGTTTAGATCATTATATTAAAACCATTTTAATTGTATTGGTTTTATTCTTTGGATCAACTGTAGGATTAATGGGTGGAGGTTTCATTGGTGGTGAGTTTTTTGCTGCATCTGATAGTGGTGAGTTTTTAGTTCAGATCGAAATGCCAAAAGATGCTTCGTTAGAACAAACTAACTTTATGACACAAAAAGCAGAAGCCTTTTTGAAAACACAAGAATATGTTCACAGTCAAATTACAACTGTAGGACAAACCAGTGAAGGACTTGGAGCATCGCAAGCTACAGCTTACAAAGCAGAGATTGATGTTAAAATGATTGAGCAAAAAGATCGTACTGATGGAGCTTCTGTATACGCTGCTAAAATCAAACGTAAATTAGAAAAAGTATTAGTTGGTGCCAAAGTTAAAACGGTTCCGGTTGGTATTTTAGGAACTGCTGATAATGCAACTCTAGGCTTGATCGTAACAGGTCCTTCAACCGAAAGCGCCATGGCTTTTGCTAAATTAGCTGAAGCTGAATTACGTAAAATCCCCGGAACAACAGAGATTAAATTAACAGTTGAAGACGGTAATCCTGAAATCAACGTTAAGGTAGATCGTGATAAAATGGCCGCTTTAGGATTGACTTTACAAACTGTTGGTACAACGATGCAAACAGCTTATAGTGGAAACACCGATGGTAAATACAGAGCCGGCGAATATGAATATGACATCAATATTAAGTATAATGCTTTTGATCGAAAAAGTGTTACTGACGTTAGTAATTTGATTTTTATTAATTCAGCTGGTCAACAAATTAAGTTATCACAATTTGCAACGATTACCGAAGGTTCAGGGCCTAGCCAGTTAGAACGAAGAGATAAATCAGCTTCGGTAACAGTACAGGGACAAAACGTTGGGGTTGCTTCAGGAACAATTGTTACCCAATGGCAGGAAAAATTAGACAAGCTTAAAAAACCAGTTGGTGTAAACTATATCTGGGGAGGTGATCAGGAAAATCAAAGTGAAGGTTTTGGTACTTTAGGAATCGCTTTACTGGCTGCTATTATTTTAGTTTATCTGGTAATGGTTGGTTTATATGACAGTTTCGTTCACCCGTTTGTGGTATTATTTGCTATTCCGCTATCATTTATCGGAGCGATGTTAGCACTGGCTTTAACAAACAATACATTAAACATCTTTACGATATTAGGTATTATCATGTTGATTGGTCTGGTGTGTAAGAATGCGATCATGCTTGTCGATTATACCAATCAGCGAAGAGCTGCCGGAGAATCGATCAGAACAGCATTAATTCAGGCAAACCATGCTCGTTTGCGTCCGATTTTGATGACTACAATTGCGATGGTATTCGGTATGTTCCCAATTGCATTGGCATCCGGAGCAGGAGCTGAGTGGAAAAATGGTTTGGCATGGGTAATTATCGGGGGATTAATTTCTTCGTTATTCCTAACCTTGATTGTTGTTCCAGTAATTTATAATATCATGGAGAAAATCATTCATAAATTCTCTAATGGAGAAAAAATCGACTACGAAGCTGAAATGGTTGCCGATTATGTGCATGCTGAATTAAGTGAAGACGGTTTTAATCCGAAACATACCCATTAATACATAATTTAATTTTAGATTTTAAAGCCTGTTCAAATTAATGAACAGGCTTTTTTATTTAGAATTCTTTATTTAGAATAAATAAAAATAATTTGCTTTACTTTGATTCATGTATTAGATTTGCAATATCAAAAACGATTCTAAATGATTATGAAGATATTTAAACTTTAAAACTATGATAACAATAGCCAGCCTTATCGTTTTTTTAGCTTTTTACACCTTATATTACACTTCAAAAAAAGCAGTTTTGTCGTATGATTCAGGTTTTGAAAAATGGATGCAAAAAAATCCAAAGCAAACCAAAATTATCGGATTAAGTTTGCTTTTATCTGCATATGGCTTTTGGCTTTTTACACAATCTTTAGGTTGTGGAACTCTTATGTTCTTTATTCAGTTAATGGTAATTGGAAGTTTAATTGTATTGTTAACCCCCCTAAAAAAAATAAGTCACACAACACTATTGATCCTTTTAATAATAATAGGTTTATTAGAATTTTATTACGCCTAAATATGCCTGCAAATCCTAAATACTTAACGCAATCAAAATGGCAGCGTTTTGCCAAAATAACAGCAGCCATACTTGGCGGCTATTTTGTTTCGGTCAGTTTTCATCTGGCTTTGGCATCTTGGATTAATCATGTAAATATTATAATTACAATGGCTTATAGCGGATTTATTCTTTGGGTTGCCTTAATGGTTATTGCCTTTTTAGCAAAAAATGGATGGAAAATCTGGGGAATTTATTTACTGCTGACTTTACTTTTCTGTGGTATCATTTATCTCGGACAAACCTATAACCCTATTATAAAATAATTCATGAATAACAGAAACTATAATATCTATTTTCATACGCATACTGTAAGCGGTATTGTAATTAGCGTTGTATTGTTTGTTATTTTCTTTGCAGGATCTTTTTCTTTTTTCAGGGACGAAACCATCAATTGGGAACGAGGCGAATCTGTTTCTCCATACAAAGAAACCCAGATTAACTACGATGTAACTTTAGACACTTTAAACAGGAAATATATATTAGCCGGAAGAAACATTTCTATTTCTAAATCCGGTAATGAAAGACGTGTAAATATTTACATGGAAGGTACCAAAGATACTCTGGCTCCTGCTAAACTAAAAGAAAGCCAGTTTTTTTATTTAGACACCAAAAATTTCAAAACGCAGACTTATGAAGAATCCTATTCTTTAGGCGAATTTTTATACCGACTTCACTTTCTCGCACAGATTCCCTATCCGGTTGGTTACTACCTTTCTGGTTTTATTGCTTTATTTTTCTTATTTGCTATTGTTACCGGAGTCCTGTTACATTGGAATAAAATAATATCCAACTTTTATATTTTCCGCCCCAAAGAAAAATTAAAAACATTATGGACTGATGCTCATACGGCATTAGGGATGATTGGCCTGCCTTTTCAGTTTGTTTATGCAGTTACCGGTGCATTTTTTATGATCAAACTCCTTATTGTGGCACCAAGCGTAATGGCTCTGTATAAAGGAGATGAAAATAAATTATATGATGATTTAGAATATAACAATCCTGTTTTTAAATTTGAAAATAAAAAATTAGCCAATCCTTTCAGTATTAATGAATTTGTTGCAAAAACAAAAAATACCTGGAAAGATTTTGAAATTTCCACTGTACAGATTCAGAATTACGGAGATACCAACATGCATATTATTGTTGAAGGTAAAATGCCTTATGACAAGAAATTTACGGCCGTTGGAAAAATAATTTATAAAGTTGCCAATGGTGAAATTATTGCTAAAAAAGATCCAATAACCCAGAACAAATATTTGGATGGAGTCAAGAATGTTTTATACCGGATTCACTTTGGTGATTATGGTGGTTATGCACTAAAAATAATCAGTTTTGTACTTGGCATTATTACTTGCTTCGTAATCATATCCGGAGTTATGATTTGGTTGGTTGCCAGGGATAAGAAAAACATGCCGGAGAAAAAACGTCGTTTTAACAACACAGTAGTTCGAATATATTTGGCCGTTTGTTTAAGTATGTACCCTGTTACTGCCTTATCGTTTATCGCTAGTAAAGTATTTTATCCGTTAAATCAATCAAATATTTATGCTGTTTATTTTATCAGTTGGCTGGTATTAATTATATTTTTTCTTTTAAAGAGAGATATTAACTTCACAAATAAATGGTGTTTAATTTCAGGAAGTATTTTAGGGTTTATGATTCCAATTGCAAATGGTTTCTGTACAGGAAACTGGTTTTGGAAAACTTTTGCACAAAATCAGGTTCAGATTTTCTTTATTGATGTTTTTTGGATTGTCTTAGCTTCAATCACATTGTATGTAGCTTTTTCATTAAAACCGAAAGAAAACAAATAAAAAAGCAATAATCTATAAACACAAAAAAGGAGCAAATTTTACTAAAATTTTGCTCCCTTTTTTTAAAACTAAGTGTATATTAATTTTTTATTTATTTGCTAAAACCTTTTCTTCTAAGCTCTTAACAGAATTAATTTTGCTTTTTGAATAATCTACCTGACAAATATTATTTTCATTAAAGAAAATCCATTTTCCGGTTTTCAATCCGTCTGAATATTCAGCAATGGCTTTTTTATTTCCATTTACATCATACGACACCCAAACCCCATCTAATTTTCCTTCTTTAAAAAAACCTTCTTGCTGTACTTTACCATTTTCATAATAGTAAGTAGCTCTTACTTTATTTCCAACAGCTTCCAATTGAGGTTTTGTTTCCTGTGCAACTAAAATTCCAGAGAACAATATTGCAACTAAAATTACACACTTTTTCATATCTTGTAGGTATTAATGTTATCAAATCTTTATCAAATATAGATAAATGTTTACATTAAAAAAACTTTTACTTAACAATTTGATAACATTGGATAAAAGCTTAACATTGGGAATTTATACAAAACAAAAAAACCAACGCTAAAGCATTGGTTTTACTGGTGTTTTAGAATATATTATAAATCACTATAACGTTATAAATTTAATCAATTACTTCAATAAAGTGTCTAATTTTTCTTGTAATTCAGCAGAAGATGGTCTGTCTGCATCTGAATCTATAATATTTCCTTTTGGATCTATTAATATAAATCTTGGAATTCCCGTTACGCCATAACTCGTAACAAAATCAGATTGCCAGTCCTTATCAGCAAATAGCTGAACACCCCCTAAATTTTTATCCGCTACAAATTTTTTCCATTTTTCATTATCCTTTGCAGTATCTATTGAAATACTCACAAACTCAATGTTTTTTCCATGGTACTTTTCCTCGATCTTTTGTAAAAAAGGAATTTCACCTCTGCATGGCCCACACCAGGTTGCCCAAAGATCAATATAAACATATTTACCTTTTAAGTCCGAAAGTTTCGTTTTGCCGCCTTTATGATTTTCATAATCAAAATCCGGAGAAGGTTTTCCGTTAAGTTTATTTGCTTTTGCGGCACTTTCATAAGCTTGCAAAGCATATTGATGAGACTGTTCAAATGAACTTAATAAAGCCTTTTTAAATTCAGGATCATAATTTCCTTTTTCAATACTTTCTATATCCGATTTTTTCTTTGCTTCTAATAATGTATTAAAAACCGTTGCTTCTTTTGTAAAAGCTTCTTTTTGAAATTGTTCTTCTTTCAATGCATATTGTGCCAAAAAATTACTTTCGGCTACACCCTTACCTTTATAAACAATTGTTTCGTCAAATTCTTTCGCATCCATTGTTAAATTAATTTCAGAATCTGGTTTTAAATACAAACTGGAAACTTCTTTTCCATCAGAAAACTGATAAAATCCTTTTGGAGCTTCAAAAGCAGCAACAAAAACTTCTTTTTTATTAATCGGAATCACCTGCTTAAAATTATCTCTTCCTCTAATGACCAAAGTATCACTATTTCTGTTAGTAATTTTAGCTGTAAATTTTATTTGTTTTTTTGTCTGGGCAATACCACTAAAAGCACTGAGAACAATCAAACTATAAAGAAAAACTTTTTTCATAATTGACATTGTTTTGTTTTTAATACTTCAAATCTAAAGAAATTATATGTGAGAAATTTACCCGTTAACAAAATATTTTATTTTAATACTCATCAAGTTGCATACTTTACTATATTATTTTGTTTTTTGTGTTTACTTTTGCAGTCTAAAATTTTGATCAATGTATAGAAGTCATAATTGCGGCGAGTTAAATGCCTCAAATATTAATACCGAAGTTACACTTGCTGGTTGGGTTCAAAAATCACGCGATAAAGGATTTATGAATTGGGTTGATTTACGCGACCGCTACGGAATTACACAACTTATTTTCGATGAAAGCCGTACCGATAAAACTGTTTTTGAACTGGCAAAAACTCTTGGCAGAGAATTCGTTATTCAGGTAAAAGGAACTGTTATTGAACGTGAAGCCAAAAACAAAAACATTCCGACTGGTGAAATCGAAATTTTAGTTTCTGAATTAACTATTTTAAATGCTGCTTTAACGCCTCCATTCACTATCGAAGATGAAACTGATGGCGGTGAAGATATCCGAATGAAATATCGTTATTTAGATATCAGAAGAAATCCCGTAAAAAACAGTTTATTATTCCGTCACAAAGTGGCAATGGAAGTTCGTAAATATTTATCTGATTTAGATTTCTGCGAAGTTGAAACTCCTTACTTAATAAAATCGACTCCGGAAGGAGCAAGGGATTTTGTGGTTCCGAGCCGTATGAACGAAGGGCAATTTTATGCATTGCCACAATCACCACAAACTTTCAAACAACTTTTGATGGTAGGCGGAATGGATAAATATTTCCAGATTGTGAAATGTTTCCGTGATGAAGATTTACGTGCAGACCGTCAACCTGAGTTTACACAAATCGATTGTGAAATGGCATTTGTAGAACAAGAAGACATTTTGAATGTCTTTGAAGGACTGACAAGACATTTATTAAAAGAAATAAAAGGTATCGAAGTAGATAAATTCCCAAGAATTACCTACGATTATGCCATGAAGACATACGGAAATGACAAACCGGACATTCGTTTCGGAATGAAATTTGGCGAATTAAACGAATTTGCACAACATAAAGAATTTCCGATTTTTAACACTGCGGAATTAGTTGTCGGAATTGCAGTTCCCGGTGCAGGAAATTATACCCGTAAAGAAATTGACGGATTAATTGACTGGGTCAAACGTCCACAAGTTGGTGCATCAGGAATGGTATACGTAAAATGTAACGACGACGGAACTTTTAAATCCTCTGTAGATAAATTTTACGATCAGGATGATTTAGGGCAATGGGCAAAAATTACCGGAGCAAAATCCGGCGATATGATTTTTGTACTTTCCGGTCCTGCTGATAAAACACGCGGACAGCTTTCTGCCCTTCGTATGGAATTAGCTACTCGTTTAGGATTGCGTAAACCCGAAGAATTTGCTCCGTTATGGGTTATTGATTTCCCATTATTGGAATTAGATGAAGAAAGCGGTCGTTATCACGCTATGCACCATCCGTTTACATCTCCAAAACCGGAAGACATGCATTTATTAGAAACGCAACCGGGAAAAGTTCGTGCAAATGCTTATGACATGGTCTTAAACGGAAACGAAATTGGAGGAGGATCTATTCGTATCCACGATAAAGCCACTCAACAATTAATGTTCAAATATTTAGGCTTTAGCGAAGAAGAAGCAAAAGCACAATTTGGCTTCTTAATGGATGCTTTTCAGTTTGGTGCGCCGCCTCATGGTGGATTAGCATTTGGTTTAGACCGTTTGGTTGCTATTTTGGGCGGTCAGGAAACGATTAGAGACTTCATTGCGTTCCCAAAAAATAATTCAGGACGTGATGTTATGATTGATGCTCCGGCTGCAATTGATGATTCGCAATTGAAAGAATTATCAATTAAATTGGATTTGAAATAGTTTTATATCAAAATTTGAAATATAAAACAGCAATTATAAATTATAGTTGCTGTTTTTTTATTGTTTCAATCCTAATTAAATTTAAAAAATCAAACGAACACAATACGTAGTATAATTATTACAGCAAAATAACTGTAAAAAATACTTAAACGATAATAAATGATTCTTAATTTAAGGTCATCCATCTCAAATTTGATGTAATATAAATACCGAAAACACTGTAAATCAATAATTTTTACAAAAAATTAACACCTTAGTGTCTTTTGTATGAATTTATATATTACATTTGCTTTATTATAAATTATTATTACAATTACAATGCGTACAGGTACAGTAAAATTTTTCAATGAGTCTAAAGGTTATGGATTCATTACAGACGAAGAAACAGGAAAAGACATCTTCGTTCACGCTTCAGGAATTAACGCGGAAGAATTACGCGAAGGTGACCGAGTAAGCTACGAAGAAGAAGAAGGAAGAAAAGGGAAAGTTGCTGCTAAAGTAGCAGTAATCTAAGAAAAATATAGCAATTTATTTTTTTTGCCTCTGAATGGTTTAAAACGTTTCGATTTATTTCGAAACGTTTTTTTTTGTTTTCTTGTTAAAAAAATGTAAAAGTCTGAGCTTTTATTTATAATCAATAAAAATTACACTTAAACCTTGTTTCTGACTAAACTTAAATCATTTTTTAGCTTGTGATTTACAGAGTTGAAAGCTATCTTTGTGGCTTATTTTTTAAGTAAAAAACCCAAGTTTATGCAATCAGATCAATACAGTTACCTTCCTATCTTAATGCAGCTAATTTTAGCAGTTGGTTTTGTGGTTGGTACTATCATTATTTCCGGGAAATTAGGACCAAAAAGAACCTCAGAAGTTAAAGACAAAAACTTCGAGTGCGGTATCGAATCTGTTGGTAATGCCCGTATTCCATTTTCGGTAAAATACTTCCTGGTAGCCATTTTATTTGTATTGTTTGATGTAGAAGTAATTTTTCTTTATCCCTGGGCAGTAAACTTTAAAGAACTTGGCATTGAAGGAATGCTAAAAATGATTGTTTTTATGGCTTTGCTTTTAGTTGGTTTTTTCTATATCATCAAAAAGAAAGCATTAGACTGGGAATAACAATTTACGATTTGAGATTTCAGATTTTAGATTTCTCAAATGCAAAGATTTAATGATATTAAAATTGATTTTAATTTTTTACGATTTATCCAAATCTAAAATCTGAAATCTAAAATCTAAAATAAAATGAGCGATTCAAATGTAAAAATGGTTGCCCCTCCTGAAGGTGTTGTTGGTGAAGGTTTTTTCGCCACAAAACTAAATGATGTTGTAGGTATGGCACGCGCGAATTCTCTTTGGCCATTGCCTTTTGCAACTTCTTGTTGCGGAATCGAGTTTATGGCAACAATGGCTTCTCATTATGATTTGGCACGTTTTGGCTCTGAGCGTGTGAGTTTTTCTCCCCGTCAGGCAGATATGTTAATGGTTATGGGAACTATTTCTAAAAAAATGGCGCCGATTTTAAGACAGGTTTACGAACAAATGTCTGAACCACGCTGGGTAATTGCAGTTGGGGCATGTGCTTCATCAGGTGGTATTTTCGATACATACTCAGTTTTGCAAGGAATAGACAAAGTAATTCCGGTTGACGTTTACGTACCGGGATGCCCTCCGAGACCGGAACAAATTGTTGATGGCGTAATGAAACTGCAAGAATTGGTAAGAAGCGAGTCTGTAAGACGCAGAAGCTCTCCAGAATACCAGGAATTACTGGCTTCCTATAATATTTCATAAGATGGCTTTAGAAAACACCCTTATTCAAGATAAACTTACAGAAACATTTGATTCAAGTGTTTTTAACTTTCAACAGGAAAGAGATATTTTTTCTTTAGAGACAACAGCTGATAAAATCACTGCTTTAATTCTTTTTCTGAAAAACGATTCAGATTTACGTTTTCACTTTTTAACTGATTTATGCGGAATTCATTATCCGGACAACGAAACAGATCATCAGTTTGCAATAGTATATCATTTGCACAACTGGTACGAAAACAAACGTATTAAAATCAAAGTGTATCTTAACGGCGAAAAACCGGAAATAAAAACGATTTCAAATATTTTCTTAAGCGCCAATTGGATGGAAAGAGAAACATACGATTTCTTTGGTGTGAACTTCATTGGTCACCCACAACTGAAACGTATTTTGAATATGGATGAAATGATATCTTTCCCAATGCGAAAAGAATTTCCAATGGAAGACAGCGGAAGAACAGATAAAGACGACAGATTCTTTGGAAGAACAACAACAAATTGCTAAAAAATAATTCAACATTATAAAATGTCAGAACTATTATTACCACCAGAGCATCGTTATGCTAAAATAATTAAGGAAAAACTAAACGAAGACGGAAGCGAGCTTTCAGTACTGAATTTAGGGCCTACACATCCGGCTACTCATGGTATTTTTCAGAATATCCTGTTAATGGATGGTGAAAGAATTCTTGAGGCTGAACCAACTATTGGCTATATTCACAGAGCTTTCGAAAAAATTGCCGAAAATCGTCCTTTTTATCAGATTACGCCACTTACAGACCGTATGAACTATTGCTCCTCTCCTATCAATAATATGGGATGGTGGATGACTTTAGAAAAATTATTAAATATTGAAGTTCCTAAAAGAGCCCAATATTTAAGAGTTATCGTAATGGAACTTGCACGTATTACAGATCACTTAATTTGTAATTCAATTTTGGGAGTTGATACTGGTGCTTATACCGGTTTCTTATATGTTTTTCAATTTAGAGAAAAAATTTACGAAATCTACGAAGAAATTTGTGGTGCCCGTTTAACAACCAATATGGGAAGAATTGGTGGTTTTGAAAGAGATTGGACTCCGGCCGCTTTCAAAAAACTGGATACTTTCCTTGAAGAATTTCCAGCTGCCTGGAAAGAATTCGAAAATTTATTCGAAAGAAACAGAATTTTCCTTGACAGAACTGTAAACGTAGGCGCAATCTCAGCAGAGAAAGCAATGTCTTACGGATTTACAGGTCCGAATTTACGTGCTGCCGGAGTAGATTACGATGTACGTGTTGCACAGCCATATTCATCTTACGAAGATTTTGATTTTATTGTTCCTGTTGGAAAATCAGGTGATACATACGATCGTTTCTGCGTTCGTAATGCAGAAGTTTGGGAAAGTTTAAGCATCATTCGTCAAGCATTGGATAAAATGCCTCCGGGAAATGAATACCATGCTGAAGTTCCTGATTATTACCTTCCTCCAAAAGAAGATGTATATACTTCTATGGAATCTTTAATTTATCACTTTAAGATTGTAATGGGAGAAGTTCCTGTACCGGTTGCAGAGATTTATCACCCTGTTGAAGGCGGAAACGGAGAACTGGGATTTTATTTAGTGACAGACGGAAGCAGAACTCCATATAGATTACATTTCAGAAGACCTTGTTTTATTTATTATCAGGCATATCCCGAAATGATTAAAGGTGCTTTATTATCAGATGCAATTGTAATTTTATCAAGTTTAAATGTTATTGCCGGAGAATTAGACGCGTAAAAAGATTGTAGATTTTAGAATTCAGATTGAAGAAATCTAAAACTAATATTTCAAGGATTGTAGAATTCAGATTGAAAAATCTAAAAACTAATAAAAGATTGCAGAATGTAGATTATAAATTGAAGATTGAAAAAATCTAAAATCTAAAATCTAAAATCTAAAATTAAGAATGGAAAGAAAACATTACAAACAAGAAATAAATATGACTGAAACATTGATGAATCGCATCAATGAATTAATCAGTCATTATCCGGAAGATAAAAGAAAATCAGCTTTGTTGCCCGTTTTGCACGAAGTGCAGGATGCTCATGATAACTGGTTGAGTATTGAATTGCAGGATAAAGTTGCTGAAATTTTACATATCAAGCCAATTGAGGTTTACGAAGTGGTTACTTTTTATACCATGTACAACCAAAAACCAATTGGAAAATACATGTTCGAATTCTGCCAGACTTCTTGTTGTTGTTTAAATGGTGCCGAAAATTTAATGGATTATACTTCTGAAAAATTAGGCATTAAAATGGGTGAAACAACTCCGGATGGAATGTTTACCATTGCCGGAGTAGAATGTTTAGGTGCCTGCGGATATGCTCCGATGATGCAGTTGGGCGATTTCTACAAAGAAAAATTGACAGAAGATAAAATCGATCAGTTAATCGCTGATTGCAGAGATGATAAAATAATATTACACGATAAATAAGATGTCAAAAAAAATATTATTAGACAAAATCAATATTCCCGGCATTAAAACTTACGAAGTATATCGCCAAAATGGTGGTTATGCTTCTGTAGAAAAAGCATTAAAAACGCTTACACCGGACGAAGTTGTTGAAGAAGTAAAAAAATCAGGTATCCGTGGTCGTGGTGGAGCTGGTTTCCCAGCAGGAATGAAATGGAGTTTTATTGATAAAAAATCAGGAAAACCAAGACATTTAGTTTGTAATGCCGACGAATCTGAGCCAGGGACTTTTAAAGATCGTTATTTGATGGAATTTATTCCTCACTTATTGATTGAAGGAATGATTACCTCAAGTTTTGCCTTGGGTGCAAACCTCTCATATATCTACATCCGTGGGGAATATATGTGGGTTTATAAAATTTTGGAAAAAGCAATCAACGAAGCAAAAGCTGCGGGTTGGTTAGGAAAAAATATATTAGGTACAGGTTACGATTTAGACCTATACGTACACTGTGGAGCCGGAGCATATATTTGCGGAGAAGAGACTGCACTTATTGAATCTTTGGAAGGTAAAAGAGGAAATCCTCGTATTAAACCACCATTTCCGGCTGTTTCGGGACTTTGGGCAAATCCAACCGTGGTCAACAATGTTGAAACAATTGCTGCTGTGCCATGGATTATCAACAATTCTGGTGATGAATATGCTAAAATTGGAATTGGTCGTTCTACAGGAACTAAATTAATCTCAGCTTCCGGGCACATCAAAAATCCTGGAGTTTATGAAATTGAATTAGGTCTAAGCGTAGATGAATTCATGAATTCTGACGAATATTTAGGAGGAATGTCTTCAAGCAGACCTTTGAAAGCATTAGTACCGGGAGGATCTTCAGTGCCTATTTTACCTGCTGAATTAATTTTTAAAACAGCTAATGGCGAGGATCGTTTAATGTCTTACGAATCTTTGAGTGATGGTGGTTTTGCTACCGGATCGATGTTGGGTTCAGGAGGGTTTATAGTGTACAACGACACATCCTGTATAGTGAGAAATACATGGAATTTTGCTCGTTTTTACCACCACGAATCTTGCGGACAATGTACACCTTGCCGTGAAGGGACAGGCTGGTTAGAAAAAATATTACATCGTATTGAAAACGGTCACGGCCGTGAAGAGGATATCGAATTATTATGGAGTATTCAAAGTAAAATCGAAGGGAATACGATTTGTCCGCTTGGTGATGCAGCTTCGTGGCCAGTAGCAGCAGCTATTCGTCATTTTAGAGAAGAGTTTGAATACCACGTTCGTTTCCCTGAAAAAATAAAACACAGAGATCATTTTACAGCCGAACCTTTTTCACAAGTGAAGCATTTGGTAGGCGGTAAAATAATCGTATAAATAAAATTATAAAAGAAAGTTACAAAGTAAGTAGTATTAAAAGGACAGCAAATCTTTTGAATATCTAAGCTTTCGACATTCAAATCATTAAGAGAGATGAAAGTAACCATAGACGGTCAAAGTATTGACGTAGAACCAGGAACTACCATCCTGCAGGCTGCACGTATGATTGGAGGAGACCTAGTTCCTCCAGCCATGTGTTATTACTCAAAATTAAAAGGCAGCGGGGGAAAATGCCGTTGTTGTTTAGTTGAAGTTTCTAAAGGAAGTGAAGCTGATCCAAGACCAATGCCAAAACTAATGGCATCTTGTGTGACTGGCTGCATGGACGGAATGGAAGTAAATAGCAAGTCTTCTGACAGAGTTACCGAAGCCCGTAAATCCGTGACTGAATTTTTATTGATTAATCACCCATTGGATTGCCCGGTTTGTGATCAGGCTGGTGAGTGTGATCTTCAAAATTTAAGTTTCGAACACGGAAATCCAAAATCACGTTTTATAGAAGAAAAAAGAACATTTGAACCAGAAGATATTGGTCCGAATATTCAACTGCATATGAACCGTTGTATTTTATGTCAAAGATGTGTACAAGTTGCAGATCAATTGACAGACAACAGAGTTCACGGAGTATTGGACCGTGGTGATCACGCTAATATTTCAACTGGAATCTCAAAAGCTATCGACAATGAATTCTCCGGAAATATGATTGACGTTTGTCCTGTTGGGGCATTGACTGATAAAACTTTCCGTTTCAAATCAAGAGTCTGGTTCAACAAACCTTATAATGCACACAGAGAATGTACTACTCCGGGATGCTGTGGAAAAACAACTGTCTGGATGTTTGGGGGAGAAATTCAACGTGTAACCGGTCGTAAAGATGAGTACCACGAAGTGGAAGAATTCATCTGTAATTCTTGTCGTTTTGACCATAAAAATGTGAATGACTGGGTTATTGAAGGACCAAGAGAATTTGAAAAAGATTCTGTTATCAACCAAAATAACTATACTCAGAAATTAGAGAAAGTAGAAATCGCTACAGAAAAAAATATTCTTTTAGGCAGAGATGAAGACCGTAAAAAAATTAGTATGGCTGAAATTCCATTAAACACTAACAACAAAATTTCTTAATGATGGTAGATGGTGCGTTTATTATAGAAAAGAGTGTTGTAATTGTTGTGGTTTTTGCCGTAACGATGATCATGGCGATGTATTCTACCTGGGCTGAGCGTAAAGTAGCAGCATTTTTACAAGATCGCGTAGGACCTAACAGAGCCGGATGGGGAGGATTATTACAACCTCTTGCCGATGGTTTGAAATTATTTTCCAAAGAAGAATTTTTCCCAAATACACCAAACCGATTTTTATTTATTGTAGGACCGGCAATTGCCATGAGTACCGCTTTAATGACCAGTGCTGTCATTCCGTGGGGAGACAGATTGCATATTTTTGGAAGAGACGTTCTTTTGCAGGCTACGGATATCAACATTGCTTTATTATATGTTTTTGGAGTAATTTCAGTTGGAGTTTACGGTATCATGATTGGTGGATGGGCTTCAAACAATAAATTCTCTTTGATGGGAGCTGTTCGTGCCGCTTCGCAAATGGTTTCTTATGAAGTTGCCATGGGATTATCGATGATTGCTTTATTGATGATGACCGGAACTTTAAGCTTAAAAGAGATTTCTTTACAACAATCAGAGTGGCATTGGAACATATTATACCAACCGTTATCATTCTTGATCTTCTTAATTTGTGCTTTTGCAGAAACAAACAGAACTCCTTTTGATTTGGCAGAATGTGAGTCGGAATTGATTGGTGGATACCATACAGAATATTCATCGATGAAAATGGGATTCTATTTATTTGCTGAATATGCGAATATGTTTATCTCGGCAACAATTATATCTGTATTGTTTTTTGGAGGGTATAATTATCCGGGAATGCAGTGGATGGTAGAAAATGTTGGTGTAAATACAGCTAATCTTTTAGGAATTGCAGTTCTGTTTGTAAAAATATGTTTCTTCATATTTTTCTATATGTGGGTTCGCTGGACAATTCCGAGATTCAGATATGACCAATTGATGAATTTGGGTTGGAGAATTTTGATTCCGCTTTCGATTATCAATATTATGATTACAGGTGTTGTTATTTTGAGACATGATATAGCGGCTGCCTTAGGATTTTAAGATTATTAAAAATTTAAGAAACTTATAATTAACACCTCATAATAAAAAGAAGGGAGTCAGAATTTTAACCACATATAAAAAACTGGAAACTGTAAGGTGTCGCAAAATGCGACACCTTAGAAAAGAAATTATATTTTTATGCTATAAATAATGAGTCAAATAATCATTCCTAACGAAATAATAACTAATAAAATATATTTTATTAGAAACCAAAAGGTGATGCTTGATAGAGATTTAGCAGAATTATTTATGGTAGAATCTAGGAGATTAAGGGAACAAGTTAAAAGGAATAGTACAAAATTCCCTGAGCATTTTATGTTCCGATTAAATGAAATAGAAGTTGAGTTAATGGTATCGCAAAATGCGATACCTTCTAATCAAAGTCTTGGAGGTTCACTGCCCTATGTTTTTACAGAACATGGCGTTTTGCAATTAGCAAGTGTCTTGAAAAGTGAAAGAGCGACTCAAATGAGTATCAAGATTATTGAAGTCTTTGTGAGTATGGGAGATTTATTGACTGATAATTTGAATATAAAATTGGAAGTGGATATGATTAAGAAAAAATTAATCAATCACGACAAAAACATTGAATTAGTCTTTACTTATCTTGATGAGTTGATGGACAAACAAGAGCATAAAATCGAAAGAACCAAAATAGGCTATAAAAAATAATAATATTAATACCAAAATGCCCTAGCCCTGATAGAAGTGGTATCCTTTTTTGGCTTTTCTGCCAAAAAAGATACAAACGGATAGCAGGTTAAGCTTCAAAATAAAAATTAAAAAAATGTCAATAGAAACTATATCATTATCGGGTAGAAAAAAGTTAGTCTCGAACAAAGAGATGACTTTTTTAGAGCGATTGTATCTTGTGGCGATTGTGAAAGGATTGTTTATTACTGTTAAACATTTATTCAGAAAAAAAGTTACTATTCATTATCCTGAGCAAGTACGTGAAATGAGTCCTGTTTATCGTGGTCAACACCAGTTGAAACGTGATGAACAAGGTCGTGAAAACTGCACTGCATGTGGATTATGTGCTTTGTCATGCCCTGCTGAAGCTATCACTATGAAGGCTGCTGAACGTAAAGCAGACGAAAAACATTTATACAGAGAAGAAAAATATGCTTCGATTTATGAAATAAATATGCTTCGCTGTATTTTTTGCGGTCTATGTGAAGAAGCATGTCCGAAAGATGCAATCTATCTGACTACTTCGAAAGTATTGGTGCCTTCAAGTTATGAAAGAGAAGATTTCATTTTTGGAAAAGACAAATTAGTGATGCCTTTAGATATGGCTATGAAAAATGCTCAACTTAAAAACGCTAATTAATGATACATATTCCTGATTTTGCACACGCAACTACTGTACAAGTTATATTTTGTTTCCTTGCGTTTATAACAGTAATTACCGCTTTCCTTACCATTTTTAGCAGAAATCCGATTCATAGTGCTATCTATTTAGTAATTTGTTTCTTCTCGATTGCCGGTCATTATCTATTATTGAATTCTCAATTTTTGGCTATTGTTCATATTATAGTGTATTCGGGAGCGATTATGATTTTATTCCTGTTTACAATCATGTTGATGAACCTGAATGAACAAAAAGAAGTACACCGACCAAGAATTACACGTTTGGGCGCCATTGTCTCATTTTGTTTGATATGTATTGTATTGATTACAATCTTTATTAACTCGAAACCAATTGTTGGTGCATATGATTCAACCGGTGAAGATTTTCAATCGATTAAAGTATTAGGTAAAATATTATTGAACGAATATATGGTTCCGTTTGAATTTGCATCGATTTTACTTTTGGTAGCGATGATTGGAACTGTATTATTGTCTAAAAAAGAAAAATTAAATAAATAATGGGTAATATATTAAATCAAATAGGTATTGAAAATTACATCTTTTTAAGTGTTGTACTTTTCTGTATTGGTGTTTTTGGTGTATTGTACAGACGAAATGCTATTATTGTTTTCATGTCTATAGAAATTATGCTAAATGCAGTTAACCTTTTATTTGTAGCTTTTTCGACTTACCATCAAGATGCTCAGGGACAGGTTTTTGTCTTCTTTTCGATGGCAGTTGCTGCAGCTGAAGTTGCGGTGGGATTGGCTATTTTAGTTTCGATCTTTAGAAATTTAGGTTCGATTAGTATCGATAATTTAAAAAAATTAAAAGGATAAATGGAAATGAATACCAATTTAGCTTTAGTATTAGTATTAGCTCCTTTTTTAGGGTTTTTAATCAATGTTTTCTTTGGAAAAAGCTTAGGCAAAACAGTTTCGGGAATCATCGGGACTGCTTCTGTAGTGGTTTCCTTTCTAGTTACGATTTTCTTTTTCAATCAAATTACCCAAACTCAAAAAGCCATTCAAATTACATTATTTGACTGGATTCAAATCAGTAATCTTCATATTAATCTTGGATTTTTATTAGATCAATTGTCTCTGCTTTGGCTGCTTTTTGTAACTGGTATTGGATCATTGATACATTTATATTCTATTAGTTACATGCATGATGACGAAAACATGCACAAGTTCTTCTCCTACCTGAACTTGTTTGTGTTTTTTATGATTACACTTGTAATTGGCAGTAACTTATTGGTTTTATTTATTGGTTGGGAAGGTGTAGGGCTTTGTTCGTACTTATTAATTGGATTTTGGTATAAAAATCAGGATTACAATGATGCGGCAAAAAAAGCTTTTATCATGAACAGAATTGGAGATTTAGGTCTTTTGATCGGAATATTCATCATTGGTTTCATGTTCTCCACTTTAGATTATGCAACATTAAAAACTGCAATTTCCGGTGCAACAAATTTAAATTTACCATTACTTTCATTAGCTGCATTGTGTTTATTTATTGGAGCTTGTGGTAAATCAGCTCAGATTCCTTTATACACATGGTTACCTGATGCGATGGCCGGACCAACTCCTGTTTCTGCATTGATTCACGCTGCAACAATGGTTACAGCTGGTATTTTTATGGTAACAAGATTAAACTTTGTTTTTGATTTAACCCCGGATGTTCAGAACGTAATCGCAGTTATTGGAGCTGTAACTTCATTAGTTGCTGCAACAATAGGTTTGGTTCAGACTGATATTAAAAAAGTATTAGCCTACTCTACCGTTTCTCAATTAGGATTAATGTTTTTAGCCTTAGGATTTGGTGCTTATGAAGTAGCTGTTTTTCACGTCATCACACACGCATTTTTCAAAGCTTGTTTGTTCTTAGGTTCCGGATCTGTAATTCATGGTTTATATGGAGAACAAGATATGCGTAAAATGGGCGGTTTGCGTAAAGCAATGCCAATCACTTTCTGGACAATGTTAGTTTCATCATTAGCAATTTCAGGAGTTCCATTATTTTCGGGTTTCTTCTCTAAAGATGAAATTTTAATGACAGCCTTTCACCATAGCAAAGCATTATATGTTATTGGATCTATTGCTTCAATTATGACTGCTTTTTATATGTTCAGATTAATGTTCTTAACTTTCTTTAAAGACTTTAGAGGTACAGAAGAACAAAAACATCATTTACATGAAAGTGACGGTTTGATTACATTCCCTTTAATGATTTTAGCTCTTTTAGCGACATTTGGAGGATTAATAAGTTTACCCGGAAACAGTTGGTTAAATGACTATTTAGCTCCACTTTTCACGAAAGTAGCGGGCGAAGAACACCATTTAGGCACTACAGAATATACTTTAATGGGAGTTGCTGTTCTTGGCGGATTTATCGGTATTTTCATTGCTTACATCAAATATTTTAAACAAGATAATATTCCTGAAGCAGATGAAAATATTACAGGTTTGACTAAAGTTTTATATAACAAATATTATGTAGATGAAGCTTATGATGCAATATTTGTAAGGTCAGTAAACGCATTATCTAAATTCTTCAGGGATTACATCGAAACTGGTTTATCTGCTCTTATTTTCGGATTAGGTAAAGTAACCAATGAAATAGGTTTTCAAGGTAAAAAATTACAAAACGGAAGTATCGGATTATATCTTTTTGTTTTTGTTTTGGGTCTTTGCGCCATTGTTTCCTATATATTTTTAGCTCAATAATTTTATAACTATGAACGTTTCTCTTATATTAATTATTCTTTTAATTGGTGCATTTGTCACTTATTTTGTTGGTGACAAACTAGCTTCAAAAGTAGCCTTGTTCTTTAGTTTAACAGCTTTGGGCTGTTCTTTGGTATTGTTAAGTCACTTTAACGCAGGTGAAAACATTAGCTTAATCAACGCCTGGATTACACAACCTAAAATCTCATTTGTTTTAAATGCTGACGGATTAGCAATGGCAATGCTTTTGTTAACAGTTACTTTAACTCCAATTATTATATTCTCTTCTTTTGGAAATGAATATAAAAATGCAAAAGGTTTTTACACTTTAATTTTATTTATGGCCTTTGCAATGACAGGAACATTTCTTGCTGCAGATGGTTTGTTATATTATATTTTTTGGGAATTATCTCTTATTCCAATTTACTTTATTGCTCTTATTTGGGGTAATGGTGATGCAGAAGAAAGAAGAAAAGCAGTGGTAAAATTCTTTATTTACACACTTGCCGGTTCTTTATTTATGTTAGTTGCTTTTATCTATTTATATCAAAAAGCAGGAAGCTTCCTTATCGAAGATTTATATAAATTAAACTTATCTGCTTGTGAGCAATTCTGGATTTTCTTAGCTTTCTTTTTTGCATATGCAATTAAAATTCCAATCATTCCTTTCCACACATGGCAGGCAAATGTGTATCAAAAAGCACCCACTGTTGGAACAATGCTTTTATCCGGGATCATGCTAAAAATGGGATTGTACAGTGTTATTCGTTGGCAATTGCCAATTGCTCCTCTTGCAGCAAAAGAATACATGAATATTTTTATCGCTTTAGGAATTGCCGGTGTTATCTATGGTTCAATAGTAGCTTTAAGACAAAAAGATTTAAAGAAATTATTGGCTTATTCATCTTTAGCCCACGTTGGATTAATTGCTGCAGGAACTTATACTTTAACTGTTGATGGTTTACGCGGAGCTGTTTTACAAATGATCGCTCACGGTTTTGTTGTAGTTGGATTATTCTTTGCTGCTGAAATTATTTTCAGAAGATTTGAAACCAGAGAAATTGCTAAATTGGGTGGTATACGTATACAATCTCCAAAATTCACTTCGATGTTTTTAATTTTGGTTTTGGCATCAGTTGCATTGCCAGGTACTTTTAACTTTGTTGGAGAGTTTACCGTTTTATATAGTCTTTCTCAAATTAATGTTTGGTTTGCTGTTTTAGGCGGAACGACTATTATTTTGGGAGCTTATTATATGCTTAAAATGTTTCAAAATGTAATGTTAGGAGAAACAAATCCAAAAACATTCGCTGATATTTCAGTAAATGAAGGAATTTCTTTAGTAGCAATTATTGCTGTTTTAATTTTCTTCGGATTTTACCCTAAACCAATTACAGATTTGATTACACCAAGTTTAGAAACCATTTTAAACGTTATCAATAAAAATTAATATTTTAAATAAAAATAAATTAGGGCATCATTAGTTTTAGATTTCCTAAATCAAAAAAACAAAAATGAATACATTAATAGCTATAACGGGATTGGGTATTTTCTGCCTATTATTTGAAATTCTTAATTTAAGGAAAGCCATCGTTCCTTTTACCATTATTGGACTTTTGGCTGTTTTGGCACTTAATTTTTCTGAATTTGGGTCGACAGGAAGTTATTATAACAATATGATTACAGTGAGCAAATTCTCAACTGCATTCTCATCATTGTTTATTATTCTGACAATATTTCTGGTAGCCTTAAGTCATAATTTTTATGAAAATCATCAAACAAAAATCTCAGATTTTGTTGCTATAAAAATATTTTTATTAGCCGGTGGTGTAGCGATGGTATCTTTTGGAAACTTAGCTATGTTTTTCTTAGGAATTGAAATTTTATCAATCGCTTTGTATGTACTTGCGGCTAGTGAACGCTTAAACTTAAAAAGTAACGAAGCAGGTATGAAGTATTTCTTGATGGGTTCATTTGCATCAGGAATTATTTTATTCGGAATTTGTTTGATTTATGGTGCAATGGGAAGTTTTGACGTTGCTGAAATACATGAAAGCTCTTTATCTGCAGAATTGCCAATCTGGTTTCCAATCGGAATGATTTTGATGGTAATCGGAATGTTATTTAAAGTTGCCGCAGTTCCTTTTCATTTTTGGGCTCCGGACGTTTACGAAGGTTCTCCTGCGTTGACAACTGCATTAATGAGTACTTTGGCAAAAGTTATTGCAATTGCAACTTTATATAAATTAATCAGTGGGTTAAATTTAATTTCATCACTTGAAAACCAGGATCTTTTAGGAACTTTCGAAACAATTGTAGTAATTGTATCAATTGCTTCGATGACGGTTGGTAATATTATGGCATTGCGTCAGGTAAATGTGAAACGTATGTTGGCATTTTCAGGAATTTCGCATGCAGGTTTTATGTTAATGACTTTATTAAGCATTGCAACTTCCGCAGGTGTTTTATTGTACTATACAGCTGCATATGCATTATCTGGAATCGCTGCGTTTAGTGTTATTTTATACGTTTGTAAAAATCAGGACAACGAAGACATTACAAACTTTCATGGTTTAGGAAAAACAAATCCATTACTGGCAGCTATACTTACAGGTTCATTATTATCCATGGCCGGTATTCCAATTTTTTCAGGATTTTTTGCCAAATTGTTCTTATTCAACCAAACTATTCAGGCTGGTTATATTGCTTTAGTAATTGTAGCAGTAGTAAACTCAATTATTAGTGTTGGATATTATTTCAAACTAATTTTGGCAATGTATTCAAAAGAAGCAAATGAAAAGCGTACCGGAAAACCATTTCTTATTTATGCTGTTGCGGTAATTTCTATTATTCTAAATATTGCTTTAGGGTTGTTTCCTTCTTTAGTTTTAGATTTATTGAAATAAAAATTTCGAACCCGATATATAAAAATCCATCAGTATTCGCTGATGGATTTTTATTTTAAGAGGAATTTATTCAGAAGAAAAAATCATGTTAAAAAAATTACAGAAATAACTTCACATCAAAAAAACTCCATATATTTGAGTACAATTAAATGTATTAGAAATATGAGCTTCAATTCGAAAAATCCATTTTTAAGCAACAAGCGTTTTTCATCAAATGCTGTTTCAAAAGCTGAAGAAGTGCATCAGGCACAAATTATTGATTATAATCAGGAAATGACTATATCCGGGACTATCAATAAAACAGCTGTTTTGTTTTTAATATTATGCGGGTCTGCTATGATAACATGGTGGATGGCATTTAATGGTTTAAATGCAATGCTGCCAACTATTGGTGGTGCTATTGTTGGACTTATTTTAGTTGTAATTGCAGCATTCAGACCACAAGCTTCTCCTTATTTAGCTCCAGGTTATGCCTTGTTTGAAGGTTTATTTATTGGAGGAATATCGGCCATCTTTGAAGCCAGGTTTCCCGGAATTGTTATCAATGCAGTTGGTGCAACATTAGTGACTTTTTTAGTTTGTTTAGGTTTATATAAATTTAAAATTGTGAAAGTCAATGAGCAATTCAGATCAGTAGTTGTTGCTGCTACACTGGCAATTGCAACTTATTACCTATTCTCCTGGTTAGCATCTTTGATTTTCAATTTCACTCCGGTACATTACGGAAATTCAATGATGAGTATCGGAATCAGCGTTTTTGTAATTATTATTGCTGCTTTAAATTTATTTTTAGATTTCGATCAAATTGAAAAAGGTGTTCAGGAAAGAATGCCAAAATTCATGGAATGGTACGGAGCTATGGGACTAATGGTAACTTTAGTCTGGTTATATATTGAATTCTTAAGATTGTTATCAAAACTATCCAGTAAAAACTAAATTTTCTGGAACTCTATAAAACGAAAGCCTTTTTGAAATTCAAAAAGGCTTTTTTTATGCAGCTTTTTCAAAAGCTATAAAATGCGATAATACTCCTTTGACGTTAAAAACAGGGAAACCATGAATAATGCAATTATAGGTTTCACCATTTTTTTTATAATTTAAAATTGTCTTTTCAAAAGGTGTCTGCTTTTCAATTGCTATTCTAATTTCTTTTAAAACGACAGTTGAAGTCTTTGGTCCCTGAAACATTTTTGGTAATTTCCCCAAAACTTCTTTTTCAGTATAACCAGTCATTTTACAAATTCCTTCGGATGCAAAAATTATTTTTTGCTCCACATCAGTTATTAAAACAACCTCATCCTTCAGACGTTCATTTATATCTAAACTTCCTTCATCCCATTTAAATTGACTCGCAATTTGTTTGATTTTTTTTATATCCGAAGAAAATATTTTTAATTCATTTATAGATTCATAATGAAAATCCCAACAAAGTATCGGAACTGAGTTACAATTTAAATTTGTATCCAATTCATCAAAAGATTCACCATAATAATTTACAGCATCCATAAAATACTTTTGCTCAAAGTTAGATAGAAATTACTTTACAACACATAACGTTTGTAGTATTTAATGATTGTTTCGTTTTTCAAAAATCAAATTTTAACTGTACAACAACTGCTTTTTTTTGTTCAGTGTTTAGATTATTTAAAGAAATTCCCAATAATCGAACTGAATCTTTCATGCGTTCCTGATACAACAACTCTTCAACAGTCTCCAAAATCAAACTTTTATCCGCAATAAAATAAGGCAAAGTTTTGCTTCTGGTTTGTTGTGTAAAATCGCTGTATTTAATTTTAAGAGTGACTGTTTTCCCTAATATATTGTACTTTTTTAATCTTTTTTCTAATGAAACAGCAATTTTTTCAAGTTGTTCCAGCATAAAAATTTCTGAGGAAAGATTGACATCAAAAGTATGTTCGGCAGCCACTGATTTTGTAATTCTTGATGCTTTCACTTCACTATTATGAATACCACGTACAACGTTAAAATAAAAGCCTCCGGATTTTCCAAAATGCTTTTCCAAAAATTCCACCGATTTACTTTTCAGATCTAATCCGGTAAAAATTCCCAGTTGATACATTTTTTCAGTAGTCACTTTTCCAACCCCGTAGAATTTCCGAATAGGTAATTCTTCCAAAAACGGAATTACTTCATCAGGATTTACCGTTTTTTGCCCATTAGGTTTATTATAATCACTGGCAATCTTGGCAACAAATTTATTTACTGAAATTCCCGCAGAAGCTGTAATTCCTACCTCATTGAAAATTCGTAACCTGATTTCCTGAGCCAGCAATGATGCGCTTGGATTTCCTTTTTTATTTTGAGTAACATCAAGATAAGCTTCATCAAGTGAAAGAGGTTCTACCATATCCGTGTATTCATGAAAAATTTCATGAATTTTTGTAGAAATTTCTTTATAGCGATCAAAACGGGGACGAACAAATATAATTTCGGGACAATATTTTTTGGCCAAAACACCACTTATGGCACTTCGAACCCCAAATTTACGAGCTTCATAACTTGCTGCCGAAACAACACCACGATTTTCTGAACCACCAACTGCAATAGCCTTTCCTCGTAAAGCAGGATTATCCATTTGCTCTACCGAAGCATAAAAAGCGTCCATATCGATATGGATTATTTTTCGATAAATAGGTGAATCTGACATTTTACAAATTTAAATCTAAAAAATCATAGTAAATAAAAAAAGGTCAATGATATATACAATATAGCTTAATTGAAATTGCTCTTTGTAACTTAAAAATAAAACAACAAATATTTATTAGGTAAAATGATTGTAGCCTAGTGCTAAAAAGAAATGCATTTGAGTAATTTGTAAGAATTATAATCAATATATTTACTTGTTTTATATTTTAAATTCATTTATATTGTGTATAAACTATTTTAAAAAATATCCGTAGAATATGAAAACTAAATCAGCATTGATAATTGGGCATCCGGGTCATGAATTAAGAGCTTTCAAATTTTTAAAAGATTCAAAGCCTGATGTATATATTTTAACAGACGGTTCCGGACAAAATAATGATTCGCGATTATATCAATCTATAAAATTAATAGAATCATTAGGTGCAACTTACAAAAATACCTTTAATCCTTTTACAGATAAGGAATTATATAACATTATTTTATCCGGCGACCTGGATAAAATTAAACAAGTAAAGGAGCAGCTTTTAATTTTGATAAAAGAAAACAACTATGATGAAATATATGGTGATGCTTTAGAGGGTTTTAATCCAACTCATGATATTTGCAGATATATCATTAATGGAATCGTTGCTGAGTTAGAAAAAAGTAATCCTTCAAAATCGATTCTAAATTATGATTTCGTACTTGACAAAGCACCAGATATATTATCCCAAAAAAAACACATCCATAATTTATCTTTTGAACTTTCTCCGCTCGAACTGGAAATGAAAATAAAGGCTGGTCTAAATTATCCCGAATTAAAAACAGAAATAGAAATGGCTATTGAACGTTTTGGAGTTTCTGCTTTTTCATGGGAATCATACACTAGAATTACGGATTTGAACCAAATTATCAATTGGAAAAATCCACTTCCTTATTATGAAGAAATAGGAAGAAAACGAGTAGCATCAGGTGCATATAAAACCTGCATTGAATTTGAGAAACACATCAAACCCATCGCAGAAGTTTGTTTGGCAACAACCGTATAACGAAATGAATATTTTAATCACGAATTGTTTTATAAATTCACCATCAGGTACAGAAACGTATGTGTACGAGTTAGCTATAGAATTGCACAATCGTGGACATCATGTTGAAATATTTACCTTATCAATGGGAGATTTAGCAAAATCCTTAATTGAAAATGGAATACATGTTTGTACCGATTTAAAAAAATTAAAAAAGAAACCTGACTGTATTCATGCCCATCATAATATTGTAACCCTCAAAGCTGCACACTTTTTTAAAAAAACTCCAATTGTATATTTTATTCATGACAGGACACATTTTCTGGATTATCCTTTTAGACACGCTAACATTTTACAATATGTAGCTGTAGATTACAACTGCAAAGAACGCTATCAGGAAAACGGATTCAAAAACGATGATATTGAAATAATTTATAATTGGGCAAATCTATCACGTTTTAAACTACGTAAAACAATTTCAGCGATACCCAGAAAAGCTTTGGCATTTTCTAATTATATGTCACAAACAAATATTTTCCCCTCTATAAAAGAAGCATGTTTATCTCAGGGCATCGAAATAGACCTGATAGGAAGCGGTAATGGTAATGCTACTACAACTCCGGAAAATATTCTTGGACAATACGACATTATATTTGGAAAGGCAAAAGCAGCAATAGAAGCTATGGCAACAGGTGCCGCCGTGATTGTATGTGATTTTAGAGGATTGGCAGAGATAGTAACCCCCGAAAATATGCTTCATTACAGAAAATATAATTTTGGAATGAAACTCATGACTAATAAAATACAAACTGATTTAATCGTTCGTGAGATCAAGAAATATGATGCAGAAAACATCTTAAAAGTCTCTAATTTTATTAGGAAAGAAGCCGATTTTCTGCCGATAGTAACCCAATTAGAAAACACCTATTCAAGAGTAATTAAAGAGTATAACAATAATAAGCGAGGAAAATATAAACTCAATTATTATAATTATCTAACTATTATAAAAATTACTTTTCGAATGATTATGAAAATTAAATTATAAATTTCCAAAAAGTTATGCCTTTATTAAAAAAACACTTAAATAATTTTAAAATAAAAGATGAATAATAACCTTGTACTCGTTTGTATTCTAACTCTTGTTATCCATTTTATCAGTATTATTAGTTTATCATCAAAGATAGTAGGCACAAGAACACGCAGAGTTGCTTCTTCTGCCTCTATTTTTAATATTATTGCTCTAACGGCCCAATTTTCAAGCAGTATACAAGCGCCATTGTTAACAAAATCTATTGAGAACACAATTATATCAGGATTTCAGCCTAATGAATTCTTATTTAGAAGTATTATTTTTTGTGCCACTTTAGGATGTACTTTGGGTGCATTCGCCATTCCTACTACACATCGATTTATGGCAAAAGGAGTCAAGTCGCTTTACGAAAACAATTCAATTATAGGGGTATTAATGAAATCTTTCCGAAAAAAAACCTATTATCATTTTAAAGAAAGTGTATCTCTGCCCCGAAAAGAAAACTTTACCAGATTAACACAGTATAAAGATTTATACTTAAAACTAATTTTTATGAATGTATTGGTTTATAGTTTTATTACTGTTAGTGTACTGTCCTGTTTGTATGCAGGTTATCTTAATCCTAATCTTCGAACAACCTCACTATCATTGAGCGGGATTGCCGTTGGATTGGGGTCTGTTGGGATGCTTCTTTTTATAGAACCCTATCATGGAACGCTTACAGACAAAGTGATTGATGGAACGGTTAAAGAATCATATTTTAGAAGACATCTGACCTACATAATACTTGCAAGAATTCTTGGAACTATATTGGGACAATTTCTTTACATCCCTTTGGCTTGGGTAATTGTGAGCATTGCAGAAAAACTATAATCACCTATTATTCAAATAACTCCATCAATTCCAATGCTTTTTTGATTGATTTTACGTTCTCGAAAGTCAATAATAAACGTAATCCGTTTACCGTTTGTTTTTCTTTCATTTTACACAAACTACTTTGCTTTTGCACAAATTGCAAAACGTTTCTGAATTTAGATGACTGATAATAATCTGACTGTTGATCAGACACAAAATAGCCAATCATTTTGCCTTGTTTCAAAACTAATTTCTCAATTCCAACTCTCGTTGCAATCCATTTTATACGAATGCTGTTTAGTAATGCCGTTGCTTGTTTTGGCAATGGTCCAAAACGGTCAATCAATTTTCTTTCGAATTCCTGCAAACCGGCTTCGTCTTTTATAGCACCTAGTTCGTTATATAAAACCAATCTTTCCGAAACATTATTGATATATTCATCAGGGAATAACAATTCAAAATCAGCATCAATCTGAAGGTCTTTTACGTACTCTTTGGTATCAATATTATTCTCTTCAGGATACAAATCTTTGAATTCGTTTTCTTTCAACTCCTCAATGGCTTCGTTCATGATTTTCTGATAGGTATCAAAACCAATTTCATTGATAAAACCACTTTGTTCACCGCCTAATAAATCTCCGGCACCACGAATTTCAAGATCTTTCATGGCGATGTTGAAACCGCTTCCGAGTTCACTGAATTGTTCCAATGCCTGAATACGTTTTCTGGCGTCTTCGGTCATGGAGGAATACGGAGGACAAATAAAATAACAAAATGCTTTTTTGTTGCTACGTCCTACCCGGCCACGCATCTGATGCAGATCTGACAATCCAAAATTATTGGCATTATTAATGAAAATTGTATTGGCATTTGGTACATCCAAACCACTTTCGATGATTGTGGTTGCAACCAAAACATCAAAATCACCATTCATAAAACCTAACATCAATTCCTCAAGTTTCGCACCTTCCATTTGTCCGTGACCAATTCCAACTCGTGCATTTGGTACTAAACGCTGAATCATTCCGGCTACTTCTTTTATATTTTCGATTCGGTTATTGATGAAGAAAACTTGTCCGTTTCGCTGAATTTCATACGAAATTGCATCACGAATTATTTCTTCATTAAAACTGACCACATTCGTTTCTATTGGGTAACGATTTGGAGGAGGTGTTGTAATTACAGATAAATCCCGTGCTGCCATTAACGAAAACTGAAGCGTTCTCGGAATTGGCGTTGCCGTTAAAGTCAGCGTATCTACATTCGCAGCAATCGTTTTAAGTTTGTCTTTTACGTTCACTCCAAATTTTTGTTCCTCATCAACAATCAATAAACCAAGATCTTTAAAAACCACATTTTTGTTAACCAATTGATGTGTTCCGATGACGATATCAAGTTTTCCTTCAGCTAAATCTTTTAAGGTTTGGGCTTTTTGTTTTGCAGTTCTAAATCGGTTTAAGTAACCAACTGAAACTGGCATATCTTTTAATCGTTCTGTAAAAGTTCTGTAATGCTGGTAGGCCAAAATAGTTGTCGGAACCAAAACGGCAACTTGTTTGCTATTATCAACAGCCTTGAAGGCGGCACGAATTGCGACCTCCGTTTTTCCGAAACCTACATCTCCACAAACCAGACGATCCATCGGGCGATCACTCTCCATGTCGGCTTTTACTTCCTGCGTTGATTTGGTCTGATCGGGAGTATCTTCATAAATAAAAGAACTCTCCAATTCATTTTGCAGATAACTGTCCGGCGCAAATTGGAACCCTTTTTCCAAACGGCGTTTCGCATACAACTGAATCAGATTGAATGCAATATGTTTGACACGTGCTTTGGTTTTTTGTTTTAAAATTTTCCAGGCGTTTGATCCTAGTTTGTATATTTTAGGAGGCGTTCCGTCTTTTCCGTTGTATTTTGAGATTTTATGAAGCGAATGAATACTTACATAAACGATATCATTATCGGCATAAACCAATTTAATAGCTTCCTGTGTTTTGCCTTCCACCTGAATTTTCTGCAATCCGCCAAACTTACCGATTCCGTGATCAATATGCGTTACATAATCCCCAACCGAAAGTGCTGTAAGTTCTTTTAGCGTAATATTTTGCTTTTTCGAATAGCCGTTTTTGATATTAAATTTATGATAACGCTCAAAAATCTGATGATCTGTATATGCGGTTATTTGATTTTCTTCGTCAATAAAACCCTGATACAAAGGCAATACAATAGTGTGATATTGTTTTCGGATATTCTCTGAATTGGCTTCGTCCAACGTTTCAAAAATATCGTGAAAACGTTTTGCCTGTGCTTCATTCGAACAGAACAAATAATTTTTGTATCCGTTAAAATGATTATCACTCAGATTATTCAACAGCAAATCGAATTGTTTGTTGAAAGATGGCTGAGGCTGAATATGAAAATCAAACTTTTTTGTTATTTTAAAAATTGGCTTTGAGTGCAATTCCACTATCGAAAAATCTAGAGCCCGTTTAATGAAAGAAGCCTGATTTAAAAATAATTTCTCAGGTTCTGCATGTTTTATTTCTTTTGATAATTTCTCAAAAGCTTCTTCCGCCCTGGCAAATTGTTTGTCTAACTGACTAAAAAGCCCATCCGTATTTTGAATAAAAAGAATTGTTTTTTCAGCAATATAATCTAAGAAACTTTCTCGGTTTTCCTGAAATATCTTGTTTTCAACATTTGGAATAATCGTGATTTTTTTATGTGTTTCGACAGACAGTTGTGTTTCTACATCAAAACTTCTGATGCTGTCGACTTCGTTACCGAAAAACTCAATTCGGTATGGATGATCGTTTGAAAAAGAAAACACATCAACAATTCCTCCACGAACCGAAAATTCACCTGGCTCCGTAATAAAATCAACTCTTTTAAATTCATATTCAAATAAAACCTCATTAATAAAATCAATTGAAATTTTATCATTCAAGGCGACTTTCAAAGTATTTTTATCGAGTTCTCTTCTCGTAACCACTTTTTCAAAAAGTGCTTCGGGATACGTAACAATTACGGCTGGTTTTTTACGGGAATTAATTCGGTTTAAAACCTCAGCGCGAAGCAAAACATTGGCATTGTCAGTTTCTTCGATCTGATACGGACGGCGGAATGAACCCGGATAAAACAAAACATCCTGTTCACCAATCATTTGTTCGAGATCGTTCAGATAATACGCTGCCTCTTCCTTATTGTCTAAAACGATCAAAAAAGGCAGTTCCGTTTTTTTGAAAACTGAGCGAATGACAAATGAAACTGCGGATCCCAGCAAACCGTTAAGGTGCATTTTTATCTGATTTCCTTCCAGTAAATTTGTTGCAATCTGCTGTGTTTTTGGCAAATTGTCATAAATAGTATATAGGGCGTTTTTACTCAACTTTAGGTAAATTTGGATCTACAATAGTATTCGGAATAGCACGTGCCGTATCCAGCATTCGTAAGAAATCCGATTCTCCTTCTTCTTTTGGTATTTTGCTTTTTTCAACAATTTTATCCATTTGCCTTTCCAATGAAACCAATTCTTTATTGATTTCTCCAATTAAAAAAGTCACTTTTTCATCCGGAATTTTATCCAAATGAATAAACAAATCCATCATTCTTACTTTAGTAATCAAAATAGAAATTCGGCTTCTTATCTGAGGCTGATTAAATTGTGCCGGAATATTATTGTTTAATGCCATTGCCTTTTTAGCAATTGCAGAAGATTTTTTTTGAAAAGCACCAATTGTATTTCTGGGTTTTCCTCCTAACTCTTTTAAAAATTCACGCCATTCAGTCCAGGAGCCTTCATTTTGTTCTGAAACTTCATTAATTGGTTCGTCAATAAACGACCAGCCTTTATTTATATTATTAAAAATGACTTCTTTCTTTTTCGCTTCCTTTTTATTTTCAGCGATACGTTTTTCATTTTCATCCTGACATGAATTCAGTATAAAAATTAAGAGAAGAAAAAGAGATATTTTGTATTTCATTTGATAAAACGTTAAGCTACAAAGTTACAAAGTAAATTTACAATTACGAATTCTGTTTTTTGTTACAAATTTTATAAATCCTTGTCTTTTTTTGCCGCTGATTTCACACATTAACAGAGATAATTTCTTAAATAAATATCCTCTAACAGTAATAAAAAATCATTTTACTCTGCAAAATGTGTGATTAAGGTTTTAAAATTATAAAGCTTCACATAGAGAATAATTTAAAAAACAGTATTTAATATTATTAAATAAATAATTTAACTTTATAAAAAACATATTTATTTGCGAAAAACCTATATTTGTATTTTAAATCTATTCAAATGAATCCAAAAATATTAATCATTGGCGCTTGCGGTCAGATTGGAACAGAACTGGCTCAAAAACTACGCAAGTTATATGGAACGGAAAATGTAATTGCTTCTGATATTCGAAAATTAAACAATGATGTTGTAAATTCCGGTCCGTTTGAAGTGATTAATGCTTTGGATTTTAATCAGATTGAACATCTTGTAGAAATTCATCATATTACCGATATTTATTTGATGGCGGCTCTCTTATCAGCAACAGCCGAAAAGAATCCGGCATTTGCCTGGGATTTGAATATGAATTCGCTTTTTCACGTTTTAAATCTTGCTAAAGCAAAAAAAATAAAAAAGATATTCTGGCCATCGAGCATTGCGGTTTTTGGACCTACTACGCCAAAAGAAAACACACCACAATATACCATTATGGAGCCTTCGACGGTTTATGGAATCAGCAAGCAAGCCGGTGAAAGATGGTGCGAATATTACCATAACATTTACGGAGTCGATGTTCGCAGTATACGTTATCCAGGTTTAATCAGCTGGTCTACGCCTCCCGGTGGCGGAACTACAGATTATGCGGTTGATATTTTTTATAAAGCTATTGCCGACAAAAAATATGAATGCTTTTTATCTTCAGAAACCAAAATGCCAATGATGTATATGGATGATGCTATTGACGCTACCATCAATATTATGAAAGCACCGACTGAAGAAATCAAAATACATTCATCTTACAATTTGGCCGCTATGAGTTTTACTCCAACTGAAATTGCTGCTGAAATCAAAAAACACATTCCGGAGTTTGAAATCACATACAATCCGGATTTCCGTCAGAAAATCGCGGATAGCTGGCCTGCAAGTATTGATGATTCATCTGCAAGGGAAGACTGGAACTGGAAACACACATTTGATCTTGAAACCATGACCAAAGATATGCTGGAACATTTGGGATAATTAATGAAATTACTGTTTTTTTTGGTTTGAAAATTTGCTATTTTTGTATGATTATTTTGATGAATATTAATTCATTAATCATTTAATTTTTCAAACCAAAATCAATATGAAAAAGATCTTCATTCTTCCCATTATCTTAGTTTTCACACTAATCAGCTGCAATAAAAAACAAGAAAATAATGACATTGCTTCGGGATCCGGCGATGAAGCTTTTCTTAAACTATCTGAAGAATATATTACAAAAAGCCTTGAATGGAATCCTCAAACGGGAGTCTATTTAGGATTGCATGAATATGATGGAAGATTAGGTGATTTTAGCAAACCAAATATTGATAAGCGGGTTACTTCTCTTAAAAAGTTTGATCAGGAATTTTCTGCAATTGATTCTACTACTTTAAGCAAAAGAAATTATTATGATTGGAAAATCATTAAATCGAATGTAAAAAACGAATTGTTTTCATTTGAAGATTTAAAACCCTTCACAAAAAATCCAATGGTGTATGCCGGAGCTATTGATGTAAACATTTACATTCAACGTAATTTTGCTCCCATTGAACAACAAATAAAATCGATCATCGCAATCGAAAAAAGTGCACCAAAATTTTTCGAGAATGCCAAAGCAAATTTACAGGATTCACTGGCATTACCACATATTAAATTAGCCATTGATATCGCAAGAGGTTCTGCCTCTTTTTTAGGAAAAGATCTTTTAGTTGCTCTAAAAAACGTTAAGAATGATTCTCTAATGAAATCTTTTAACGAGACCAATCAAAAAGCAATAGCCTCAATTAATGATTTTGCTGCTTTTTTAGAAAAGGAAAAATTACCTAAAGCAAACAACAAATATGCTATTGGAGTTGAGAATTATAAAAAAATGCTCCTTTATCAGGAAGAAATTAAATTATCTCCGGATGAAATTTTAGCCATTGGTTTAAAAGAGTTAAAAAAAGAACAAGCTTCTTTTAATGCCGCTGCAAAAATCATCAATCCGAACAAAAAGCCTATCGATGTTTATAATGAAATGCAAAAAGAACATCCAACGGCACAAGATTTAATTCCTCATGCAAGAAAAAATATTGAAGCAATTCGTCAATATTTAATAGATCATAAAATTGTAACTATGCCCTCTGAAGTACGTGTTAAAATTCAGGAAACACCTGCTTACGCCAGAGCTACAAGTACTGCATCTATGGATTCTCCAGGACCTTTTGAAACTAAAGCTACTCAGGCTTTTTACTATATTACACCCGTAGATCCAAAATGGACTCCAAAACAACAAGAAGACTGGCTGGCACAATTTAATTTTTACACGACCGACATTGTTTCTATACACGAAGCATATCCTGGGCATTACACACAATTTTTGCATTCGAATGCTTCTAAAACTTCTAAAATCCAGAAGATTTTTATGAGTTATGCCTATGTAGAAGGCTGGGCACATTATACCGAAAAAATGATGATTGACGAAGGTTACGGCAATACTGGCGATCCAATTAAAGCAGCAAAATATCGTTTGGCACAATCAGGAGATGCACTTTTACGCATTTGTCGTCTGTGCGTTTCTATCAACACCCATTGTCACGGAATGAATGTTGATGATGCGACCAAATTTTTCATGAATAACTGGTATCAGGGCGATAAACCTTCGCGTCAGGAAGCATTGCGCGGTACTTACGATCCGGGTTATTTGTTTTATACTTTAGGAAAATTACAGATTTTGAAACTTCGTGAAGATTATAAAAAACAAGAAGGAAGCAATTATAATTTACAAAAATTTAATGATGCCATGCTTGATAACGGAATGCCCCCAATTCAGATTTTGAGAGAAATATTATTAAAAGACGAGAAAATCTGGGGAGCTATTTTGTAGTAAAAATTGATCTCAATTCTATAAAAAAAGTCTCATTTAATTTTCAGTTTCCTGAATTTAAATGAGACTTTTTTGTGTTTTAAAACTAAATTTATTTCACTTCATAAACATTATTTGCAGCCTTTACATCAGCCATTAATCCGCTTGGATCAATGGTGATTTTCTTAATTGCAGTTTTGTTTTTATCGATTGTAAAACTATAGTTTGACTGTGCCCAGGCCCAATCATCCAACACAGTTCTTTTTATATTTGGATTAGGATTTGGCTTAATGAAGTTCATCATTCTTAACGGAATATAGAAACTCTCAGAAGTTCCGTCAGTATATTCTACAGTCAAATCAATTGGCATTGGCATCCTTCCAATTCTTTCTAAAGTAACGGTTGTTTTACCTGCATTATCCGCTACGTCTTTAATTCCGTAATCAATTGTATTTGTAGTTTCTGTCCAGTCAATTAAATACCAGTCTAATTCAGCTCCTGAAACTCTCTCTGCAGATCTTTTGATATCATTTGGAGTTGGATGTTTGAATTTGAAATCATTAAAATATCTTTTTAAAGCAGCATCCAGATTTTCCTGCCCAATTACGTACACTAATTGTGATAAAAAGATACTACCTTTTACATAAGATGAAATACTGTAAGGTCGGTTTTCATCGTAACGGTCACCGTGTGTTGTTTGTGGCTGTTCTTTTCCGGAATTTACTAAACTATAATAAGCGGCATAATTTGCTTTAAATGGATTAACTTCCTTTTTATCTCCTTTTAATTCATTCAAAGCACTATCTTCTATATAAGTTGTAAAACCTTCATCCATCCATGGGTGTTTTGACTCGTTTGAAGCCAAAATATGCTGAAACCAGGAGTGTCCCAGTTCGTGAGTTGCAGTTCCTAAAATACCTTCAAGAGTTCCGTTTCCAAGCATCAAAGTACACATTGCATATTCCATTCCGCCATCTCCACCCTGAATAAAAGAGTATTGCTTGTATGGATAAGCCCCCACTTTATGGTTGTAATAATCCATTACTTTCACCATTAATGGCTCTAACTTTTTCCAGTTCTCAGTAACTTTTGGATTGTTTTTGTAGAAAAAGTGCAAATCAACATCATTTGGTCCTTTTACAATATCGTGTGCATATTCCTTGTCGGCAGCCCAGGTAAAATCATGTACGTTTGGAGCGATAAAATGCCATGTTAATGTCTTTGTTTTTTTAGGATACACCACTTTTACACCAGCGTCTTCATAACCGTGGCCAATTTCGTTTTTATCCTGCAAATATCCTGAGCCTCCAATTGTATAGTCTTTATCGATTGTAATTTTTACATCAAAATTACCCCAAACCCCATGAAATTCTCTGGCAATATAAGGATCTGCATGCCAGCCTTCAAAATCAAATTCGGCCAATTTAGGATACCATTGAGACATGGACAATTCAATTCCTTCCGAATTATTTCTTCCCGAACGACGAATCTGAACCGGAACCTGACCATCGAAATCTAATGTAAAAGTAGTTTTCGAATTGGGTAAAATCGGTTTAGCCAAAGTCACTTCCAAAACAGTTCCGGAAGTTCTGGTTTGAGCCGTTATACCATCTTGTTTGAAATTAGTGATTTTCAGAAATCCAATTTCATTTGACTTTAGTGATTCAATTCTACTTTGCTTTACATCCTTGCCGTCTACTTTCACTTTATTGACCATTCTTCCGTCAGGATCTTTTATAGAATGCAGACGTGCGTCCATTTCGCTTCCCGGCTGAAAAGCATTTGGAAATAAATGATAAAATACTTTTCGCAAAGTATCCGGAGAATTATTGGTATAAATCAATTCCTGTTTTCCTTTATACTGATAGTTTTTTACATCCATCGATACCTCCATCTTATAATCAGCATGTTGTTGCCAATAGGGGGCATTTTGTGCAAAAATTGAGTTTAAACCAAAACTTAAAAAAGAAAGTAGAATAATTTTATGCATATTCATTTAAATAAAAAAATGGAAGAGTTGCCACTCTTCCATTGGATTAGTAATTTGTTTTTTTATTTTTTTGACATTTTTTCAGCCATCAGTAAAGCATTATATGCATTCACCATTTTAGCCGTTTTTGATGATTCGGATGCTGGTTTTACCTCTTTATTTTCTCCTAAAACTACATTTGTCGGGAGTAGAACACCTGAGTCCATCAGAATATGTTTTACTTGTGAAGCTTTTAATTTTGGATAATACGAACGAATCAACGTTGCAACTCCGGCAGCATTTGGTGAAGCCATTGAAGTTCCCTGTAAATATTTGTATTTGTTGTTTGGAACTGTTGCATAGATTTCTTCACCAGGAGCAAAAACATCTACGTTTATTTTTCCGAAATTCGAAAATCCTGCTACTACATTTTCTCCATATTCTTTATTAATTGCACCAATCGTAATTAGGTTATCCGCAAATTCTTTGATATTATTTTCAGAATCATTTGGATAATTGATGTTTTTTGTTTCATCGATATTATAACCGTCATTACCTGCAGCATGAACAATTAAAACGTCTTTTTTCTGAGCATATTTTATAGCATCATATACCCATTGTTTATGTGGAGAAAAACTTTTTCCAAAACTTCCGTTAATTACTTTTGCGCCATTATCAACAGCATAACGAATTGCTAACGCAATATCTTTATCATATTCATCTCCGTCAGGAACAGCTCTAACTGTTAAAATCTCAACATTATTGGCAATACCGTCACCACCTAAATTATTACCGCGAATTTGTGCAATAATTCCGGCAACGTGTGTTCCGTGAAGTGCTTTTTCTTTGTCCGGACCAAAAACGATATTATTACCATAATGATTGTTTTTGATATCTTCCGGATTATCTCCTACAACTTTTCTTCCGTCATAATCTTTGTTTAAATTATAATTGAACTGATCGTAAACTTGCTCTCTATAATCTTCCAGCTCCGCTTCGGGATCAAAAGTTGGTCCTGCATTGCCAAAAATTTGCGTCATAACCATTTTACTTCTCGCCACTTTTGGATCAGTTGAAGTAATTGTGCTTAAATCTTCCAGTTTATAGGTTGTTTTATTTAGTTCTTTTTTTATTGTATTATGAACATCTAATAAAAAGTCAACCTGTTGTTTATCTTCTAAAACTTTTTTAGATTTTTCTTCATATTGTGCCAGGGCATTTTTGTATTCGGCAGATCCATCATCACCTTTTTTAACAATACGGGTCATTTCGAGATTTTCGTGTACTGCATCTCCAAGAAAATTCCATCCATGGGTATCATCAATAAATCCATTTTTATCATCATCGATACCGTTTCCCGGAATTTCTTTAGGATTTGTCCAGATCATTCCTTTTAGGTCTTCATGCTCAATATCTACTCCCGAATCTACAATTCCTACAATTACTTTTTTTCCGGTTTTGCCTTGCAGCAATTCGGCGTAGGCTTTATCAACACTCATTCCCGGAATAGTATCTTTTACTAAATCGAGATGACTCCATCTTTTTAAGTCATTTTCAGAAACCGGGGCTTTTTTTACAATTGCTAAAGGCGCAGTAATCGCTTCCTTAGGTGTTGAAACTTGTGCATGTAAGGTTGCACCACCACCTGCTAAAACAAGAAACGCAAAAGCAGTTAAACTAATAGGTTTTATATAGCTCATGTATATATAATTTAATGATATTGAAATATTCGACTAAATTATACTTTTTTGTTACAAAATACTAACGATTAACAGTGTGTTAAGATTTAAGGCTTTTTAGCAAAATAAAAAACTTAAAACTATATAGAATAAATGCTCATTAGCTTGCTTTTTTTTAAAAAATAATTATTTGTAAGAAAAATAATTTTGTATACTTGCGCCGTCAAATCTTAAAATATAACTTATGAAGCCAAAACTACTTTTATTACTGTTTTTTGTGAACTTTTCAATTTATGCCCAATATACCAATATCCCGGACATTAACTTTGAAAACAAATTGATTGCCCTTGGTATTGATTCGGGAACTGCTGATGGTCAGGTACTGACTAATAATATTGATAAATTGACTTATATTGATATTGCAAATAGTTCTATTGTTGATTTAACAGGTATTCAAGATTTCGTATCCTTAACGAACCTAAACTGCACTGGGAACAAATTAACGTCATTAGATACATCTAAAAACATCGCTTTGAAATCATTATATTGTGAATCAAACCAATTAACTTCATTAAATGTGTCTCTAAATGCTGCTTTGACAACTTTATATTGTCCTTCAAACAAATTAACATCATTAGATGTATCTAAGAATACCGCTTTGAAAGAATTAGACTTAAAATCAAACCAATTCACATCATTAGATGTGTCTCAAAATACTGCCTTGGAACAATTAGGTTTAGATAACAACCAATTCACATCATTAGATGTGTCTCAAAATACTGCCTTGGAACAATTAGGTTTAGATAACAACCAATTCACATCATTAGATGTGTCTAAAAATACTGCTTTGAAACAATTAACCTTAGATTCAAACAAATTAACATCATTAGATGTGTCTCAAAATACTGCTTTGCAATTTTTATTTTTTTCTTTAAACCGATTAACATCATTAGATGTGTCTAAAAATATCGCTTTACTAAATTTAAGCTTTTTTGGAAACCAATTAACTTCATTGGATGTGTCTAAAAATACTTCTTTAGAAAACTTAGATTGTTCTTTTAATCAACTAGCAGCAATAGATGTATCTAAAAATACCACTTTAAAATATTTAACACTTGGATACAATCTTCAATTAGCAACATTAGATGTGTCTAAAAATACCGCTTTGAATAATTTAAGCTGTTCTTTTAACCAATTAACGTCATTAGATGTGTCGGCAAATAATGCTTTGAAAGTTTTATATTGTGACTCCAATCTCCTAACCAGCTTAAATTTAAAAAACGGAAAAAACAACCTTATAACTTTTATGAATTGTAAATCGAATACAAATTTAAGTTGTATTCAGGTAGACGATGCTTCCTATTCAAACACTAACTGGGCTAAATATAAAGATGCTACAGCTACTTATAATTTAAGTTGTCCGTCGTTAGGAATAGCAGAAACAGCGTTTGACAAAATAACCGTTTACCCCAACCCTGCCAAAGGAGAATTGCACATTGACAATAGTACTCTTGAAAAAGCAACTATATATGATACACTGGGAAGACTAATAACAACAACCAAGTTTACTAATGGTTCCAAAAATAACACCATTAATTTAGCAGGGTTCCGAAACGGTATTTATTACATTTATCTGGAAAACGAAGGAGTAACTATCGTTAAGAAAATAATAGTAGAATAAAATAGAAAGTCATTATAAAAGTTAAAACCATATTTTCAAACCAATGAAGATATGGTTTTTTTTATGTTTTATAAGATATCCATTCATCTATTTACCAAGAAAAGGTAAAATCTAAATTCGTATACTTGCACCCGCAAACCTTAATGTAACTTATGAGAACAAAACTACTTTTATTGCTATTATTAGCAAATTTTTCAATTTATGCTCAATATACGGCAATTCCAGATATCAATTTTGAAAATAAATTAATCAGTTTAGGAATAGATTCTGGTGCTCCAGATGGAAAAGTCTTAACAGCGAACCTCGCATCTGTAACGGAATTACAAATGCAATTTCAAGCAATCTCTGATCTGACAGGAATTCAGGATTTCACTAATTTAACATCATTAGATTGTAGTAATAATAATTTAACAAGTTTAGACATTTCTAAAAACACACCCTTAACTACTCTAAACTGTGATAATAATAAATTAACGGCTCTCAATTTATCTAACAATATCCATCTTAAAAAGTTGACTTGTGATGCTAATTTCTTGACATCTTTAGATGTTTCTAACAATTTAGAGCTTACATGGCTGTATTGCTATAAGAATAATTTAAAAACGTTAGATGTTACCAAAAATGTACTTTTAGATGACCTTTATTTTCCTGACAACCAAATAACAAATATTGATTTATCTCAAAATCCATTATTAATATCTTTATATGCTCAAAATAATCTTTTAACGAGTTTAGATATTTCAAAAAATCCTAAGTTAGTTATTTTATACATTCCTAAAAATCAAATTTCAGATATTGACATTAGCAAAAATCCTGAAATAAGTCTTTTTAATTGCAGTTATAATGCTTTAAATAGCGTAAATTTAAAAAATGGGAAAAACAGTATCTTGAATTCGGGTTTTAATATAACCAACAATCCAAATTTAACTTGTATTCAGGTTGACGATGCGACTTATTCAAATACAAATTGGTCTACAAAAAAAGATGCAACGGCAAGCTACAGCACAAATTGCTCAACTGCTTTTGTTGCAATTCCGGATCAAAATTTTGAACAAAAATTAATCGATTTAGGAATTGATACTGACGGATTAAATGGGAGAACATCTATTGCTAGCCTAAGTTCTGTTACTTCTTTAGATCTTTCTAATAGTGGAATTAAAGATATATCTGGAATTAAAAGCTTCACTTCGTTAACATTTTTAAATATCAGTAATAATCAAATTACATTTTTAGATTTAAGTGGTAACACAAATTTAGAAACACTAAATGCCTCTTCTAACCTATTTACAATGTTAGATTTATCTAAAAATACCCAGATAACGATTGTTTATGTAATTAATAATCCTTTGGTATCATTAAACCTTCGAAATGGCAATAATAGAAACTTTATTTTACCGCCAGAAACAGGAAAAAAATCTGCTACTAGCCTATACACAACTTTTTTAGGGCTTACAACTCTTGACTGTATACAAGTTGACGATGCTGATTATTCAAATACAAATTGGTCAAATATTAAAGAGACAACTACGACTTATTCAAATACTTGTAAATCATTAGGTATTGAAGATTCCGTTTTTGCTAAAACTATTATTTATCCAAATCCAACTAACGGCGAAGTAAACATTAATAATATCACTTTAGAAAAAGCAACTATTTACAATACTTTAGGTCAATTGGTAAAATCGTTTACCTTAAATTCAAGCAATACAAATAATACAATCAATTTATCCGGATTACCAAAAGGCGTTTATTATATCTACCTAATCAACCAAAATGCAGCTTCGGCTAAGAAAATTGTAATCGAATAATTATAACTTTGTTAAACTAAAATCCCATTTTCAATAAAAATGGGATTTTTTTATTATTAAAATTTTCCTCTAAAAGACATCTTCACATGAAAACACCTCTTTTAACCGAACCCCTTTTTCGGTATGTTCTACCGTTATAATTTGATTATGAGCATCATGTTCCAGAAATAAATAGTGATTATGATCTGCAGCAGCATTCAGAAATTTTGCTTTCTCAGGCATTGTTAACAAAGGACGAGTATCATAACCCATCACATAAGGCAACGGAATATGTCCGGCAGTTGCTAATAAATCTGCACAAAAAACTATCGTTTTGTCCTGATATTGAATGTGTGGAATCATCTGTTTTTCGGTATGGCCATCGGCAAAGAAAATTCCGAAACCTAATTCAGACTGCGATAAAAAATCACTTTCGGATCTTTTTATAAAGTTTAATTGACCGCTTTCCTGCATTGGCAAAATGTTCTCTGATAAAAAAGAAGCTTTCTCACGGGTATTGGGTTTTGTCGCCCATTCCCAATGATTTTCGTTACTCCAATATTTAGCATTTTTAAAAGCTGGTTCATAACCGGTTTTATCAGAATTCCATTGAACGCTTCCTCCACAATGATCAAAGTGCAAGTGTGTCATAAAAACATCGGTAATATCATCTCTGTGAAAACCATGTTTTACTAAAGAACCATCCAGGGAATGAGTTCCCCAAAGCGAATAATATCCAAAAAACTTATCAGATTGTTTGTTCCCCATTCCGGTATCGATCAAAATCAGGCGATTACCATCTTCAATAAGCAGACAACGAGCCGCAATATCAATTAAATTATTCGCATCGGCAGGATTGGTTTTATTCCAGATTGTTTTAGGAACAACTCCAAACATAGCGCCTCCGTCTAATTTAAAATTCCCTGATTCTATTGGATAAAGCTTCATGAATTTGAATTTTCTAAGATTTGAACAAAGCTAGGAAATCCAATTTTCTATTACTAAAAATTCATTTAAAAATTAAAAAAATTATTTTAATACAATAGATGAGCTTCCTATTAATTCTTGTTTGTCGAAGAAATTGACAAAATAAGTTCCTTTTTTAAATTCATATCCATCAGAATTTAAAATCCCATACACATTTACAGGTTTTCCCTGAAAATCAATGGCGACAATAAAACTGTAAACCAAGGCTTTATTATTACCAAATTCAATTAGTTTATTGGCACCCAAAACTGCATTTTGCTGATCTAAAACCTGAACATAAAAAACTCTTTTTCCTTTTTTGGCTACAGAATTTCCTGAAATAGAAAAAATAGCTTTAAGCTTATTGGTACTTTTCGCTTTGTCTGTTTCCAATTCCTCTCCTGATTTTTTGTTTCGAAGTGCTATGACATCGAAATTACTCAAATCCAATGTAGAAGCTGTTTTTAAAGTAGATTCAAGTTGTCTTTGATGTGAAATCAAAGTATCATTTTTAATCTTTTGCTGAGACATAGCCGCATTTTGACTTTCAATTTCCGTCAGCAAATATTTATTTTGCGATTTAAGTTTTTTAATTTCTGCACGTTTTGCTTCAAATGAAACTTTCAAATCTGAAAGTTGCTTTCGATAAACTTGCAATTGCAAAAAAGAAGGATTTTTAGAAGCATTTATGATTGCCATTAAATTTTCAACATTTTTCTTTTCAATCTCCAATTCTTCTGACAAGGCTGATTTTTCAAGCATAGCCACATCATAAGCTATTTTTAAAGTATTTAAAGAGTCTAATATGTTTTTTTGAACAGATGCTTTCTGATTCAATCCGGTTACAGTTTTAGATACATTAAAATTTTCTTTTAACTCATTACTAAAAATATAAAATGTGGCACCTAATCCAAAAACAAAAAGTACCGCAATAATTGTTTTCAACGAACTGCTATAATGCTTCTCCATAATTACTCTTAATTTCGTGCAAAAATAACAATATTTCTTATTCAATATAAGTATACTTATGGTTATTTAGACAATTACTTAAAATTGATAACAATTACTTAACAAAAATATCTTATAATGATAATAAAATCACAAAGAGTTAATTATTAAAATAACTTCTGTCTATTTTAACATTTGTTATAATAATGTGAAGCGTTATGGAAAAAGGTTTTTAAGTCGTATCTTTGCAAATAATTTCATTTGAATATTGGAATACAGCGCTTTAAAAATAATAATCTGATTACTGTTTTTTAGAAGCAATTAAAAATGAAGACAAAAACAAATACAATAAAACAATGATAAAGGTTTCTGATACAGCCAAAAAGAAAATCATCGATTTGATGAAGGATGATGGTTTTGATGCTGCACATGACTACGTACGCGTAGGGGTGAAAAGTGGCGGATGCTCTGGTTTGTCATATGATTTAAAATTTGATAAAACCAAAGGCGAAGATGATAAAATATTTATAGACAATGACATAACAATTGCAGTTGAAAAAAAATCATTTCTATATTTAGCCGGAACAATCTTAGAATTTTCTGGCGGATTAAACGGAAAAGGATTTGTTTTTAACAACCCAAATGCAAGCAGAACTTGTGGTTGTGGTGAATCTTTTTCACTTTAAAAATTAAAGAATCAAAAAATTTAAACTTTTAAAAAATTACATTTAATTTATTAAAAGTTTTAAAAAACTGAAAAATGTCAAAATATACAGAAGACGATTTAAAGATCGAACTCGAAACTAAAGAATACGAATACGGATTTTATACTGATATTGAGTCGGAAACGTTTCCTATTGGCTTAAATGAAGATATCGTCAGGGCTATTTCTCTTAAAAAAGAAGAACCTGAATGGATGACCGAATGGCGTATTGAAGCTTTTCGTGCCTGGAAAGAAATGATTGAACCGGAATGGGCAAATGTTCATTATGTAAAACCGGATTTTCAGGCAATTTCATACTATTCAGCTCCAAAACAAGTAGATCCTAATAAAACGCTGGATGATGTAGATCCTGAGCTTTTAGAGATGTATAAAAAATTGGGTATCTCAGTTGATGAACAAAAAATGATGAACAATGTCGCTATGGATATTGTTGTCGATTCTGTTTCTGTTGCTACTACTTTCAAAAAAACATTAGGAGAAAAAGGTATTATTTTCTGTCCGATTTCTGAAGCTATAAAAGAACATCCGGAATTAGTCCGTAAATATTTAGGAACTGTTGTACCTCAAAAAGACAACTTCTATGCAGCATTAAACTCAGCAGTTTTCTCAGATGGAAGTTTCTGTTATATTCCAAAAGGTGTTCGTTGCCCAATGGAACTTTCAACATACTTCAGGATCAATCAGGCAGGAACCGGACAATTCGAAAGAACTCTTGTTATTGCTGATGCAGGAAGTTATGTTTCATACCTTGAAGGCTGTACTGCTCCAAGCCGTGACGAAAATCAATTGCACGCTGCTGTGGTTGAATTAATCGCTTTGGACGATGCCGAAATTAAATATTCTACTGTTCAAAACTGGTTTCCCGGAAACAAAGAAGGAAAAGGCGGGGTTTATAATTTCGTAACCAAAAGAGGTTTATGCGAAACAAACGCTAAAATTTCCTGGACACAGGTTGAAACAGGTTCCGCAGTAACCTGGAAATATCCTTCTTGTGTATTAAAAGGAGATAATTCGGTAGGAGAATTCTATTCAATCGCTGTTACCAATAATCACCAACAAGCTGATACCGGAACTAAAATGATCCATTTAGGAAAAAACACTAAATCTACCATTATTTCTAAAGGTATCTCGGCTGGTAAGTCACAAAACAGTTATAGAGGATTGGTGCAAATTAGTCCAAGAGCAGAAAACGCCAGAAACTTTTCTCAATGTGATTCATTATTAATGGGTAATAATTGTGGTGCACATACTTTTCCTTATATCGAAAGTAAAAATCCTTCGGCAAAAATAGAGCACGAAGCAACTACAAGTAAAATTGGAGAAGATCAGGTTTTTTATTGCAACCAAAGAGGTATCCCAACAGAAAAAGCGATTGCTTTAATTGTGAATGGTTTCAGTAAAGATGTCCTGAACAAATTACCTATGGAATTTGCTGTTGAAGCTCAAAAATTATTAGAAATTTCTTTAGAAGGATCAGTAGGTTAATTGCGAAATGGAAGGTAAGAAAGTAATTATTTTGGGTTCTTCACGAAAAAACGGAAACACAACAAAAATTGTGGATGAAATTTCTAAAGAGTCTCAAATTGATGTAATTAACCTGAGTGATTATAATATATCCTATTATGATTACGAAAGCAAAAACAGGGAAGACGATTTTTTACCTTTAATAAAAGGAATAATCGAAAAGTATGACACTTTAATCTTTGCGACACCTATATATTGGTATAATATGAGTGGAATTATGAAGGTTTTCTTTGATCGATTTTCGGATTTAATCCGAATTGAAAAAGAAACCGGGAGAAAACTCAGAGGAAAAAAAATAGCTGTGATATCAAATTCACACGATAACGAAATTGAAGAGAGTTTTTACATCCCATTCAAAAAATCAGCCGATTATTTAGGCATGGAATATTTAGGGCATGCGCATTTTAATGCCAACGTTCTAAACCAAACAACAAAAATAGAATTGACATTTATATAAAATAAAATAAAACAATGTTATCAATAAAAAACCTTCACGCCGGAATTGGTGATAAAGAAATCCTTAAAGGAATTAATATAGAAGTTAAAGCTGGTGAAGTACACGCCATTATGGGACCTAATGGTTCTGGAAAAAGTACACTTTCGGCTGTAATTGCCGGAAACGAAAACTATGAAGTAACGGATGGAGCTGTTTTCCTTGACGGAGAAGATCTTGCTGATCTTGCTCCGGAAGAAAGAGCACATAAAGGAGTTTTCCTTTCGTTTCAATATCCTGTAGAAATTCCCGGAGTAAGTGTTACGAACTTCATGAAAACTGCAATCAACGAAACACGCAAAGCAAACGGCCACGAGGAAATGCCTGCAAACGAAATGCTGAAAGTAATTCGTGAGAAATCTGAATTGTTAGAAATCGATCGTAAGTTTTTGTCCCGCTCTCTTAATGAAGGTTTTTCCGGTGGTGAGAAAAAAAGAAATGAGATTTTTCAAATGGCAATGTTAGAACCGAAATTAGCTATTCTTGACGAAACCGATTCTGGTCTTGATATTGATGCGCTAAGAATTGTGGCTAACGGGGTTAACAAACTTAAAAGCGAGAAAAATGCAATTATCGTAATTACGCATTACCAACGTTTGTTAGATTATATCGTTCCGGATTTCGTTCACGTTTTATATAACGGAAGAATCGTTAAATCTGGCGGAAAAGAATTGGCTTACGAATTGGAAGAAAAAGGATACGACTGGATTAAAGCAGAAAACTAGTTTACAGTTACAGTTTACAGTTTGCAAAAACTATAACCAATAACTCATAACTTATAACTACAGAAATGGATTTAAAAGAAAAATTAGTATCGTCTTTTATGGCTTTTGAAGAGCGTGTTGATGTACATTCAGATTTACATGACATTCGCACAAATGCAATAAAAAACTTCGAAAATAAAGGTTTCCCAACCAAAAAAGAAGAAGCCTGGAAATATACATCGCTAAACGTCATCTTAAAAAATGACTTTACGGTTTTTCCAAAGCAGGAAAATGCAATTGAATTCAATCAGGTAAAAAAATATTTTTTACATGAAATCGACACTTATAAATTGGTGTTTATCGATGGGGTTTTCAGTTCGCATTTGTCTTCGACAACTCATGACGGAATAGATGTTTGTTTAATGTCATCAGCATTGACCAAACCAAAATATAAAATGGTTATTGACAAGTACTTCAACCAAATTGCCAGCAAAGACGAAAGTTTGACTTCTTTGAATACAGCGTTTGCAAGCGAAGGGGCTTTTATAAATATTCCGCAAAAAAAAGTAGCAGACAAACCTATCGAGATTATGTATTTCTCAACAGGAAATGAAGCAGCATTAATGGTTCAGCCTAGAAATTTGATTATTGTGGGTGAGAATTCACATGTTCAAATCATTGAGCGTCACCAAAGCCTGAATGAAAATCCTGTTTTAACCAATTCGGTAACAGAAATTTTTGCTCAAAAGCGTGCTATCGTTGACTATTACAAAATTCAAAATGATAACATCGAGGCGAATTTAATAGACAATACATATGTTTCGCAACAGCAGGAAAGTCACGTTTATGTGCACACTTTCTCGTTTGGAGGAAACCTGACTCGTAATAATTTGAATTTTTATCATTTTGGAGAAAGATTGACAAGCACACTAAACGGAATTACGATTATTGGTGAAAAACAACACGTTGATCATTATACTTTGGTAAATCATGCGACTCCAAATTGTGAGAGTTTCCAGGATTATAAAGGAATCTTCTCTGATCGTTCGACAGGAGTTTTTAATGGAAAAGTTTTGGTAGAAAAAGAGGCTCAAAAAACAAATGCTTTCCAAAAAAGCAACAACATTTTATTGAGTGATAAAGCAACAATTAATGCTAAACCACAATTAGAGATTTTTGCTGATGATGTAAAATGTTCTCACGGATGTACAGTTGGACAATTAGATGAAACAGCAATGTTTTATATGCAATCGCGCGGAATTCCGAAAAAAGAAGCTAAAGCTTTATTGATGTACGCATTCTCAAATGCCGTTATTGAAAGCATCAAAATACCGGAATTAAAACAACGTATTACCAAAATTATCGCCAACAAATTAGGTGTTAATTTAGGATTTGATTTATAAGAGAAACTATTATTAAAATATAAAACCGATAAGCTTTTAAAGTTTATCGGTTTTTTTATGAGCTCTTCTATTATCCAACCAACTATTATCGGCTAGAATAAATTATTTTCAGTTGATGTAAAATCCCAACAGAATTAACTGTCCATTTACAATTCAAAATATTTCCCCTGTTCAGGAAAAATAAATTGCACACCTAAATCATTTTGATTTTTTACTTGCTCTTTAATTAATTTAATGTTTTTTGCAGGAGGTTTCAAATGTGTAATGATAATCTTAAATCCCTTCATATATTCTTTTCCTGATAATTCTTCTAATACATGAAGTTCTTTCATCAAATGATTCGGGGTTAGGTGCCCAAATAAAAACTGATCTGGTTGTTCATTCGGAAATGAAACTTCAATAAAAATACCTTTTAATTTTTTACTCTGAATCAATGGTGCAATTACTTTCCATAATTCCAGCAAATTATTACTTTTTTCTACAGCATCGGGACCTGTATCACCCAAATACAATACATAGCCGTCTTCGTTTTTGATTAAAAAAGCTGTACTTTCAAATGGATTTACGTGACTTAAAGGAAAAGCTTTTACAGTCATTGTGGTATTTGTAATTGGAGTTTCTTCACCAATATTTAGTGTTTGAAAATGATATTTTTTTAATGGAAAGCCAATTCCCTCATCTCCAAAATTAGCCCAGGTCTGACCATTAAAGTAGTGCTTCTCCATCATTTCCATACATTTATTGGTAGCGTAAACTGTTTTTGAAGAATCTGCCGGAGAATTAATAATCAATCCTGAAACGTGATCCAAATGTGCATGGGAGATCAAATATCCTTTTATGTATTTACGCAAAACTTCGCTTACAGAAACTTTGAAAACTTTGTTCAAGATTGCTTTTTCTATTCCGGAGTTCAGAGTTCCCACATCAAGACAGATATAGTCTTTTGTATTTACAGGTGCCAACAAATAAGCCGAAAGATTTTTTTCGTCAATGCCGCCTTTTACTCCCAACGGAACAACTTGAAATGCCGTTTTTTGCTTTTTTTGCGCAACCGTATTGATTGAGATTAAAATCAAACAGATTAAAAGTCTTTTTATAATTATCATATTTTAAATTTTATTGATACAAATTTCATTAATTAACCTCAATAAACAGGTTTATATTTATTTAAATCCTATAAAATAACGTTAAATTTACTTTGATTTACAGCATTGAAATTCAATTTGAAACAATATCTTTACATAAAAATACAACAATTTTAACTAAAAAAGTTACAATGACAACAATAGCATCACAATTTGGAATAAATGAAGCTCTGGAAAAATTGGGCATTAAATTTATAAATGAAGGAACATCAACTGGTTTAGAAAATTTTTCATCCGGGGAAATTTTAGACAGTTATTCACCTGTTGATGGAAAATTAATCGCTTCAGTAAAAACATCAACGCCTGAGGATTACGAAAGAGTCATGCAATCTGCTACTGCAGCGTTTAAAACTTTCCGACTGATTCCAGCACCTCAGCGTGGCGAAATTGTACGTCAGTTTGGAGAAAAATTACGTCAAAATAAAGAAGCCCTTGGAAAATTAGTTTCCTATGAAATGGGGAAATCTTTGCAGGAAGGTTATGGTGAAGTACAGGAAATGATTGATATCTGTGATTTTGCAGTTGGATTGTCACGCCAATTACACGGATTGACGATGCATTCTGAAAGGCCCGGACATCGTATGTATGAGCAATATCATTCATTAGGAGTTGTAGGAATCATTTCTGCATTTAACTTCCCGGTGGCAGTTTGGTCATGGAATACAGCTTTGGCATGGATTTCCGGAGATGTTTGTGTTTGGAAACCTTCAGAAAAAACACCTTTATGCGGAATTGCCTGTCAAAATATTATTGCACAGGTTATTAAAGAAAATAATTTACCGGAAGGAATTTCATGTTTAATAAATGGCGATTACAAAATAGGAGAATTAATGACAGCGGATACAAGAATTCCATTAGTATCGGCAACTGGCTCAACCAGAATGGGGAAAATAGTAGCACAAACTGTTGCTGGTCGTTTAGGTAAATCATTATTGGAATTAGGAGGGAATAATGCCATTATTGTTACTCCGGATGCAGATATTAAAATGACTGTGATTGGTGCTGTCTTTGGAGCTGTCGGAACAGCCGGACAACGTTGTACCTCAACCCGAAGATTAATTATTCATGAAAGTATTTATGAAAAAGTAAAACAGGCTCTGATAGCAGCTTATCAACAATTACGAATTGGTAATCCGCTTGACGAAAACAATCACGTTGGTCCATTAATAGATATTCACGCAGTCGAAATGTATGCGAAAGCTTTGAATAATGTAGTTGCGGAAGGAGGAACAATTTTGGTTGAAGGAGGGGTGCTTACAGGCGAAGGTTACGAAAGCGGCTGTTATGTAAAACCCGCTATTGCTGAAGCTCAAAATTCATTCGAAATTGTACAACATGAAACCTTTGCACCTGTTTTATATCTGATTAAATATTCAGGAGAAGTTGATAATGCTATTGACGTTCAAAATGGAGTCGCCCAGGGATTATCATCAGCAATTATGACAAATAACTTGCGTGAAGCTGAAAGATTTTTATCTGTAACAGGTTCTGATTGCGGAATTGCCAATGTGAATATTGGTACTTCAGGAGCTGAAATTGGAGGCGCTTTTGGAGGTGAGAAAGAAACTGGAGGCGGAAGAGAATCGGGTTCTGATGCGTGGAAAATATATATGAGACGTCAGACTAATACGATCAATTACACCACTAGTTTGCCATTGGCACAAGGTATTAAATTTGATTTATAAAATAACCAAATACTACAATTACAAAAGGCTTCCTAAAATAGGAAGCCTTTGCTTTTAAATTGAGAAATAGTTAATTAGTAAGTGATTATTTTTTTATAATTATTTTAGTAGTTACACCTTCTTCAGTATATATTTTCACCAAATAGCTTCCATTAGCAAGATTACTCATATCCAAAATATTACTATTTCCTTGTTGTGAATTAACCAATGCTCCTGATAAATTATACACTTCCGTATTTTGAATGGCTTTAGCCGAAGAAATATTCAATTCACCTGAAACAGGATTTGGATATAATGTCAGTTTTGCCGCTTCAACTGTCTCTTGTATATCATTTCCGGACATACGTGCTGTGCTATTATATACAGTACTTATATAGTATAGATTTGCAACAGAACCCTTTGTTATTGTATTTGCTCCGGCTGGCAATGATACTGTAACTATTCCGGCTGCTGCTGTATAAGATACATTATTAACCAATATTGTTCCTGTAAAATTTGAGTCAAATACCAGTGTTAGAGTAGAAGCGCTTGTTGTTGTAAACTTAATAGATGTGCTTGATTCAATTTTTAAACGGGCTGTCAATGTCAGACCTGCATAAGTAACTGAACCTGCAGTAGAATTCATATTTCCTGTAATAGTATAAAATGTACTTGTTTTTCCTGAAACAGTAAAATTATGTATTTGATTTGCTGAAGTAGTACTTGTAACTGTAATGGTTCCTGATCCTGTAGCTGCCGTTCCAGTTCCTGTGGTAGCAATTGAATAAGATAAAGTTGCTGTTGGCGTTCCCGTTATAGTAATTGTTTTTGCGGTAGT
>NZ_AKJZ01000046.1 GCF_000282055.1 Flavobacterium sp. CF136
TAAACCTACTGGTTTCGGATTTGCTTAAAGTAAGTATTGCTGCACTTAAAAATGATACTCCCGATTCATCTGCTTCTGTGTCTGGAATAAATGTATTGATTTTGCTCGAAATTGCACTACAGCTCCTTCCGGATGCAGAGATTGAGATATTAGATGAGTTGCATAAGCTTTATTTGAACTTGGTGGTAAGATAAGATAGATAAGAGTAAACTTAAATATACTATATTACTGCTAAAGTATAAAATACGATTTCAGGTTATAAAAATTATTGTATTAAATAAAAGTTAAAAAAACAAGTAAAAACGTATTATTTTAATAAATAAATAGTGTAGATTCGCGTGCAAAAAGATTTTTGTTTTATTTCAAAATGAATTTCTTAATTGAGTTTAAACTCAAGTCTAAAAGTATAATTTTTTAAATTAATTATTGTCAATCATTGTTGACCGATAAAATAGTTTGAAAGTTAATTTTTTCATTTTTCAAAAAATATATATGAAAAGAATTCATTTTATTAGTTACTTTCTTTTGTTTTCCTACAGTGTTTTTTCTCAGGAATTCTCAAAAATTATTCCACCAAATCCCAATGTAGCTTCACTATTTAAATCTACAATAACTCCAGTTAATGAATATAGTGGATTACCTAGTGTTTCAATTCCTTTATATACCGTAACGGAAGGTGCTGTTTCCTTGCCTATTTCTTTAAGCTATAACGCCAGTGGGATTCAAGTTTCTGAAGAATCCGGGAATGTGGGTTTGGGCTGGGCTTTAAATATTGGAGGTGCAATAACAAGAAGTATTAATGGGAACGATGATTTTGCCACTTCAAGTGTGGGATATTTAAAGCATAGTCAGCAATATCCAGATCCTGTTATTGGATCCGGTAGCTATTTTGACCCGGATCAACATGGTTTTGTCGACGCGGATTCACAGTGCAAATTTTTGGTAAATGGGAATCTTACAAGTTTTGACCAAACTATTAATCCATATTACCAAGACAACGATTTTATGCCTGATATGTTTTATTATAACTTCAACGGCTACTCCGGATCGTTTGTCTTAGACCGAAATGGAAATGCTGTATTGACGGAAAAAGGGGGCTTGAAGATTTTCGTAGATACTTCCAGTGGGCTTAGTCAATCGGTGAAATTTACAATTACAACGGAAGATGGAACTATTTATGAATTTAATAAAACAGAGTTCACTAATTTCTCGGGCTCTGGTCTAGGTACTCCAGGGTATACCTCTTCGTGGTACCTTTCAAAAATTACTGATATCTCCGGTAATAATATCAATTTTATATATGAAAATAAGGGAAACATAGTCCCTTTAAGATCATTTACCCAAAACTTTGAAATTGACTCTTGTGCCGATTGTGCTTCACCAGTACCCCAAGCAAGATTTAAAGAATATGCTGGTCCCTATACTTCTATTGAAGGGATTTATTTATCTGAAATACAATTTAGTAATGGAAAAGTAAAATTAAATTACTCAGCAGATAATGTAAGAAGCGATTTAGATGGTTATTATTTAGAATCAATTAAGGTTATTGACAATGCAAATAAAATTATAAAACAGCATGATTTCAACTACACTTATTTTGGTAATGCAGGTAACGGAAATATCAAAAGTCTGGCTCAGGGGGATTATTCAGGTTCTATAAATTCTGGGAGTTCTGAATTTCCGCACTTTAACCTTAGACTACGCTTGGATTCCGTGACCGAAGATTCTATAAAAAAACATAGTTTTGAATATTACCATGGTTATAATAATTATGTTCCCAATAAGACAACTTTGGATCAGGATTACTGGGGATTTTACAACGGGGCTGGTAATACCCGGTCTTTTATTCCATCAGTCAATCCTAATATTACGGCATCTCAAGGAAGTTCTTTTGTTGCAGCCAATAGGGTGCCTAGTGAAGCTTATGCAAAACTTTTTAGCCTAGAAAAAATTACCTACCCCACAAAAGGATCGACAGTATTTGAATATGAAACGAATACTTTTGACAAAATTAATCTTCAAACTGTTACATCTAGAGTATGGCAAACCGCTAAGGCAGATGAAACAACCCCATACACTGTTTCTGTACCATTTACACCTGGAAAGCTTCCTTTTAGAATAGAAGCTTTTTTTATTCTTTCAGGTTGGAACAAAAGCATGTCCTCAACTAAACCCTATGTTGATTTTTCAAGTACTTTTCATCTTAGACTTAAAAAATCTGATGGAACGGATTTAAGATATTATTATTTTCCATCCAATGAAGGAAATCAACAGTGGAATAATGTACAAGGTTATGCTTATGCGGGTTATGTATATCCTGCTGAAGAATTGGGAACAGCATTGAATCCAGTAAGTGGTAATCAATTTACATTGGAAGCCTATTTCAACGATCGAAATGGATTATTGATTGGAGTAGCAGATATAAAAGCTAGTTGGGAAACAACTTATCAAAATATACAATCGTATTATTCCCAAGGTGGGGGGTTACGAGTAAAATCAATTTCAGATTATGATTCAGATGGTAGTTTGGAAACCAAAAGAGCATTCAATTATCATTACCAAAGTACAGTAGATGGACAAGTAGTCCAAATGTCTTATGGCAAATTAAAAACTAAAATGCCAAGGTATGAGCGCATACATCGATTTACCTATACCGGAAGTGGAAGCAATCAAGTAAGAAATCCTTTGATAGTAGGTAGTTCAAATTCCATTAATGCTTTTTCAAAAGATGCTGGTAGCTATGTTGGTTATGATCAAGTAGAAACTATTTATGAGGGGGCTAATGTTGATAATGGAAAACAAATTAAAAAATTTTATAACACTGAAGATTTGTTTAGAACATATAATCCAGTTTCGTATGTGGATGATTACTACCAATTTCCTCCCGTGAGAGTTCCTCACAATGGATTAAATTATTTGACACAAAACTATAAGAGGGCTGGTAGTACGTATGACCCGGTCAGCGAAATTCAGAACGATTATTCCATCAACGGATTTTCTGCTTCCAATTTTGACCTTAACAAATTATATCAAAACCCCAATTATGTCATTGGTGCCAAAAAAGAAAATTATTCTCTTGTTGTAGATAATTATTATGATTGCAGTTATTTTAAATTCCAATTGCATCCATATTATTCCAATTTAACACAGCAAACGGCGACAAAAGAAACTTTATATGATACTAATGGACAAAATCCTGTTGTAAATGAACAAAAATTCTATTATGACAATGCTATACATCTCCAAAAGACAAGAATTGAAGCTACTAATAGTGTAGGAGAAGTTTTGGAAACTAAAATTTATTATCCTGATGATATTTCATCTACAGCCAGTTTAGCAGAAGGGGGCAATTTGATTTCTTCGGAATATGCACAGATTGATCGATTAAAGACACACGATTTACATCGTATTGCTACTCCAGTACAAACCGTTACTAAAAAAAATGGTCAGATAACATCTATCCAGCGTAATTTATTTAAAACGGATCAAGGTATTGTGCTTCCAAGTAGTGTTAAAACTGCTAAAGGATCAAACTCTTTAGAAGACCGCCTTGTTTACAATGATTATGATAACAAAGGAAATCCTTTAGAAGTTTCGAAAAAAGATGGGGTTCACATCGTTTATGTTTGGGGTTATAATAAGACCCAGCCTATCGCCAAGATCGAAAATACAACAAATATGCAGGTAGCTGCTGCCTTAGGCGTTTCAAGTGTAAGTGCACTAAATGAGACCAATCTGATTGCAATTAATGCTTTGCGAGGTAATACTTCTTTTGCAAATTCTATGATTACAACTTATACTTATATTCCTCTTGTTGGAGTAAGTACTATCACAGATCCAAAAGGAGAGACAATAACCTATACTTATGATACTGCTGGCCGACTTGAATTTGTAAAAGACAAAAACGG
>NZ_AKJZ01000047.1 GCF_000282055.1 Flavobacterium sp. CF136
TTTTAATGAAATTTTTCTTGTTCTCGATACGATTTTCTATCGAAAATCACTCGAACTGACGAAAAATTATCATCAAAAACCAATTTTACCCAACGGGTTGATTATAATTCATTAAATAGGACTTTTACTTCTGATATTTTTTTTGTTTCAGCATATCAGAAGCTGTTTGATAAAATGAAATCGTTTCATTTACCAAATCAGTTCTTTCTGTTTTTAATGGCTTTTCATCATAATAAATTTGATATTCCGGAGCAATACCTTTTTTCTGATTCAAATGCAATTCAAATTGTCTTACTCGTTGTTTAGGGGATAAAATGGTTAAAACATTGTCTTTTATGAATCCTAAATCCTGATATGTGGCAATAAATGCTCTTGGTTTATAATCTGATTTTAAAACATCCTGACCAAAAAACTTGCTTTGGTAATCGAAATGCAATAACCCGAAAAGCGTTGGCATAAGATCAATCTGAGACATTAGCTTTGTACATTTTTCAGGTTTGATTCCCGGGCTGTAAATAAAAGCCGGAATTCTGTATTTATCCATTGGTAATTCCGTTTTTCCTGCGCTTGATGCACAATGATCAGCAACAATTACAAAAATAGTATTTGTAAACCAGGGCTGTTTACTGGCCATTTCAAAGAATTTCCTTAACGAATAATCAGTATATTTTACACCTCCGTCACGTGATTTTATATCACCGGGAATATCAATTTTATTATTAGGATAGGTAAAAGGCCTGTGATTGCTCACCGTCATGATATGATTAAAGAAAGGTTTGTTTTCTTTAGCTTCAGCATTCATAACTTTTACGGCTTTATTATACATATCTTCATCACATACGCCCCAAACATTAGAAAATGTGACTTCCCCAGGTGTAAAGCTTGATTTGTCAACGATTTGGTATCCATTTCCCGAATAAAAATCCTGCATATTATCAAAAAAAGCATCACCGCCATACATAAATTTTATGTTGTAGCCTTTTTGTTTGAAAATAGCACCGGTAGAAAATTTGTTTTTATTGTCTTCTCTTTTTACAACGCTCTCTCCCGCTGTTGGAGGCAGACATAAAGTTACGGCTTCAAGCCCCCGGACTGTACGGTTTCCTGCGGCATATAAATTAGTAAACTGAAGACTTTTTTGTGATAAACTATCTAAAAAAGGAGTAATATTTTGATCGTTTCCGTATGATTTCATGAATTCGGCACTGTAGCTCTCAATAGTAATAAGTACTACATTCTTATGATTTTCGACTGAATCACTTTCAATTTTTCTAATTGTAGTTTCCCCTGAAATAGTTGGAAATTGTTGTCTTAAAATTGAAAAAGCTTTTTCGTTTGGAATTGTTTTGTAGAACTTAAAATAATCTAAGTCACTATTTTTAAAAGCTAAGTAAAACTTGTATAATCCGTTGGATTGTAATTCGTTGACAAAAACATTTTTAGAATTTTCTGTCTTAGCCAAAGTCGGGATTGCGATCAAAGAAACTAAAAACAAACAGATATAAATTCCGGAAATTTTAAGTTTTGTTATAAAATTTGGAATTTCATCTATATAATTTCTTGATTTTTTCAAAATGAAGTAAGTAACGATTCCGGTTACCAAAAATAAGGCAGAGAATATTGGAATCACAGGATAAGACTGCATGATGTTTCCGATAACTTCATTGGTGTAAATGAGATAATTTACAGCTATAAAATTATATTTCACACCGAACTCATTCCAAAAGAAATATTCGCTTATTGCATTTTGAAGAATCAATAAAACATATAAAAAAATCGCAGAAGCAAATAACCAAAATCTGATCTTATTTCTCAATTTCGGAACAAATAAAAGTATCGCAAATAAAATAGTTTTGATTCCGATGAAAATAAGCACTATTCTTGGTAATGCACCTCCGTATTCGTCTAAAATACTTTTTCCTGAAGCAACATACAGAAATAAAATGATAAAAGCGCCCAGAATAATATATCCTGACGGTTTATTATATTTGGAATTTGAGATAAAAATTAAATACAGCCATAAAAAAACGCTGGCAATTACAAAAACAAAAAAATCTGATAATAAGCCTAAACTAAAAATTTTAAGGCTCTCAATAAAACTAAATGAACTTTGTGTTATTGGATGAAAAAACAAAACAATCCGCAATAGAAAACTGATAATAAAATAGAATACGGCAAGATTGTAAAATGGGGAAAGCTTCTTGTAAAATATCATGTATTTTTTTTTGTAAAATTAATTTCGATTGATTAATTCCAGATTAAGAAGAGCTATTACTTACTTAATACAATCTTAAAATTTGCTTAAGATAGCTGCGTTTTTTATTGTTATAGTTTAAGCATTTACGCAACACAAAATATTTATCTTTGATAAACAAAACGTAATTATAAATATATAAATAAAATCTTAATAAAAAGAGAAAATGCATATTTTAATAGTTGAAGATGAGTTAGGAATTGTTCAGTTTTTAAAACAAGGCCTGGAGGAAGAAGGATATCAGATAACTACCGCCAGTGATGGTTTAATCGGTTTTGAATTAACTCAAAACCAGCAATTTGATTTGATTTTGTTGGACTGGATGCTGCCTAAAATTAATGGTTTGGATTTATGTAAAGCCATCAGGATTAAAAACCGTACGACTCCAATTATTTTTTTGACTGCAAAAGATACTGTTCAGGAAACAATTGAAGGTTTAAAAGCCGGAGCTAATGATTATATTAAAAAACCTTTTAGTTTTGAAGAATTGGTGGAACGCATTAAAGTTCATTTCAGGTACCAAAAAGATTCAAAAATTCTGTCTTTGGGAACAATTAAAATTGATTTGTCAAAATATATTGTTTTAAAAAATGATGAAGAAATTTCACTCACGCAAAGAGAGTTTGAATTGTTATCGTATTTAATTCAGAATAAAGGAAAAGTATGTACCAGAAACCAGATTCTAAAAGATGTTTGGGAGATAAATTTTGAATATGATACCGGTGTTATTGATGTTTTTATTAATGCAATCAGAAAAAAACTAAATTTAAAAATTGAAGAAGATTATATAAAAACAATCCGTGGTGTAGGATATATTGCTAACGATTAAACAATGATACAGCTTTCCTTTAAAAACAGAATTGCCTTAAATTATATTATCACGACCGGATTGTTAATTCTGGTTGTTTTTTTTACCCTTTATTCTATAGTAAAGCATGCTGTTTATAGTCATATTGATAATGATATTAAGGTAGAAATTAAAAATCACCTTAATGAAATTAAGATTGTAAATAATGTTGTAATTCTGGTTGATAAAGAAGAATGGAATGAGCGTGAGCATAATTCAGTAGATGTTAATCCGGTATTTGTTCAGTTTTTAGATGCAAACAGGAAAATAACTGAAAAATCACCAAACCTTAAAAATGAAGCCCTGGTATTTGATGATAGCGTTGAAAATTTTAAATTATTTGATACCAAAATTGGGAATAACAGGATTCGGCAAATTCAGGTTCCTATTATTATCAAATCTAAAAAAATAGCATATTTAATTATTGCAATGTCGTTAAGCGATTCAAGATTGGTACTCGATAATTTGTTTGATATTATGAGCATGGCTTTTCCGGTCATTTTATTATTGCTGTTTTTTATTGCCCGTTTTTTTGCAGGACGAAATATAAAACCTATAAATGCAATTATCGACACATCCGGAATGATTACGAAAGATAATTTAAAAGCACGGATTCCATTACCTAAAAAACGTGACGAATTGCATACACTTTCTGAAACGATAAACAATTTATTAAACCGTATTGAAGATGCAATAGAACGCGAAAAACAGTTTACCTCTGATGCTTCGCATGAACTGAGAACACCTTTAACTGTTATTAAGGGTACTCTTGAAGTATTGATTCGAAAACCCAGGGATAATAAGGAATATGAAGAAAAAATAAATTATTGCATTAATGAAGTAGACCACTTAAATATGTTGGTTGACCAACTTCTCTTGCTGGCCCGTTTCGATAATCAGAAACAAAATATTTTGCCTGAATCTATTTATTTGAATGCCTTGATTTTGGATGTTCTGACTTTAAATTCAGATAAAATAAACAATAAAAAAATTAATATAAAACTAGATGTTCAGGATGATTATTATATCAATTCAGATAATTATCTGGTGGTAACAATTCTTAGGAATATTATTTCGAATGCTATTAAATATACACAAGCTGGCGGTGAGGTAGCTGTTTCTCTTTCCAGACAAGATGGTATAATAATTTGTAAAATTTCAGATAACGGAATCGGAATCGCAAATGAAGACCTGAAAACAGTTTTCAATCCTTTTTTCAGATCAAATTCATCAGTACATCCGGAAATAAAAGGAACAGGATTAGGGTTGTCGATTGTAAAACGTTTCACGGAACTGCTTCAAATTACATTTCAGATGGAGAGTAAAATTGGTGAAGGAACTACAGTAATTTTAGGATTTAAGGAAAAATGAAATAGTGACATAATTGTAAAATAATTATAATAATCTATTTAGGTATAAGTCAATACAGATGTCAGGCTGAGCGAAGTCGAAGCCCGTTCCAACTGACGAGCCTTCGACTTCGCTCAGGGTGACATTTGGTTTAGAGATATTTAGTAATAACATTTGTCAGGCAGAGTCCGTTCGTCTTCGCTCAGGATAAACTTAATCGAAGCCCGTTCCAACTGACGAGCCTTCGACTTCGCTCAGGATGACATTTGGTTTAAAAAGATATTTAGTAATAACATCTGTCAGGCTGAGTCCGTTCGTCTTCGCTCAGGATAAACTTAGTCGAAGTCCTTTCAAAATAAAAAGCCTTCGACAATAATTTCTAAAGTATAAATACGTTTCATGAACTAAAAAAATCTATTAAAAATATGCCTGTGGCTTTTTTTTAACAATAAACTACCGTTAAGTTAAAATAAAAATTGCTTTTTTATGAAATTAACTAGTATATTTGCAACCGAAATCAAAGAATAAAAACAACCAACAATGTTTATAAATCAATTACATCATCATCATTTCCATAATTGCTCTCAAGCGATGTGTTAATGATATGGATGTAAATCATCATATTTTAAAACCCGTTTGAGTACATCAAACGGGTTTTTTATTACCTATTCTTTGTACTCAAACTATTAATTAAACAAAAAAAAAGAAAAATGAGTACTTTAAAAATTGCAATTCAAAAATCAGGTCGTTTAAACGAAGACAGCATTCAAATCCTTAAAGATTGTGGTATTTCAATTAATAACGGAAACGATCAGTTAAAAGCAGAAGCTTCTAATTTTCCCTTGGAAGTTTTATATCTGAGAAATTCAGATATCCCTCAATATTTAATTGATGGTGTTGTAGATCTTGCTATTGTTGGAGATAATTTATTAGTAGAAAAAGGTAAGCATATTGAAGTAATCCAAAAACTTGGATTTTCAAAATGTAAAGTTTCTGTTGCTGTTCCTAAGACTTTTGAATACAATTCTATTCAGGATTTGGCAGGTTTACGAGTTGCAACATCATATCCAAATACTGTAACGGAATATTTTGGTTCGTTTGGTTTAACGGTTGATATTCACCAGATTTCAGGATCGGTAGAAATTGCGCCTAATATTGGCCTTGCCGATGCTATCGTAGATATTGTTTCAAGCGGAAGTACTTTGTTCAAAAACAATTTGAAAGAAGTAGAAGTGATTTTGAAAAGTGAAGCAGTTTTGGCAGTTTCACCAAAAGTTTCTCCGGAAATTCAAAAACACATAGACACCTTAAAATTCAGAATCCAATCGGTTTTAAGAGCCAGAAATTCAAAATATATCTTAATGAACGTACCGAATGAAAAAATTGACGAAATTGGTAAAATATTACCGGTTTTAAGAAGTCTTACTGTTTTGCCATTAGCTCAGGAAGGGTGGAGCAGTGTGCATTCTGTAATTGATAAAGATACTTTTTGGGATGTAATCGATCAGTTGAAAGAAGCCGGAGCAGAAGGGATTTTAGTTTGCCCAATTGAGAAAATGGTTCTTTAGGACTTCGCCCGCTTTAGGCTTTAAGCAATATGCTTTGAGCCAAAAAAACACACAAAGTTAATAAAGCTTATTGCGTATTGCTTAAAGCTTAAAGCATAAAAAAAATGAATAAAATAAATAATCCAAAATCGGACACCTGGTCAGAAATATTAAAAAGACCAACCAAAACCATCGATGATATCGAAGTTACGGTTAAAGAAATTTTTAAGGAAGTACAGAAAAAAGGTGACGAAGCAGTTGCAAAATACACTTCTATTTTTGATGGAATTGCTTTAGATAATTATGAAGTTACATCGGAAGAAATTGAAGAAGCAATTAATTCAATTTCAACAGAATTGAAAGAAGCGATTCAGTTAGCCAAAAATAATATTTATAAATTCCATAAAGCACAAAAAACGGAAAGAATTTCAGTTGAAACAACCGAAGGTGTAAGTTGCTGGCAGGAAAAAAGACCGATTCAAAAAATTGGTTTATATATTCCGGGCGGAACGGCTCCTTTGTTTTCAACCGTTTTGATGTTGGCAGTTCCGGCTGAAATTGCAGGATGCAAAGAAATCGTCTTATGTTCGCCTCCCGATAAAACCGGAAAAATAAATCCTGCGATTTTATATGCTGCTAATTTATGTGGCGTAACTAAAATATTAAAAGTGGGCGGAATTCAGGCAATCGCCGGAATGACGTTTGGTACACAATCAATTCCGAAAGTCTATAAAATTTTTGGACCCGGAAACCAATTTGTAACAGTAGCAAAACAGTTAGCAACACAATTTGGAGTTGCAATTGATATGCCGGCCGGTCCTTCAGAATTGTTGGTTGTTGCTGATGATACAGCTGTTCCTGCATTTGTAGCCTCAGATTTATTGTCTCAGGCAGAACACGGAACTGACAGTCAGGTGATTTTAGTTTCGACTTCGAAAAAACTGATTGATGCCGTTGAAAAAGAAATTGAGGCACAAATTGAAGAACTTCCAAGAAAAGAAATTGCAAAAAAAGCAATAGCGAATTCTAAATTAATTTTTGTTGAAAATGACAAAATAGCCTTGGAATTAATCAATGAATACGGGCCGGAGCACTTTATAATTTGTTCTGAGTTTGATGATTTTTATTGTAATGGCGTATTGAACGCAGGATCTGTTTTCATTGGAAATTATACTCCGGAAAGTGCAGGAGATTATGCTTCAGGAACGAATCACACTTTACCAACAAATGGATATGCGAAGAATTACAGCGGAGTAAATCTGGATAGTTTTATGAAATCAATGACATTTCAGAAAATATCAGAAACCGGAATTCAGAATATTGGTAAAGCGATCGAAATTATGGCTGAAGCCGAAGGATTGCAGGCGCATAAAAATGCTGTAACGCTTAGATTAAAGAGTATAGAGTAAAGAATATAGAACAAAGAATATCGAAAATTTTATAGATAAGAAGAGAAATCTATTCTCTAAATTCTATTTTCTATATTCCAAAAATTAAGACGATGAAATTCGATATAAATACAATAACACGTGAAAACGTAAAAATATTAAAACCTTATTCTTCGGCTCGTGATGAATTTGAAGATTTTGATACTGCCGAAATGATTTTTCTGGATGCCAATGAAAATCCTTTTCAGAATGGTGTAAATCGTTACCCGGATCCACAGCAGAATTCGGTTAAAGCAATTTTAGCAAAGAATAATAACGTAAAATCAAATCAGATTCTATTAGGAAACGGAAGTGATGAGGTCTTAGATTTGCTTTTCAGGGCTTTTTGTGAACCAAAAATTGATAACATTATTTCGTTACCGCCAACATACGGAATGTATGGAGTTTTGGCTAATATTAATGCGGTAGAGAATAGAGAGATTTTGCTTTCGACCGATTTTCAACCACAGGTTGAGAAGATTTTAGATGCTGTTGATGAGAATACAAAGATTATCTTTTTATGTTCGCCAAACAATCCAACGGGAAATTCTTTTTCGGATGAAAGCGTGGTAAAATTGCTTCAGAACTTTAAAGGTTTGGTAGTAATTGATGAAGCGTATATCGATTTTTCGGAAAAAGAAAGCTGGCTGACTGAGATAGATGAATATCCAAATTTGGTAATCACTCAAACACTTTCAAAAGCCTATGGTTTAGCTGGAATTCGTTTAGGGATTTGTTATGCGTCTGAAGCGGTGATTTCAGTTTTAAACAAAATAAAACCACCTTATAACGTAAATGAATTGACTCAGCAAAGAGCAATTGAACGTTTGAAGGATTCAGAAAAAATAAAACAGGAGATAGCTTCAATAATTGGACAAAGAGAAGAATTACTAAAAGTTTTGACAGATATTGATTTTGTTGAAAAAGTTTATCCTACCGAAGCCAATTTTGTGCTGGTAAAAGTAGATAATGCCAATAAAAGATACGACGAATTAATTGCAAAAGGAATTGTAATCAGAAACAGAACGACTCAGCCGTTATGCGAAAACTGCCTGCGTTTTACAATTGGAATTCCAGAAGAAAATGCAGTTTTAATTAAGGAATTGAAGTTGTTAAAATAGAAGAAAGAATATAGAGCAAAGAAGAAAGAAAAAATTGAAAGAGCTTTTGGATAGAATGAAAAGTCTATTTTCCTTACTCTTTTTTCTTTATTCTCAAAAAATAAAAATATGAAAAAAGTACTTTTTATCGATCGTGACGGAACGATTGTTTTAGAACCTGAAAATTTGCAATTGGATAGCCTGGATAAACTGGAATTTTATCCGAAAGCGTTTCAATATTTGGCTAAAATTGCCAGTGAATTAGATTATGAATTGGCAATGGTGACCAATCAGGATGGTTTGGGGACGAATAGTTTTCCGGAAGATACATTTTGGCCAACGCAAAATTTTGTTTTGAAAGCTTTTGAAAATGAAGGAGTTTTGTTTGATGATATTTTTATCGACAGATCTTTTCCTGAAGAGAATGCACCAACACGCAAGCCGAGAACCGGAATGCTGACAAAATATTTGAATAATCCGGACTATGATTTGGCGAATTCTTTTGTTTTGGGAGATCGCCTGACAGATGTTGAACTGGCTAAAAACTTAGGTGCAAAAGCCATTTTCATGAATATGACTGACGGAGCAGGAAGCAACGAAATTTCTTCTAAACGTGAGGAATTAGACGAAACGATTATACTTCAGACAACAAGTTGGAAAACGATTTATGAGTTTTTGAAATTAGAGGCACGTTCGGCTTCGATTACCCGTAAAACCCACGAAACGGATATTTTTATTAATGTGAATTTAGACGGAACGGGGAAAAGCAAAATAGATACGGGAATCGCTTTCTTCGACCATATGTTAGATCAGATTTCGCGTCACGGTCAAATGGATTTGGAAATACTGGTAAAAGGTGATTTAGAAGTTGATGAACACCACACGATTGAAGACACTGCAATTGCTTTGGGAGAAGTTTTTGCAAAAGCTTTGGGGAATAAACTAGGTATCGAGCGTTATGGATTCTGTCTGCCAATGGACGATTGTTTAGCTCAGGTAGCCATTGACTTTGGAGGTAGAAACTGGCTGGTTTGGGAAACCGAATTTAAACGCGAAATGGTGGGTAAAATGCCTACTGAAATGTTTTATCATTTCTTTAAATCGTTCTCGGATGGAGCAAAAGCCAACATCAACATCAAAGCGGAAGGAATCAATGAACATCACAAAATTGAAGCGATTTTTAAAGCTTTCGCTAAAGCGATAAAAGTGGCTGTGAAAAGAGATACGGAGAAAATGATTTTGCCAAGTACAAAAGGAATGTTATAGAAAAGGTTAAAAATTATTTCAAGTTTCAGATTTCAAGCTGTTGCATTGTGTCATTTCGCCGAAGGAGAAATCACATTCAATTATGCACAAAGCTTGTAAACCTGAAACAAAATAAACTTGAAACAATCCTAAAACAAAAGATATATGGAAGCGAAAAAGTTTGCCAAAGAATGGATTGATTCCTGGAATTCTCATAATTTAGAGGACATCATGAAACATTATTCGGAAGACATTGAAATTACGACACCAATGTTGAAACTGGCTGCCGGAATTGAAAGTGGTTCGCTTCAGGGAAAAGAGCAGGTAAGAGCATATTGGCAGAAAGCTTTGACTAAGATTCCGGATTTGCATTTTGAACTTATAGAAGTTACGTCAGGTATTGATTCAGTGGCACTTTATTATAAGTCGGTTATGAATAAAATGGCGATTGAAGTCATGTTTTTTGATGAAAACGGATTGGTAAATAAAATGATCGCTCATTATACAAATCTGTAAAAAAATAAAAATTGTTTCAAGTTTAAAGTTTCAGGTTCACTGTTAACCTGAAACCTGAAACCTGAAACTTTCAAACAAAATTAAATGAAAATAGTAATCATAAATTACGGAGCAGGAAATATTCAGAGCATTATGTTTGCGATTGAAAGACTTGGTTTTAAGGCTGTTTTGAGTAATAATCCGGAAGAAATTCAGTCTGCAGACAAAGTTATTTTTCCTGGCGTTGGCGAGGCGAGTTCAGCAATGGAAAAACTGATTGAAAGTGGTTTGGACAGTTTGATTCCGAATTTAAAACAACCTGTTTTAGGGATTTGCCTGGGAATGCAATTGATGTGTAAATCGTCTGAAGAAGGAAATACCAAAGGTTTAGGTATTTTTGATGTTGATGTGATAAAATTCACTTCAAATGTAAAAGTACCGCAAATGGGTTGGAATCAGATTTATGATCTGAAATCAGATTTGTTTAAAGGAATTCCTGAGAATGAATTTATGTATTTGGTTCATAGTTTTTATGCCCCAAATTGCCCGGAAGCCATTGCGACAACGAATTACGATGTTGAATATGCTTCGGCTTTACATAAAAATAATTTTTACGGAACTCAGTTTCATCCGGAAAAAAGCGGGGATATTGGGGAGAAAATATTAGAGAATTTTTTAAAAATGTAATTCAATATCAATATCAAAAATCAATTACAATATCAATTTTGAAAATCTGAAATCAAAAATCAAGACTTTACGACTTTAGACTTTTAAACTTTAAGACTTAAATAAATGAGAATAATACCAGCCATAGATATCATTGACGGAAAATGTGTTCGCTTGTCAAAAGGTGATTACGATACCAAAATAATTTATAATGAAAACCCGCTTGAAGTAGCGAAATCATTCGAAGCACATGGAATCGAATATTTGCATTTAGTAGATTTGGACGGAGCGAAATCGAGCAAAATTGTAAATTATAAAATCTTGGAGCAAATTGCCTCGAAAACCAAATTAAAAGTTGATTTTGGCGGCGGTTTAAAATCGGATGCTGATTTGAAAATTGCTTTTGAAAGTGGTGCAAACCAAATTACAGGAGGAAGTATTGCAGTGAAAAACAGAGAAATATTTCAAAAATGGATCTCAGAATACGGTTCTGATAAAATCATTTTAGGAGCTGATGCAAAAGACGAAAAAATCGCTGTTTCAGGTTGGCTTGAAGATTCAGATGAAGATTTGATTCCATTCATTCAGGATTATCAAACTAAAGGAATTCAATACGTTATTTGTACTGATATTGCCAAAGATGGTATGCTTGAAGGACCAAGTTTTGATTTATACGCTAAAATTTTGGCGGAAGCTAAAAACGTAAAATTAATTGCTTCCGGTGGAATTTCAACTTTCGATGAATTACCGAAATTAGCTGAACTAGGCTGTGAGGGAACAATCATAGGAAAAGCGATTTACGAGGGAAGAATTACGCTGAAACAACTGGAGAATTTTATAATTAGATAATGAGAAAATTTGATAATTAGATAATTACTGCTTTGTGTAAAATAATTATCTAATTGACTAATTCTCAAATTGACACATTAAAAAAATGTTAGCAAAAAGAATCATACCTTGTTTGGATATAAAAAACGGAAGAACCGTAAAAGGCGTTAATTTTGTAGATTTGCGTGATGCAGGTGATCCGGTGGAATTGGCTGAAATTTACTCGGCTGAAGGTGCAGATGAATTGGTTTTCCTGGATATATCGGCTACGGAAGAACGAAGAAAAACCTTGGTTAACATGGTACGAAGTGTTGCGGAGAAAATCAATATTCCGTTTACAGTCGGTGGTGGAATCTCGTCTGTTGAGGATGTGGAAATTCTACTGAATAACGGAGCGGATAAAGTTTCGATAAATTCATCGGCAGTAAAAAATCCGCAATTAATTAACGATTTGGCTCAAAAGTTTGGAAGCCAGTGTGTGGTTGTAGCTATCGATGCCAAACAAATTGACGGACAATGGATTGTACATTTGGTTGGAGGAAAAGTACCAACAGAATTAAACCTATTCGATTGGGCTGTTGAAGTTGCAGAACGAGGTGCAGGAGAAATATTATTCACATCTATGGATAATGACGGAACAAAAAACGGATTTGCAAACGAGGCTTTGGCTAAGCTTTCTGAATTAGTAAATATTCCGATAATTGCTTCCGGCGGGGCTGGAAACATTCAGCATTTTGTAGATTCATTTAAAAAAGGAAAAGCTGATGCTGCTTTGGCTGCGAGTGTTTTTCATTTTAAAGAAATCGAGATTAAAGTTTTAAAACAAGAGCTTAGAAATAATAACATAGAAGTTAGAATCTGAGTATAGAAAATAGAATAAAGAGAATAGAATAAAACTAAATATAAAATATAGGAATCAGGATCTAAAATCTGAATTCTAAAATCTAAAATTACTATGAAAATAGATTTCTCAAAAAGCAAAGACGGTTTAATTCCGGCAATAATTCAGGATTCAGAAACAAAAAAAGTATTGATGCTGGGTTATATGAATGCAGAATCGCTTCAAAAAACATTGGATACTCAGAAAGTTACTTTTTTCAGCCGTTCAAAAGACAGACTTTGGACGAAAGGTGAGGATAGTGGAAATTTTTTGAACCTGGTAGTTATTAAAAATGATTGTGATGGCGATACTCTTTTAATTCAGGCAAAACCTGTTGGACCAACATGTCACACAGGTGCAGATACCTGCTGGCAGGAAGAAAATGCAGTCAATTACGGGTTTATTTCTGATTTGGAAAATACTATCAAAAGCCGAAGAGAAAATGCAGATACAGAACAGAGTTACGTAGCTTCTTTATTCGCAAATGGGATCAATAAAATTGCTCAAAAAGTGGGCGAGGAAGCGGTAGAAGTAGTTATTGAAGCAAAAGATGATAACGACGATCTTTTCCTGAGCGAAAGTGCCGATTTGCTTTTTCACTATCTGATCCTATTGCAGGCAAAAGGTTTTCAGCTGAATGATGTGGTGAATGTTTTAAAGAAACGTCAGAAGTAGTTTCGACCTCAGCTTACAAAATAAACTTATCAGAAGCCTGTCAGGAAATTTAAATCCTGACAGGCTTCTGAATTATTGAAATAAATTGCAAATAATCAATTTAAGGTTAAAGCTCCTAAAATTTCCTCGTACATAAAAGGACCTCCCGGATATTGGGCAGTATAATCAAGATTTAACCATACTTGCCCACGTTCGTCAATGTGATAATGAATTACTTTTCCTTTACTTTCTTTTACAAAAAGCACATTTTTAATCAAAAAATTGACCTTTTCCAAGTCAATTAATGAACCAATAAGTATCTCAGGATAAATATGTCCTTTGGTATGAATTAATCTTGGTGTTCCTCCAATTGAACGAATAGCAGCTGCCATTAAAATGGAATGATCATCGCAATCACCCGAAAAATATTCTAATGATTCGCTTGCTGTAGCAATATAATCACCTTCTTTTGGGTCGTTAACGTAGTTCCATCGATTGTTGATTTCCTTAAAAACAGCAAAACACTGAATTGTAGTTCTGTAATCTGAATAACCTTTTATCCCTTTGAAATGTTTAGAAGTAGCCATAATAGCAAAATTTCTAACTTTTGGATCCTGATATTCTATGGCATTAATAATTTTTGATTTATTAGGAAACGGCAGCAATTTTGCCACGATTATATCTTGTGGATACGGGTTGTCTGACATCGTATAAATCATAGAATTATAATCTTCGGAGATTTCGTTAAACCCATAATTTCCAATAACACTTCCATAGAATAAAACCAATAAATAAAGCGCTATGCAAATTATTATAATGGTTCGTAATAACATCAAAAGAAAGAAAACGGCAGCAAAAACAAATAAAAAAATAAATATGCGATCTAAATTGAAAGGCCATTTTAAATCGATCAGGTTTTGATGCAGTATGATAAAAATAGGAATCGTTATCAAAAGACTTAATACCATAATAATAAACCGATCCCAGGGAGATTTCACCTGTAATTTGGATTTTAATTGCGGAAAGTCAATTTTTGGAATTTTTATCATAGCATTAAAAAGCAATGTTTTACAATGCTTTCACAGTTTCAACAAAAGTACTTTTTTTATCAATAATTCCCAGATCAAATAACTGATTTTGAATCTTAATAAAGGTTTTTTCAGTTAAATTCTTTTGTGACCATTGTGTAAGCTTTAACCATTCCTGAATATCCTCCGGTTTTTGATTAAAAATATCAGCCAATGTCTTGTCTATATCAGGGATTTGAGTAAAATCGTGAGTAGTACTATTTATGATTTCAAGAATTTTTTCAATTGTTTTAGGATTTTTTTTCAAGAACTCATCGCGAACAGCAATTACAAATGAAGGCCAGGGTGTCGGGCAATCACCCACACGTCTGAAAATACCCTGATCGACAAGAGGTTTGGTCATAAAATGTTCCCACATAAAATAATCGGCTGTTCCATTGGTTAAAGCTTCAACAGCACCATCAATTGTGTTGATGATTTCAAATTCTAAATCATCAGTTTTCCAGCCTTGTTCATGTGCATTCACATAAGCCATTAATTGTGATCCGGAACCTAATCTCGAAATAGCTACTTTTTTATTCCTGAGGTCTTTTATCGTATGGAAATCAGATTTTGCTGCGACATGAATTCCCCAAATAAGAGGTGACTGAACATAAATCTGAACAATTTTACTCGGATTTCCTGCCACAATATCTTTTACAATTCCTTCAGTCAGGATGACGGCCATATCAGTTTCACCATCACGAAGCATCTGACACATTTTACCTGTTCCTTCAGGAATATTTTTCCATTGTAAATCTATATTTTCAGCTTCAAATTCGCCATTTTCAATGCATAGCTGCCATGGCAAATTGAAGTGTTCAGGGACACCTGCAATTTTTACTGTTTTCATTATGGTTAAGTTTAAGTTAGGTTGTTTGGTATGCGTATTATAGGTTTGTTGTTGTTGTTTAATTTTTTAATAAATCAGCTCTGTGTTTTTCTGAAAGACAAGGCTCTGCAAAATCTATTACCGAGAGTTCTACGTACTCATTTAAAATGCTTTTTACCACAGAATAATCTACATCTTTTACAACTTCAACGGCAAATAAGGTCTCATTTAAACCTTCTGATAAACAATTAACTGCTTTTAATTTTTCTCTAATTATCTCTTTGTCAAAACCCTTTTCTAAAATTACAACCTGAAGAATGGAATTTCCAAAGCTTTCTATCGTTTTCCTGTAAACCAGACATTCTTCATCTTCATCATATTCTGCAAAGAAAATATCGTCTGTTGCAATCAAAGGCCCAAAAAACGGAATGTTATCTAATTTGAAATATCCTTTCTCCAGATCAATAATTTCTGCCCACATAGTTTCTACAACCATATCTTCTAATAAATCACTATAATATCTAAATAGGATTTTTGTGTGTGTTTCTGCCATTCTCTAATTTAATTTTGTTGCTTTTAAAGGCGAAATCACAATACGATAACCATCCGGGTCTTGAAACATTTGTCCATTTTCATTCCAATACGGATTTATTGCTGTTATCCCTGGAATATCATTTTCTAAAAGACTTTCAAGTAACATATTATATTTTCTAATTGTATCTGGATAAAGTACAATTATATCATCTTCATCAAATTTATGATCAGCTTTTGTTTCTGATTGTGTAAATTCAAAATGCCAGTCCAAACCTGTTTTACCAATAAAAACGCCATCGTAATTATTGTGGTTTTGAAAACCACCGAGTCTTTCAAAACCTAAAATATTGACATAAAAATCTTCAATTTTTTCTAAGTTATTTGTATGTCTGGCAACTCTTAAAAACATGATTAAGACTTTATTTGATTAATGTGATGTTCTAAATGTTCTACATAATCGGTCATTAGAAATCTTAAATCAATTATAGATTGATTACTCAAAATAATTTTATAATCTAAAGCTCTTTCATCAACAGATTTCATAATTCTAACAATTTGTTTATTTACTGAAAACCATAATGTTGTCAATTCATTAATATCCATTGTTTGGTACTGATTCAAACTTACCAAATCCATTTGACTGTAAGATCTGTGTTGATAAGGCTTTTCCAAATAATTTATTTCTGTAAAACGAACTAAATTATGAATTGCAGAATCTATTAAATGCCCCAGAATTTCTTTTTTTGACCATTTCTCAGGAATTTTAGCTTCTAAAACTTCATTATTTAATGTCGGAATATAATTGACATTTTCATTTAGTAATTTCTCAAATTTAAGGATTGTATTTTGCATATTAGATTGCACTAGAAAGTTTATTCAAAGTATAAGTAATCAATTCATCTACTGCTTTATACGGATCTTCGCTAAAAGTTCCAGAAGCACGATTAGCAATGATAGCATTCAATGACAACGCATTATGTCCTAAAAGTGCCGAAAGCCCATAAATAGCAGCAGTTTCCATTTCTAAATTGGTAATTCGGTTGCCATCAAAATTGAAATTATCCATTTTGTTGTTTAATGCTGAATCCTGAATATTCAGACGTAAAACACGTCCCTGTGGTCCATAAAAACCTCCGGCTGTAGCGGTGATTCCTTTGAATATTTTATCCGATTCGATTATTTTTTCTAACTTTTCTGAACATGCAATAGCATAAGGCCTTCCTTTTCGGATATCCCAATTGGTATGAACGATAAATGCATCTTCTAATGCATCTTGCGAAACGTCATCAATTAAATAGGAGCGAAGCATGTTGTCTAATCCCAGTCCGAATTTAGACATTACAAAACTATCCACAGGAATATCTGCCTGCAATGAACCAGAAGTCCCAATTCGGATAATATTTAATGATGTTAGTTTTTCTTTTGGCTGACGCGTTTTTAAATCGATATTCACTAAAGCGTCTAATTCGTTAAGGACAATATCAATATTGTCAGGACCAATTCCGGTTGACATTACGGTAATTCGTTTTCCTTTATAAATACCGGTTTGAGTTTTAAATTCTCTTTTTTGTGTAGAATATTCTATTGAATCAAAAAACTGAGTAATTTTTTCAACTCTGTTTTGGTCTCCAACAAAAATTATATCGTGAGCTATATGTTCGGGACGAAGGTTTAGGTGATAAACACTTCCGTCCGGATTTAGTATTAATTCTGACGCTTGTATCATTTCTTTTTAGGTGCTAAGTTGCTAAGTTGCAAAGGTTCTGAGGATTTTTTCTTTAATTTAATAAACTACAATTGTTTAACCGCCTACACGTTTTGTTTTAAAACCTTTTTCTTTTAAAATAGCCATAATCTTGTCTCGGTAATCTCCCTGAATAATAATGGAATCATCTTTAAAAGTTCCCCCAACGCTTAGTTTTGTTTTAATTTCTTTGGCTAGGATTTTAAAATCCTCATCGCTTCCTTCGTAACCTTCGATTATCGTTGTTGCTTTTCCTTTTCGTTTTTCGAATTTGCAAATCATAGGTTCTTTTTGAACATAGAGTATATGTTCTTGTTCCTGAACTTCTTCGGGTTCATTGGATTCCACATGATCAGGAAATAAATTTTTAAGTTGGTCTTGTAAGTCCATTTTGTGTTTTTTTGAACGCGGATAACGCGGATTTTATTTTTTGAAATTTTGATATACTTTTCTAATAAATTCAGGTTTCTTTCCAAAATTTAAAAGAAGCCCAACCTCACAATGAGTTGCTTTTAAATAATTTATTAATTGAAATTCATTAGCTTCAATTAAATATTCTTGTGCTTTTAATTCTAATATTATAAAATCATTAACTATTATGTCAGCGATATATTCACCAACTTCAATTTCTTTATAATAAACCTTTATTCTCTTTTGAGTTTCTACTTTAAATCCGTTTGATTTAAGTTCATAGTATAATGAATTTTGATAAATCCTTTCAAGAAATCCATAACCTAATTCATTATAAACATCATAAAAGACTTTAAGTATTGATTTGGTTAATTCTTCATGTAAAAGATTACTCATAAATAATGGTTTAAAAATCCGCGTTATCCGCGTTCTAATTTTATAAAGCAAAAAGACATTAAGCATAAACTCAATGTCTTTTTATTAATTCAAGTAAATTTAAAGATTATTTTTTTATTAAACCCAAATCCACTAAACGTTCATATAAATAATCTCCGGCGGTAATGTCTTCAAATTTCTTAGGATTTTCTGCATCGATACAATTTTCTAAGCAATCCAGACGCATATCACTTACAGGATGCATAAAGAAAGGAATAGAATAGCGGGACGTTCCCCATAATTCTCTTGGCGGATTAACAACCTGATGAATCGTAGATTTTAGTTTGTTGTTGGTATGTCTTGACAGCATATCACCCACATTAATTACTAATTCATCTTCTGCTGCGATAGCATCAATCCATTCACCATCATGATTCTGAACCTGTAATCCTTTACCCTGGGCTCCCATTAATAAGGTAATCAGGTTAATATCGCCGTGAGCGGCTGCGCGAATTGCATTTTCCGGCTCAGAAGTAATTGGCGGATAATGTATTGGTCTTAAAATAGAGTTTCCTTCTTTAGCATACTGGTCAAAATAAAACTCATCCAGACCTAAGTGTAATGCTAAAGCTCTTAACACATAAATACCTGTTTTTTCAAGCATTTGATAGGTTTCTTTACCAACAGCATTAAAACGGGGTAATTCTTTTACTTCAACATTATCCGGATATTCTGAGGCATATTTGGAATTTTTGTCAACATACTGACCAAAATGCCAGAACTCTTTCAAATCTCCCTCTTTGCGTCCTTTGGCATGTTCTTTTCCAAAAGATACATAACCTCTTTGGCCGCCAATTCCGGGAATTTCATAATTATGCTTGGTTTCTATTGGCAAAGCGAAAAATTTTCGAATTTCGCTATAAAGCTCGCCTACCAGCTGATCATCCAAAAAATGACCTTTTAGGGCTACGAAGCCAATGTTTTCAAATGCACTGCCGATTTCATTTACAAATTTTTGTTTACGTTTCGGGTCGTCCGAAAGGAAATCACGTAAGTCTACACTAGGAATGTTTTGCATACTTTACATTTTTATTTAAAAGAACGAAGGATTTTTTTAAATTCTTCAATAACAAAGGTAGAGAATATTTTAGATTTGAATTTTAAAATTTACTATAAAATTTACTTTTTACCGCAATATTTTAACCCATTATGAGTAAACATAAATTTTGATTATTATTCAATTTAACTACTTTTTTACTACAAAAACATGTTAATAATTTTAGAAACAAACAAATTTGCAATAAAAAGTTTTATTTTTATAAAAAAGTGTAGCATGAAAATAGGACTAATAGGATTTGGAAAAACAGGAAAAGCAGTGGCTTCAGTCATATTACAAAACAAGAAATTTTCTCTTGAATGGGTAATGAAAAGAAGCAGCACTTTAGATAATCGCAATACTGCAGAATATCTTGGAATTGATTCTGATGAAACAGGGAAAATTTATTCCAGTTCATCCACTTCTATAACAGAACTTATGGATAATCAGCCAGTTGATGTCATAATCGATTTTTCATCAAACTCCGGAATTTACACTTATGGCGAGGCAGCCGGAAAACGAAAAGTAAAAATCATTTCTGCTATATCACATTACACCAAAAAAGAAAAAGATTTTTTAAAATCACTTTCTAAACTAACAACAGTATTTTGGAGCCCGAACATCACACTTGGAGTCAATTATTTATTATTTGCTTCTAAATTTCTGCAAAAAATAGCACCTTGGGTTGATATTGAAATTATTGAGGAACATTTTAAAGGAAAGGATGGTGTTTCCGGAACAGCCTTAAAGATTGCTGAAGCACTTGATTTAGAAAAAGAAGACATTAATTCTGTAAGGGCAGGAGGAATCGTTGGTAAACATGAGGTTGTTTTCGGATTTCCTTTTCAGACTGTAAGGCTTATTCACGAAAGTATTTCCAGGGAAGCTTTTGGAAGCGGGGTTATTTTTGTTGCTGAAAATTTAGCAGATAAAGGAAAAGGATTGTTTAATTTTGAAGATATACTATCCCCATATTTTGCAGTTTAGATAGGATAAATCAGTGGGACATCTTAGACTACTAATCTTAATTTGACTTTTTAAAAGAAATACGTTAAACACATATAATTTTTTCTATTTTTATTCCAGCTAATTAAAATAAATTTAAAATTAATTATTTAACAAATAATGTTAAAATTGTTATATTTTTATATATTTGAAAACAATAAAAAAAACAAAATGATCTTTTACAGACAAAACCTAACCGATAGTCAATTACTTGATTTATACAAAAAAATACTAAAACCTCGTTTAATCGAAGAAAAGATGCTGATCTTAATTCGGCAGGGAAAAGTTTCAAAGTGGTTTTCGGGTATCGGCCAGGAAGCAATTGCAGTAGGAGTTACATCAATTTTAGATGAATCTGAATATGTATTGCCAATGCATAGAAATTTAGGTGTTTTTACTTCCAGAGGCATTCCGTTGCACAGATTGTTTTCACAATGGCAGGGAAAAGCAAATGGTTTTACAAAGGGAAGGGATCGTAGTTTTCATTTTGGAACTCAGGAATATAAAATTATTGGAATGATTTCGCATTTGGGACCGCAATTGGGTATTGCTGACGGAATTGCTTTAGCCAATAAACTTCAAAACAATAAGAAAATCACAGCTGTTTTTACAGGAGAAGGTGCAACCAGCGAAGGTGATTTTCATGAAGCACTAAATATAGCTGCAGTTTGGCAATTGCCCGTAATGTTTATTATTGAAAACAATGGTTACGGTCTTTCGACACCTACAAACGAACAGTATTTTTGCGAAAATTTAGCGGACAAAGGTATTGGTTATGGTATGGAAAGTCATATTATTGATGGAAATAATATTCTGGAAGTTTTCACGAAACTATCTGAATTGAAAGCTTCAATCCAGGAAAATCCGCATCCTGTTTTATTAGAATTTAAGACTTTCAGAATGCGTGGACATGAAGAGGCGAGTGGTACTAAATATGTTCCGCAGGAATTAATGGATGAATGGGCTGCTAAAGATCCTGTTACAAATTACCGGAGTTTTTTGAAAGAAACAGGGGTTTTGACAGCAGAATTTGATGAACAGCTTCACAATGAAATCAAACAGGAAATTGATGAAAATTTAGCCATAGCAAATGCAGAACCAGAAATTGTTCCAACTCTTGAAGGAGAACTGGGTGATGTTTATAATCCTTATGAACATGAGGAGGTTATTCATTCATCAGAATCTAAAAATATTCGTTTTATAGATGCAATTAGAAATAGTCTGGAGCAATCTATGCAACGACATGAAAACCTCATCATTATGGGGCAGGATATCGCAGAATATGGCGGAGCCTTTAAAATAACAGACGGTTTTGTCGAGTTTTTCGGAAAAGAACGGGTACGAAATACTCCTATTTGTGAAAGCGCAGTTGTTTCTGCCGGAATGGGATTGTCAATTAACGGTTATAAAGCGATTGTTGAAATGCAATTTGCCGATTTTGTTTCTACAGGTTTTAATCCAATTGTGAATTTATTGGCTAAATCGCATTATCGCTGGGGCGAAAAAGCTGATGTTGTAGTCCGGATGCCTTGTGGCGGTGGAACCCAGGCCGGGCCATTTCATTCTCAGACAAACGAAGCCTGGTTTACCAAAACACCGGGTTTAAAAGTGGTGTATCCGGCTTTTCCTTATGATGCCAAAGGGTTATTAAATACTTCAATAAATGATCCTAACCCGGTTTTGTTTTTTGAGCATAAACAACTATACAGAAGTGTTTATCAGGATGTACCAAAAGATTATTATACCATTCCGTTAGGAAAAGCTGCTTTATTAAAAGAAGGAAATGCTATAACCATTATTACTTTCGGCGCTCCTGTACACTGGGCATTAGATACATTAGAAAAAAATCCTGAAATAGATGCAGATTTGATTGATTTAAGAACCTTGCAGCCTTTAGATACCGAAACTATTTTCGCATCGGTTAAAAAGACAGGGAAAGTGATTATTTATCAGGAAGATACTATGTTTGGCGGAATTGCAAGTGATATTTCAGCCTTGATTATGGAAGAATGTTTTGAATATCTGGATGCTCCTGTAAAAAGAGTATCCAGTTTAGATTCTCCAATTCCGTTTACAAAAGCATTGGAAGATCAGTTTTTACCAAAAGACAGATTCGAAAAAGAACTTATTGACTTGCTGGCATATTAGGGAACAAAAAATAAATAGCCCTGAATATTAAAATTATTTTCACTTTATCATTTAATAAAATATGAAAAAACTGTTTGTTTCAATTTTTGTAATTACTATACTTTTTTCCTGTAACAAAAGCACCAAATCTAATAAAGACAAAGCTTTAGATGAAAAATTTGATAAATATAAAGCTGGTTTTGTTACTGCTCTATGGCAAATTAATCCGGACTGGGCTGCGGCTGTTGGTTATCATAAATTTGATGCTATTTTGGTAATTCCGGATGCTGCAGCAGATAAAAAACAGCTTGATTTTGCAAATGCACAATTAGATTCTTTAAAACAATATCATATCGAAGAGCTATCGGATAAAAATAAAACTGATTTTCATATGATAAAAAATCAGTTGGAAACTACTATTTTCAATATTGAAGAATTGAAATCATCTGAATGGAATCCTTCCCAATATAATGTCTGCGGATCTTTTGCAGAAATTTTAAATGGAAATTACGATACTGCAGAAGTTCGCCTGCGTGCTTTTAATTCAAAAATGAACAATATTCCGGCTTACTATGAAGCAGCTAAAAAAAATATCAGGAATCCAACTATTGAACACACTCAACTTGCGATTGATCAAAATTTAGGAGGTTCATCTGTTTTTGAAGGTGATTTAAGCGCTGCTTTAGAAAAAAGTAAATTGACTGTTGCTGAGAAAAAAGAAATGCTCGGTAAAGCCAAAGTTTCGGTAAAAGCAATAACAGATTATGCAGAATGGCTTAAAAAATTACCAAACAAAACACCTCGTTCATTTAGATTGGGAACTGCATTGTATACTAAAAAATTCAATTTTGACATTCAATCAGGTTACAGTGCTGACGAAATTTATAAAATTGCTCTTGATCACAAAAAAGATTTACATGACAAAATGTTTGTTCTTGCAGATAAACTTTGGGCTAAATACAAGGGAAATGAGCCAAAACCAGCAGATAAATTAGACTTAATCAAACAGGTTATTGATAAGATTTCGTTGCAGCATACCACACCGGAAAAATTTCAATCTGAAATTGAAAAACAAATCCCGGAGCTGACTGCTTATGTAAAAGCGAAAGATTTATTGTATATCGATCCGTCAAAACCGCTTGTGGTACGTAAAGAACCTGCATATATGGCTGGCGTTGCAGGAGCTTCTATTTCTGCACCGGGACCTTACGATAAAAATGCAAATACCTATTATAATGTAGGAAGTATGTCTGGCTGGACGGCTGAAAACTCAGAAAGTTATTTACGTGAATACAACGATTACATTCTTCAAATCCTAAATATCCATGAAGCAATCCCGGGACATTATACCCAATTGGTTTACAGCAATCAATCTCCGAGTATCATAAAATCTATTTTAGGAAATGGCGCCATGGTTGAAGGCTGGGCTGTTTATGCCGAAAAAATGATGTTGGAAAGCGGATACAAAAATTCTGATGAAATGTGGCTGATGTATTATAAATGGAATTTAAGAGCAACCTGTAATACCATTTTAGACATTAGTGTTCACACAAAAAACATGTCTAAAGAAGCTGCGTTGGATTTACTGACCAGAGAAGCTTTTCAGCAGCAAGCTGAAGCGGATGGAAAATGGAAACGCGTAACTTTATCTCAGGTGCAATTGTGTTCTTATTTTACAGGATATACTGAAATTTATAATTTAAGAGAAGAGCTTAAAAAAGCACAAGGAGATAAATTCAATTTAAAACAATTTCATGAGAAGTTCCTAAGCTTTGGAAGTGCTCCTGTAAAATACATTAAGGAGTTGATGTTGTCTGAAGAGTAAGCTTAAAATAATTAAAAAGCGCATTAAATTTTAGAATCTAATGCGCTTTTTTACATTTATTGAATAAAATTTTGAGAAGAATCATTATATGTTTGGAATTACTTCGAATCCGATTCAACTTCAAACAACTGCACCTGACTTTTCAAACGGTCAATCAATAAATTCATCATTCGTTTGTTTAAACTTGATGAATTTTGAATGTACGTATTGTATTCTTCAATTGTAAAAAGCGCCATGACAATTCCTTTTAAAGAATTTCGGAACTTAATATCTTTTTGAATAGAATTTTCAATCGTTTGAAGTTTCTTTTCTACAGTATACGAATAAAAATCGGCTTTGTTTTTATTTACGTAATTGATAAAAACCGCTATAAACAAGTCATTTTGAAGTTTTAAAATAGGTCTAATTGTCTGATTTTGGAACAACTCATCTGAAGAAGATTGAGCACTTACGGTTCCTAAAGTTTCGCCTCTGAATTCTTTTAAAAAAGTGTCTCTATCGCTCATGTTTTTTCTTTAAAATTAAAGAAAAAATCCGATAGTAAAACCCTATTTTTGTTTTTATAAAATAAAAATATGAGATTCCATACCAGAAAATGGGTTAAACCCCAAGATTTAAATCCGAACGGAACTTTATTCGGAGGACAGCTATTAGCCTGGATTGACGAAGAGCTGGCTTTGTATTCGATTGTGCAATTAGAAAATTCGAGAGTAGTTACCAAACACATGTCGGAAATCAATTTTAAAAGTTCGGCAAGACAAGGAGATATTGTTGAAATTGGAATTGATGTAGTGAAATTTGGCCATACTTCATTAGTGCTAAAATGCGCAGTAAGAAACATGATGACCCGCGAAATAATTATCACAATTGATCACACTACGATGGTTAGTCTGGGAGAGGATGGAAAACCAAAAGCACATGGAAAAACCCAAATAGAATTCGTAAAAGACCGTTTATAAAATAAATTTTACACCATATAAGTGATATAAGTAAATATAAGCTTTGTGTAAAGTTACATGAACTTATATCACTTATATGGTAAAAAAACTTTAGAAAATGCTAAAAAAATTTATAATGGTTTCTGTATTATTTGCTTTTCTGATGTCCTGCAATTCTAAGGAAGAAAAAAAGGATTACAATCATGTTGTCTATCGGGCTGTGAATAATAAGGATACAGCAATTTTAGCAATCAACAAGAGTAATAAACGTTTTTACGGACGTTACGAAATATCGTATTATAGAGTAGGAAAAGACTCCGGAGATGTGAGGGGAGATATAAAAGGAGATACTTTGAGAGGCGATTTTCATTACATCTCTAATGGAGGAAGCTGGAAAAGAATACCCATTGCTTTATTAAAGAAACAAAATAAACTATTTTTAGGGAGTGGCATAATTGGTACCTATATGAATCTTCCCTGTTTTATACCCGGAACTCCTATAGAATATAATAACTCAAAATTTGTTTTTGAAGAGGTGAAAGAATAGTTCCAGGTTTTCTTTGTTTCAGGTTTCAAGTTTTTAAACTTTGTCGACAAACTGGGGTTTAAACACAATATTGTCATTTCTGACACAAGAATGGAAACATGAAACAAAAAACCTGAAACTTTTAAACAAAAAAAAATTACTCCAAACGACCAATCTTCGATGGTAATTCAAATATTTCAAGATCAAAATAGACTACAGAAGCCATAACGTGATCAAAAATATCGGCCATGATATATTCATAATTTGCCCAGCGTTTGTCACTCGAAAAAGCATAAATTTCTAAAGGAACTCCATGTTCTGTTGACTGTAATTGACGACACATAATATGCATATCTTTGTTTAATCCCGGATAGTTGATTAAATATTGCATAATATATTTTCTGAACAAACCTAAATTGGTCATGTTTCGGCCATTTAGAGAAAGCGTTTTATCAACACCGCGTAAATTATTGTATTTCTCAATTTCGGCTTGTCTGGTTTCGATATAACCATTAATCAGCTGCACTTTTTTCATCTGATTCAAATCTTCATCATTCAAAAAACGAATGGTACTGCTTTTAATCAAAATATGTCTTTTAATACGTCTTCCTTCAGACTTTTGCATACCACGCCAGTTCTGAAAAGAATCTGAACTCAAAGCATAGGTTGGAATCGTAGTAATCGTATTATCGAAATTTCGGACTTTTACAGTTGTCAGGTTAATTTCGATTACATCTCCATCAGCACCAAATTTATCCATTGTAATCCAGTCACCAATACGAACCATATCATTAATGGCTACCTGAACACTCGAAACAAAACCTAAAATAGTATCCCTGAAAATTAAGATAATAATTGCTGAAAGCGTCCCTAAAATGGTAAGCAGTTCACCTTGTTTAATTCCGAATAATTTGGAAATAATAATGGCAACCCCAAAAATCCAAAGTACAATCATGATAACCTGAACAAAACTGTCAATAGGTTTATCACTGTATTCCGGTTTTTGCTTTAAATAATCCCGTAAAGAATTAAAAATCGTTCTGATAATCCATAAACTGATCAAAACAATGTAAACACCTACTATTTTCCCAAAAACGGATTCCCAATATTCATATTTATCTAAAATAACAGGAACTGCTTTGTAAATAAAGAAAAACGGAATTAAATAAGCGGTATATTTTGTTGTTTTATTGTGAATTAAATAATCATCAAACTTGGTTTTAGTACGCTGTGCAAAAATGGCAGTCAGCGTGACCAAAACAAATTTGGCTACATAATAAATGGCATAAGCCAAGGCAACCATAATAATGATATTGAAGATTAGGCTGATATAAGACGCAAAATTGCGGCTCATTCCCCAATCCCTAAAAACAGGATATAAAAAATTAAATATTTTATCCAAAAGCTTATGCATTATTTTCTAAATATTTTTTCTCAATATAAAAAGTTCCAAAAGGAATAAGAGAAGCGATCAAAATGATTCCGAAAGTTTTTAAATCCCAGTTTTGAGATTTTCTTAGTAAAACTGCCAATACGATATATCCAATAAATAAAACACCATGCGACATTCCCAACGGACGTAATAAAGTGTGGTAAAGTTCAGGATTATTGGTTTTGATAAAAAGCATATTAGAGAATAATACTAAATAGGAGATTCCTTCTAAAATTGCGGTAACTTTAAAAATCTTGAGCATGTATCTGTTTTTTTGAGTTTATGCCGCAAAATTAAGTATTATCGTTGATTATTGAAGTATGAATAGTAAAAGTAATTTACTTTTGTATTCTTAAACTTTGAGTATGAGTAAGCGTGATTTGAAAAAATATCTTGCAGAATTAAATAAAGAACAGCTCGAAGAACAAATTATTGAGTTGTACGAGAAATTTAGTCCTGTAAAAGTGTATTATGATTTTGTTTTTAATCCCAAAGAAGATAAACTTTTGCAGGAAAGTAAAACTAAAATTTCCCAGGAATATTTTCCCATTAAAAAACCGGGTTCAAAAAGGAAACCAAAAGCAAAAATGCGCCGTTCAGTGGCTCAAAAGTATATCAAACATTTTATTTTGCTCGGCGTAGATCCTTTTGTAACTGCCGATGTTATGTTCTATAATATCGAAATTGCACAAACTTACTCATCCGGAAATTTCATAAAGCAGGAATTGTTTTATAAAAGCATGTTGAATTCTTTTGAACAGGCCGTGAATTTTGTAATTTCTAACGGAATTTTAAATGAATTTAAAGCGAGAATTATTAAAATTCAACAAGAAACTATTCAGCAAAAATGGAAAAACAAGTATGATTTTGAAGCAATCTCAGATAAAATCGACTTATAGAGGCTTTTCTTATAAAAAAAACTTATTTAAAAAAATCATTTATTTTAAGTTAAAATAAGATGAATAACTGTTTTTTAGGTGTATTTTTGCAAAAATCCAAAAAAATACAATGTCTCAAAACACTTTAGAAATAGAAAGAGAAGAGAAAAAAGAACTTTATGCATACCAAAAAGGTGACATCGATGCCATTTTTGAACGTTTAGATAATGCTCCTCCACAACATCATTTGTTATATCAATTGCCAACAGGAGGCGGAAAAACAGTAATTTTTTCCGAAATCGTTCGTCGTTATTTAGCTCATAATGATAAAAAGGTAGTGGTTTTAACACACCGTATCGAACTTTGTAAGCAAACTTCAAAAATGCTGAAAGGTTTTGGTGTTTCCAATAAAATCATCAATAGTAAAGTAAAAGAATTACCGGATCAGAACGATTATTCGTGTTTTGTCGCTATGGTCGAAACCTTAAAAAACCGTATCAATGACGAAAAATTACATTTAGACAACATTGGTTTGGTAATTATTGATGAGGCACATTACAATTCATTTAGAAAATTATTAAACTCATTCAAAAACGCTTTTATTCTTGGAGTAACGGCAACACCTTTGAGTTCAAATATAAAATTACCAATGCACCAGAGTTACGATGAACTTATTGTGGGTGATACCATTAGTTCATTGATTGACAAAGGATTTTTAGCCAAAGCAACCACATATAGCTATGATGTTGGTCTGACCTCCTTAAAAGTAGGTATCAATGGAGATTATACCGTAAAATCGTCAGATGATTTATATACCAATACCGTTATGCAGGAGAAATTACTGCATGCATACACCGAGCGTTCTTTAGGTAAAAAAACCCTGATTTTCAATAACGGTATCCATACTTCCTTATATGTTTATGAAACCTTTAGAGAAGCCGGTTACGATATCAGACACCTTGATAATACAAGCAGTTCAGAAGAGCGTAAAGATATTTTGGCATGGTTCAAAAAAACGCCGGATGCTATTCTCACTTCAGTTGGAATCTTAACTACGGGTTTCGATGAGCCAACTGTTGAAACCATTATCTTGAACAGAGCAACAAAATCACTAACGTTATATTACCAGATGATTGGTCGCGGATCTCGTAAATTACCCGGTAAAGATGAGTTTACGGTTATCGATTTGGGTAACAATGCCGCGCGTTTTGGTTTATGGAGTGAGCCGGTAAACTGGCAGCACATTTTTAAATCACCTGAGTTTTACTTAGAAAACCTTCGTGATGATACTGAAATCGAATTGTATTTCAAATACAATATGCCACCTGAATTGCGTGCTAAATTCAGTAAAACACCGGATGTTACTTTTGATGTTGATGAAGAACACAAGCTAATCATCAAGCAAAATTTGCGTTCAAAAGTGGTTTTAGACAAATCTTTAGAGCAGCATGCCGCAATGTGTGTCGATAATACCGAAACATTACAGGAAGCAAAATCACTCGGAAAAGAATTAGATGACGATATCGAATGCCGTATCAAGCGTTATGCAAAATGTCTGAGCCAGTGCAGTAAAAACTACCGAGAATGGCTGGTTGACGACTATAAACTAAAAATGGTACTATTAATCGGTAAAAAATATCGTGAGAAAATCATGAACGAACCGGATTGATAAAATTTTTTGTTTCAGGTTTAATGTTTCAGGTTGAGCGTAGCTGAAACCTATTATAATTTGGCATTGAAATTGAAATTGAATTTTGAAATTAATATTGAATTTTAGAAGCTATTTCCTGCTGTCCACTATATCTTTTGTGGCGAACCCCGCCACAAAAGGATGCCGTTTCCATCAGGGCTAAACGTATTAATCCATAAAAGATGAATTTGAAGAAAATATTTGTTTTGTTTTTAATTAGTTCTTTTTATAATGCTTTTGCGCAAAAAGATGGCTATTGGGACAAAGAACGCGCTACTACAAAAGAAATAATAGTTTCAGCAGGTAACAGGATTACCGTAAAAACAGAAGATTTACCTGTAGGAACAACCGAAATAGTGTACCGAATTACACTTTTGGATGAAAATCAGCAAATGGCAAATAGTCTGGTTTCAGTACTAAAAGCTATTCCGGATCCATATGGCATAGGTCAGGGGTCTGCCGGAGCCGTATTTTTAATGTCAAAAATTTCAGGGGATGACAAATGTACCTATGCACTTTTTACATCCGATGCGAATGCAAAAAAATACGTTGATGACGGAAAAACCAAGGATGCCTGCTTTTTTCAGGATGAACCTTTAAGTAAGGATGCCAAACGTCTTTCGCTTGATAAATCGTCCTGTTTAGAGGTAAATACCAATACAATTTGGTTTGGTTTTGAAAGCAAAAACTGGCTGCTGAAACAAAAAATAGTTTTAGAAGTCGTACCCTGGGTCGACACGAAGCTTAACCGTGGCTGGAACCAGGACAATAAAAACGAAATTATCAGTTTGTGCAAAACCTCAACAATGGCTCAAAAAATGGCCAATTCTGATGATTTTTGTGTTTGTATTTTAGAAAAAATCATGAAGCAATACCGTTATGGGGAGTTTCAAAAATTACTTTCAATAGAGAAAAATAAAGTATATAAAGATTTCGGGAATGTATGTTACAATGATGCCGTAATTTCAAAAAATGTTTTTAATGATTTAAGAACACAGGCAAACACCTTAATTAAGCTACAAAAATACAACGAAGCTATTCCAAGGTTAAATACAATTATTAATGCCGGAAAAGCCACTGCAATTGATTACAGCGCTATTGGTTATAGTTATATCCTGACAAAGCAATACGGAAAAGCAATTAAGTTTTTAAAAGAAGGTGAAAAATTAGACGATACCGAATTACTGGTAAAACTAAATCTGGCACATGCTTATCTGGTAAGTGATAAATATAGCGATGCAAAAGCAATTTATAAAAAATACCAATTACAAAACGTTACCGATAGTTTGAGCTGGATAGAGAAAACAAAACAAGATTTTGCTGTTTTTCAAAAAGCAGGATTGCCTTCGTCAGACTTTGAGAGGGTTTTGAAATTGTATAATTAAAAATGTTTCCACCATATATTTTATTTACCATATAAGTGATATAAGTTCATTTAAATTTAATTGCAAGTTCAGTTTATAGCTAACTAAGTATAAGTTATACGTGTAATTAAAATAGG